>NZ_JBDZDK010000046.1:0-19705 GCF_040049155.1 Sphingomonas silueang
TCAGCACCGTCATCGCTTGCACATCCTCGCTGCCGAGGATGGCCATGACACCGGCGACCCGCTGGCACTCGTTGTGCCTTTTCTATCTAGCGGAGGAGTGTCATTTCTACTTAGCACCTACAATCCGCCAGTCCGATAATATATCTTATGTAAAATGAGGTTTTCTCTGAGCGCGCCAATGAGTGAACAGATCGCGACGCCGTTCCCATCAGATTGCACGCTACATGCTTGTGCGGTAGCACCAATTTGAGCGAACAGCGCACTGCTGGCGTGGTCCTGGGCTAAGCCGCATGAACAATCGAGAGACGGAACTCACGTCAATTGCACTGGCGCGTCAAGCGCTGAATGTTTTGGACGATAACGGAAACGGATCAAGCCTGTTTGCCTGCAAGCTGGCGGAAGCGCTGGACCATGCCGAAGCCGATCGTGTCGGCGATCAAGTGCTAACACAGGACGTGAGCGCCGGTGCCAGCGGCTCAGCTCTTTTTAGGGTTGATGCTCATTCTCGTGAGTTGGTCGCTTCGGACGGGTCCCGTCTCGTGATCAACCCTGAAGCTATCGTGCAGGTTCGGGGGGTCGAGGCCACGACCACTGTGTCGCTGGTTGACGGCTCCGAGGTACGGATCAGCGGTGATCTTGCGCAAGTGGCGCCGGCTTTGGGCTTGCCATCTGTCGCCCTATCCCAATCCGTTGATTACGTCTCCGCGAGTACCGCACGTCACCAGTTGCGCAACCTCCTTGCGATCGTCTCCGCGATAACAAATCAAGTTCTCGACGAGGATCGACCCTTGATCGACAAGGCTCGGGATCTCGCCGCGCGGACTGCGATGCTGAGCAGCATCGGCGATCTTCTCCTGCAGCCGCAATCGCATTCTACGGATCTGCAGGTCCTTGTGTCTCGCCTCATGAACGTTGTCGGTGACAAGCGCTGCAAGGTAACTGGTCCATCAGTGCTGGTCGGTCCTGGCGCCGCGGTGACGCTTGGCCTGGCGCTTCACGAGCTGCACGTTCACTCATTCAGGACCGGGGCCTTGAGCAGCAGGAATGGCTACGTCGAGATCAGCTGGAGCGCCAACGATGTCGAGGCGTCTTACTTATGGCTGCAATGGGCCGATCGCGACGGACCGCAGATGAGGGCACCACTTTCAGCTTGGAGCGACCGATTGCTAAGCGTGGCAACGCCGCGTCGTCTCGGTGGGCAATGCGGGATACAGGAGCTACCGTCCGGCCTCGTCTGGTCCCTCCATGCGCCACTAGAGCGCCTCGCCACCTGAAAGTCTGATTTGTTAGTGGCGTTCCTTCGATGCCTGGCTCGTCTGCTCCAGGAGCGCCTCAACTGCCGCGCTGCTGATCCGCTCCGCTGTCTTGAGCGCTGCGGCAGGCTTGAGGCTCACATTGACTGCGTCCGGACCGCTCACGTCGACGACGCCGTTGTTCGCGGTTGCTGCCGAGGCCTCATCATGGACCTCTTTCATCTCAATTCTCCTTTCCGCAACGATCAACGCTGGCAGGAGCACTCAGGTCCAAGAGCGGCCACGATCGGTCACGTTTGCCTGATTGCGGGGTCTACTCGTTCCCCGTCATCAAGGTTGACGTAAGGGATAGCTCTGGCCGAAGGCGATCTGGAGTAACCACCACAGTGGTCCCCGGACCCGCTGCATCCAGCACGCGGGCGCTAAAGTCGGGATCGACCCCGATCACGTCCGGCCCGAGATCGGGTACGACGGCCCTCCCCGAGCCTGGCAGGTCGAGGCGCAGCCAACGGCCGTCGACCTGCCGCTGGTAAGCGACCGGGCCTGTGACGTTGCCCGTCAACGTCACGGGCGCCGCCCCAATCTCCTTTCCGTCGCGAATGACCCGCACCTCACGATCAGTCGTGCTCACTACGACCGAAAGGGCAGCGGCACCTCTCTTCTCCGCCTTCCAGAGGGTAGGCTCGATCCGATCAGGCAGGAGCGGCGCCGCTTCCGTAGCCGCCATCACCGGCATCGTATCAAGCCGCGTGACGACCACCATCATGCCCAGTCGGCTTTCGGCGAAGAGCAAGCGCGCGAACGCCTCCGGCAGGCGGATGCAGCCGTGGGAGGCCGGATAGCCAGGAAGAGCGCCGCCGTGCAGCGCGATGCCGTCCCAGGTCAGGCGTTGCATGAACGGCATGGGCGCGTTGTTGTACAAGTTGGAGCGGTGGTCCGCTTCCTTCTGCAGGATTGTATAGACGCCCGGCGGTGTCTCGTGCCCGGGCCGACCGGACGACACCGTGGTGATGCCGATCGGTATGCCGTTGCGGTACACCGTCGCTCGCTGCGTCCTGAGGTTCACGACCATGATCATGGGACCGCTGGGTGCAACCTGCGGGGCCCAGAGATACTGGCCCGGTCGAAGCCGCGCCGCAGCTTGCGCCACGGTGCCGGCGGTCAGCGCAGGCGCTTCCGGCACGGACGCGAGCATAAGAAGGAAGGCAATAGACAACATGGAATGGACCATCGACCGAAGCCGGGTCGTGGCCTATCCGTATCTTCCCTCAGTCTACCGCGAAATCACCCCGTGCCGCGTGGGCGATCGCTCAGCGTGAGAGCGCGCCGAGCAGTTCGTGTCGGCGGAGCGGCTTTTCGAGAACAGCATTGAAACCGCTCGCGAGCGCCGCATCCTTCAGCCCGGCGCTGGGGTGTCCGGTGACCAGAACGGCTCGTCCGCACCAGCCACGTCGCTGCAGCGCCCGGAGAACGCCGATCCCATCCCCATCAGGCAGCTGGTAGTCCGCCACCAGCAGGCCTACGGAGGCGAGGTCGTCGCCCGCAACGCTCGCCTGCGCCGTGCCGTAGGCGCGCACGTCATACCCGCGCCAGTGCAGCAGCAGCTGTAACGATCGGCGGACGGCCTGGTCGTCCTCAACGATGACGGCGAGCGCTCGGGGGTTCTGTTCCATCGAGCCACCCTGCCCTCGTTATGGCGACAACGCTCTACGTAGATGTACGAGCTTCCCCTCCGAGGCCGGCCGCGAAGGCAAGCCGAAGCGCCTCGGACAAGCTGTGAACACCGAGCTTGGTCATGAGATTGGCCCGGTGCACCTCGACCGTCCTGGGCGAAATGCCGAGATCGAAGGCGATAGTTTTATTCGGCAGACCATCGGCAAGCCCGCGCAGAACGTCCTGCTCGCGGGGCGTCAGCGCGGCGATGCGCGTGGCAGCCTCCTGCGCCGAGGCAGCGGCCGCATCATGCCGGTCGAAGATCGCGAAACCGGCGGCGAGTGCGCGCAGCAGCGACGCCTTGTCGAACGGCTTTTCCAGAAAGTCGACAGCGCCCGCCTTCATCGCCTGAACGGCGATAGGCACGTCGCCATGTCCGGTCAGGATCACCACCGGCCAGCCGACGCCGCGCTGCGCCATCTGCTGCTGGACCTCAAGCCCGTCGATCTCGGGCATGCGGACGTCGAGCAGCACGCACCCAGGCTCCGCCGCTTTGACCTCCTTGAGGAAGGCTACGCCCGAGGCATGGCTCTGCACGTCGAAGCCCGAGGTGCGGAGCAGAAAGCCGACCGAGCGGCGGACGGCATCCTCATCATCGACAACATGGACGAGCCGGCGCTCGCTCATACCTCGTCCCCTTCCGACGCAGCCGGTAGCGTAAAGTAGAAGGCCGCGCCCTTGTCCGTGCCGGGCTCCGCCCAGATGCGTCCGCCATGCGCCTCCACGATGGTCCGGCAGATGGACAGGCCCAGGCCCATGCCGTCCTGCTTGCTCGACGTGAAGGCCTGAAAGAGCCGTGGTGCGATTGCTGGATCCAACCCCGGGCCTGTGTCCGTGATCCCGATACGCACATGAGCGCCGTCGCGGATCGTGGACGTCGTGATGTCGCTGACCTCGCCGTTGCCCAGCGCCTCCACCGCATTGCGGAGCAGATTGACGAGCACCTGCTGGATCTGGACGCGGTCTGCGAGCACATGACTGGCCGCCGGGTCGAGCGACACGAAACTGCGCACGCCGCGCTCGCGCGCGCCGGTAAGCCCGAGCCGGATCGCATCCTCAATGAGGGACGGTACAGGCTCGATGCGACGCTCGGTCTCGCCGCGGGCTACGAACTCGCGCAGCCGCCGCACGATGCGGCCGGCGCGGAGCGCCTCGTTGGCGGACTCGCCGACCGCCTCGGCCAGAAGCTCTCTGGGCGCATCCTCCGCGTCCAGCAGGTCACGCGCCGCCTCCAGGTAATTGGCGATCGCGGTCAGCGGCTGGTTCAGCTCGTGCGCGAGTGTCGAGGCCATGGTCCCCATCGCGCTCAACCGTGAAACATGGATCAGCTCGCCCTGCAACTCCTTCAACCGCAACTCGGCGCGTTGCTGGTCCGACAGGTCGCGGATGAAGCCGGTGAAGATCCTGCCGTTGGCGCCGTGAGCCTCCCCGACCGACAGCTCCATCGGGAACTCGGTGCCGTCCTTGCGCTGCCCGACGACGATGCGGCCGATGCCGATGATCCGTCGCTCGCCGGTCTCGAGATAATGACCGATGTAGCGATCGTGCCGCGCCCGGTGGTCGCCGGGCATCAGCAGGCTGACGTTGCGGCCGAGGACCTCTGTTTCCCCGTAGCCGAACAGGCGCTCGGCCGCGGCGCTGAACGACTGGATCAGCCCCCGCTCGTCGATCACGACCATGGCGTCCGGCACAGTCGCGAGCACCGAGCGCATATGCGCCTCGCTCTCGGCCAGCATGTGCTCGGCCGCGCGCCGCCCCGTGACGTCGGCGATCATCAGTCCGTAGCCGCGGAGCTTCTGGCCGTCGAACACGGGCGCGACCGTGATATCGGCGAGGAACTCCGAACCGTCCGCACGCTTGCACCAGTCTTCCAGCCGAACAGTGATGCTTGCGCCGGCTTGTGGCCATCGACCGCTCGCCGCTGGCCAGAAGGCGTCGATACTGCGCCCGACCGCTTCGCTCCTCGGCGTGCCGAGCAGCCGCTCCGCTCCCTCGCCCCAATAGGTCAGCGTTCCGTCGGGCGCCGCCAGCAACAGGGCGCGGTCGGTCACGCTCGCAACGAACAGCGCCAGGTCCTCCGCGGTCGCGGCGGGGGTGGTCTCGGCGTTGATCACTGCGTGTTCTCGATCTCGGATTCCAGCCAGCGGATGCGGCCCACGATGGCGACGAAGAAGGCGGTTGACCAGCCCAGCAGGATGATGCCGTTCGCACTTTCGATGGCGCCGAGCACCCGCCATCCCGGCGCAAGGACCACATCGCCATAGCCGACCGTCGTGTAGGACGCGGTCGAGAAGTAGAGGGCCGCTTCAAGAGAGGGCAACGCTCCGACGAACAGATAGAAGCCGGCATAGAGCCAAATCTCTATGCCATGCAGGACAAAGAGGCCGGTCGCCGCGCCCACGATAGCCAGGCCTTCCCATATCAGCCTCGCATCGGCCGGCCGCCGGCGCCGATGCAGGCGCAGCAGCAGCATCAGCGCGGCGATACCCATCAGGTGAACCGCGCACGTGATGGCGACCAGCATGGTGGCCGCGGCAAGTTCAACGAGGAGCTGCATCGGTGACGGTTGTCACGGGCGACAGCGAGATACTGCCGCCCGCGACGTTCTCGTCCTTCCCTGATCCTTTAGCGGTGGTGGACGAGCAGCAGGGGTACCCGGCACCGCTTCAGCATGCCCTGCGTCGCGCCACCGAAGATCGTCTCCATCGTGCGAGCGTGGCCATAAGCGCCCATGACGACCAGGTCATAGTGACCCATTTCGGCTTCGCACCGGAGCGCGACGTCCACCCGGTCGATGCCGATCGGCTCCCTCTTGATCACGGGTTCGATCCCATGCCGCGAGAGGTAGCGGGCCGCATCCTCGATCGGCGTGTCCATCGACTTGTCGTCGGCATAGTAGAGCGTGACGCAGCGGGCGAGCGACAGGAGCGGCATGGCCGCAGTCAGCGCCGCCTCCGCGTCCGGCGAGCCGTCCCAAGCGACGATCGCGCGACCCCGCACATCGAGCTTGCGAGAAGCCGGAGGTACGGCGAGCACGGGTTTGCCGGTGTGCACCAGCAGATCGCCGATCACGTCCCGCATGCGCGGGAGAAGCTTGCCGTCCTCGTCCGTGCTGAGCACGATCAGGTCCGTCATTCGCGCCCGAGCTTCGATCGTCTGCGACAGAAAGCCGGTCGTCTCTGTCCAGTCGAACGGGACGTCCTCGCGCTCGAGCCGCGCCCGCATCCGGACACCGTGAAGGGTCTCGCTCTCCTGCTCCTCGGCGAGCAGAAGGCCGCCGACGCCCATCGCCACATAGTCGCCCATCACCTCGGGGATGATCGTCAGGTCGAGACAGGTGAGATGCCCGCCCACCGCGCGCGCAACGTCGAGAGCCGACTGGTACCGGGCCTCCTGTCCTTCATCGCCGTGGATCAGCAGCAGGATGTTCTTCATGGGTTCCCTCCTCTAGCCTGGATCGATGCTAGGAGGGCGACCGCGGCGCCAATATCCGCAATGTTCCGGATGTCAGGCCGCGCGCTGGCGAAGGCACGCCTCGTCCTCGACGCGGAAATGCTTCACCGACAAGGTGATCAGGCCTCTGGCCTTGAGCTTGCTCAGCTCGCGGCTGACTGTCTCGAGCGAGAGCCCCAGAAGGTCGCCCATCTGCTGTCGGGTGAGGGGAAACGCGACGTTGTCCTCTGGCGATCGTTCCGCAAACTCGACTAGCAGGCTGGCAACCCGCTCACCGGCCGACTTGCGGCCGAGCAACAGCATCCATCGACGCGCCCTGTCGAGCTCGTCCAGGGCGCGCAGCAGCAGTGCATGCTCGACCTCCGGGTGGGTTGCGGCGAACTGCTCGAAGGCCGGTCGCCCCAAAACGCAAAGCCGGGTCTGTCCGAGCGCTGTGACGGAATAGCTGCTCCGTGTACCGAACGGCCTGCCGACCACGTCCCCCATGCCGGCAAGTCCCAGAATCTGCTCGCGTCCATCGGCGAGCGACGCGGTCAGCTTAAGGACTCCGGACACGACGAAGCCGACGAGCAGCGTGTCGTCATCCTCCCAGACCAGCGTCTCGCCGCGCGCGAGCGTGATCGGGCGGGCGAGCCGGTCGAACTCGCGTGCCGCCTCCGGCGAGAAGTTGCTGCAGAGCGAACGGCTGCGGGCAGCGCAGCCCATGCAACGCGATGAGAGTGTCGACTGAGCGGCGGCCAATTGCATCATACTTCCCTTCCCCACCGCCGATAAGGAGCTGCCGCGCCCTCGGGCATAAGGGATTGTACGAAGGTCCCGGGTTGTCGCAGGTCAAATCGAGACCGGGAGATCAGGGACTAGCCGCGGAGCTCACTTCGAGGAGTCTCCCATGCGCGCCTACCTGACCGCCGCCCTGTTCACCGCGGCATTGCTCACTCCCGGCATGGCCGCGGCGCAGACCGCCGCCGGCGACTGGCTGGTGCGCGTCCGCGGCATCGTGGTGTCGCCGACGGAGAGTTCCGGTGAGGTTTCCGGCCTTCCGGGCAGCCGGGTGGGCGTGACCGACAGCGTGATGCCCGAGGTTGATTTCACCTACATGGCGACCGACCACATCGGCGCGGAGCTGATCGTCGCCACGACGAAGCACAAGGCGACGGGGCGAGGCTCAATCGCCGCCATCGATACGGTTGCGAGTACGTGGGTGCTGCCGCCGACGCTGACCCTGCAATACCATCTCGCGCCCACCGGCAAGATCCGGCCCTATGTGGGCGCCGGCGTCAATTACACGGTCTTCTATGCCGAGAATGCCAGCGACGCACTGGAAGGCGCGCTCGGGTCGACGAAGGTGCGCATGAGCGACAGCGCCGGTTACGCACTGCAGGCGGGCGTCGATGTCGACATCGGGCCTCGCACCTTCCTGAACGTCGACGTCAAGTACATCGACATTGACACCACGGCCCGGCTGACCACCGCCGCGGGGACGAACCGTGTGCGTGTCAGCATCGATCCGCTGGTAATCGGCGTCGGCGTCGGCATGCGCTTCTAACGCCCTTTCTCCGGCCGAACTCAGCGGCCACGCCGGTTCCCCGACGTGGCCGCTTTTTTGCGCCCGAAGATCAGACTGCGCGGCTGAACCGCTGGACGTTGAGCGCCGAGTGCTCGTCGAACGCGCTAGCGACCAGGCGGGCGTAGGGCTTCCCCTCCGGGGTCAGCGCGAGCGTCGCGCCCGAGATCGTCACCAGGCCGCGCAGCACAAGATCTTCCAGCCGATCATGAGCCCTTCGGTCGAGCAGTCCACGAATGCCGAACGTCCGGTGCGCGATGTCCAGGTCCACCTGCCCGTCGCAGAGCAGCCGCTCGATCACCCAGCCGCGCGCACGATCAGTCGGCTGTAGCGTGACGCCTTTGACCCCGGCCAGCCCACCGGAGTTCACCATTTCGACATACCGACCGAGGTGCTTCCCGTTCTGTACGATGACGTTGCCCACCTGACTGATTGCGGAAGCACCGAGGCCGATCAGGGCATCGGCGTCGTCATCCGTGAAACCCTGAAAGTTGCGCCGGAGGCGACCGGCCGCCGCGGCTTCGGCGAGCGGGTCGTCGGGCCTGGCGTAGTGGTCGAAGCCGATTGTGGCAAAACCCTGCTCCTCGAGCATCTCATGAGCCAGCAGCGACTGCGTGAAGCGAGCATGCGCGTTCGGCAGCAGCGTGTCGTCGATCATGCGCTGGCGCGGCAGCATCCGGGGCATGTGCGCGTAGCCGAACATCGCCACACGGGAGGGTGCAAGGAACCGCGTCCGCGCAAGCGTGCATGCGATGTCATCCAGCGTCTGGCCGGGCAGTCCGTACATGAGGTCGAGATTGATGGCGGCAACACCGGCCGCGCGCAGCTCGGCCGCGCGGAGCGCCACCTCCCGGAACGGCTGTACTCGGTTGATCTGCTGCTGGATCCGCAGGGAAAAGGTTTGGGCGCCGAGGCTGGCCCGCGTGATACCGCAGCCGGCCAGCGTGCGGGCATAATCGGCGTCGAGACTACGCGGATCGAGTTCCGCAGCCCATTCGGCGGCAGGGTCGACCCGGAACGATCGCTGAAGCGCCGCGCAGATCCTACTGAACTCGGCTGCCGGCAGGGCATTGGGGCTGCCGCCGCCGAAGTGGACATGGGTGACGCAGCCGCGGACGAGCTGCGCTACCGTTTCAATCTCACTTAGCAGCGCCTCGACGTACCGGGTGACCCGGCTCGCGCGGCCGACGGCACCGGTGTTGCACCCGCAGTACCAGCAGATCGTCTCGCAAAAGGGAACGTGCAGGTAGAGCGAGAGCTTTGCGTCATCGGCCAGCGCTCCCAGCGCTTGCCGTTGTTCGGAAGCTCCCACCTTCCCGCTGAACGAAACTGCGGTTGGATAGCTGGTGTAGCGTGGCACACTCAGCGCGGCGAGGTCAGCATGGTAAGCGGTCATGAGCGTGCGATGACCGGCGACATTTGCCTGCGCCTTGACGATCGTCAAATGTCAGAGCCGCTACGTATAATGCCGGATCAACGCCCTTGCGGTTGGTCAACGGCAGCAGCCGAGTAGCGCGGCACCCCGTAGGCCTCGAGCAAAAGGAGGCGACGATGATCCATCTTCCGAACGACTGGTTTCTGTATCTCGCGGCAGGCGCCATGGGCCTTTTTATGCTGACCATGATGTTCGTGACCGTCAGCGAACGCCGGCATCCCTGATTGGGGCCTGGCCCACAAATGGTGATTGGCCGCGAGCCCTCCATCGGCCGGCGCTCGCGGCAGCAACCTAGTGGGACGCTCCGTCGAGCGCCTGTTCCAGCGTCATTCTTGCGCCCGGCGTGTATCGGCGAGCGCCCAGATACAGGAACGCCAGCTCTTCATAGTCCAGCAAGCGCCGGCAACCATCGAACAGGCAGCGAAGCATGTAGCTGAGCATGTCCGTTCGCGAGTCGTCGACACCCTTCTCTCGGAGCATCTCGCCGACATCCTCCGCGTGCATGCCGATCGCGACCTGCTCAAGAAGGATGCGTCGCAACATACCCGCCCCGACGCGGAGCTGTTCGCCCGCGAACACGCGGTCGAGAAACCTGCTGGTGATCTCGACATGCTTTCTGAAGCGGCTTTGGATCAGGTCGGCGATCGCACTACGCTCGTCATGGTCCGGTGCCTCCAGGAGGCGATCGGCGAGCGCTTCCACCCGGTCGCACATTTCTCTGATGTCGGCATGATCCGACAAAAGAGCTCCAACATCGACCTCGTCGATGACCTTGGACCTGCGCACGAAGGGCAGCACCTGCGAGAAAGGCTGTTCCACGGCAAAGCCTCCAGCTTTCTGGTCACTGCGTCCGGCTGCTATCCTCTTGCGAACGCCGCTGCAGCGCCGCCTGAGCCTGCGCGCGGTACCGACCGTCAGCGAGCATCGCGCACGCCTTGTCCGCGGCCTGGCGCACCCGCTCCAACTGCTCCCCGGCGTAAGAGGCATCCATGTCAGGCACGACGGAGTCGATTCGAATGTGCTCGGCCTGTCCCATACCCAGTCCACGCCAGAGATAGACGTCAAACACCTCTTTCAACGACAGTACCTGCCCCTGCTCGTTGAGCCAGGGGAGCGAGGCGCCTGACGTGCTGAACGACAGAAGTGGCTTTCCTGCGACCACCGACTGCCCGGAAGCAGCCTGCAGATCGCGGAAGGTGTAGCCCGCCCCCAGTACACGCTCGACATAGCCCTTCAGCATGGCCGGCGGCAGGCCGAACCAGATCGGGTAGACGAAGACGACAATGTCGCAGCGCTCCAGATGGGCTAGTTCGGCTGCGACGTCCGCTGCAGGCGACCAGCCGGGTTCAGTCGGACGCTCGCTGGTGCGCAGCACCGGGTCGAACCCCAATGCATAGAGATCGCGGACCTCGACGCTATGGTGGTTGGCTGCAACCGCCTCCCGATAGGCATCGACGATGGCGTGGTCGAACCCTTCAGGCGTCGGGTTGGCGAGCACAACGAGGTGACGGAACATCATGGCTTCACTCCAGTAGCGGTGGCCGGCTCAGGCGGCCTTGCGGCCCCAGTCACGGTTCAGCGCGAGCGCGCCCAGCGTGCAGGCGGCGCCCGACAGCAGGTACGCCCCCACGGCGATCAGCCCGAAGCGGCTGGCGAGGAACAGCGCCGCCAACGGTGCAAAGGCGGCACCGACGAACCAGGCCGCCGTCGCGGTGGTACCTGCACCCGTGTAGCGATGCCGGGGCGAGAAGCTGCCGTTGGTCGCGCCGGACGATTGCCCGAACGACAGCCCGAGCAGGACGAAACCGAGGATCATGTAGGTCCACTCGCCCGCCGGCCCGCGATCAAGGAGCTGCGGTGCGAACCCGCTGTACGCGCCGATCATCGCCGCCGACACGCCCAGCAGCACCCGCCGGCCGATCCGGTCGGCGATGGCCCCTGAAGCCGTGACCGCAAGGAGTCCGACGGCTGCACCCACCATTTCGATGGTCAGGAAGCGGATAGCGCTGCCCCCATTCAGCACCACCCAGGAGAGCGGGAAGACGGTGACGAGGTGAAATAGCGCAAAGCTGGCGAGCGCGGCGAAGGCGCCGAGCACCACGGTGCGCCCCTCCTCCCGGAACATCTGGGTAACGGGCGAGGGCTGCAGCTCTCGGCTTTCGAACAGCTCCTGGAACTCGGGCGTCGAGATGAGCCGAAGCCGGGCGAACAGCGCGACCACGTTGATAACAAAGGCGACGAAGAAGGGATAGCGCCAGCCCCAGTCGAGGAAGTCGCTCATCTTCAACGTGTTGAGCAGGAACGCGAACACGGCCGCGGCCACGAACAGGCCGATCGGTGCGCCGAGCTGCGGGATCATGGCGAACCAGCCGCGGCGGTTGGCCGGTGCGTTCAGCGACAGGAGCGCCGGCAGCCCGTCCCATGTGCCGCCCTGCGCGATCCCCTGCCCGATCCGGAAGAGCGCGAGCAGGGCCGCAGCGATCCAGCCGACCTGCGCATGGCCAGGCAGGAACGCCATGGCCGCGGTCGAGCCGCCCAGCAGGAACATGGCCACCGTCAGCTTGACCCCTCGCCCGTGCCTCCGATCCAGCCACAGGAACGCCATCGCGCCGAACGGGCGCGCGACAAAGGCCAGCGCGAAGATCGCGAAGGAGTAGAGCGTTCCCGTCACCGGGCTCACGTCGGGGAAGATCAGGCTTGGGAACACCAGCACCGACGCGATCGCGTAGACGAAGAAGTCGAAGAACTCGGTCGAGCGGCCGATGATGACGCCGACGGCGATGTCGCCCGGGCGAACGTCGTGCCGTTCGGCATTGATGAGGCTGGCGTCTCGCTCAAGTGCCGTCGAGTTCGCCGGGCCCAGGGTGCTGGCTACCATGCTTCCAAGTCCTTCAATCTGACGTCTTCTCGTAATCTCGGGCGACCGGCGAACCTTTGACTTTTGTCAAAGTCGAGAGGGCGGCGTGCCGGTTAGCGGACGGGCATGCTCAAGACAGGATCCAACCTCATGCGACGCGCTCTGCGCCTGCCACAGCGTCTGGCGATGCTGGCGCTGCCGGCACTGCTCGGCGGCTGCGACATGGTGGTCATGAACCCCACCGGCGACATCGCGGTCCAGCAGCGCGACCTGATCCTGTTCTCTACAGGCGTCATGCTGCTCATCATCGTGCCGGTCATGGTGCTGACCGTGGTGTTCGCGCGCAAGTACCGCCGCGGCAACGCGAACAAGACCTACGATCCGAGCTTCACCCACTCCACCACGCTGGAGCTGGTGATCTGGTCGTGCCCGCTGCTGATCATCATTGCGCTGAGCGCCGTGACCTGGACCAGCACGCACCTGCTCGATCCCTTCCGGCCGCTGGAGCGGATCTCGCCGGGCCGCCCGGTGCCCGCCGGCACCAAGCCGCTCGAGATCCAGGCTGTCGCGCTCGATTGGAAGTGGTTGTTCATCTATCCCGAGCAGGGCATCGCCACGGTGAACGAGCTGGCTCTGCCGGTGGACGTGCCGGTGCGCTTCTCCATCACCTCCAACGATCAGTTCAACACTTTCTACGTGCCGACGCTGGCAGGCATGATTTACGCCATGCCGGGCATGCGCTCCGAGCTGAATGCGGTCCTGAACAAGCCGGGAACGAGCGAGGGCTACTCCGCCAACTATTCCGGCGCAGGTTACTCCAACATGCGCTTCAAGATGCACGGGCAGTCGCCGGCAGACTTCGCACGTTGGGTGGCCGGAGTGAAGGCGCAAGGCGGCTCGCTTCCCACGGAGCGTTTCGTCGCCTTGGCGAAGCCGAGCGAGAAGGTGCCGGTGATGCGCTTCGCCGCCGTGCAGCCGCAGCTGTTCGATCGCATCGTCAACCGCTGCGTCGAGGCAGGCAAGCCGTGCATGATGGACGTGATGACGCGCGACATGGCGCGTGCCGGCGGCAACCCGCACGATCACCGCATGGGCGCCGGCATGCCGCCCGGCCGCGGCGCCGCGCCGATCATGGGTGAAAAGCCCACGCCCGCGCTCCAGAAGGCGCCCGAAGACAAGGGCTCAGGCCCGAATGTCACCAAGCCGGCGAAGCCCGGGAAGGCTCCAGGCCAGCTGAAGCCGGGCGACCAGCGCAACCGCGACCTTTCCGCCCTTCCCTCCTTCCTCCGCGGCGCCGCTGGCGCCGTGCGGGCCTGACCCCCGCGCGATCGGAACCACGATGAGCGACTCCATCCTCAAGACTATTTTCGGCCGGCTGACGTTTGAATCGTTCCCGATTCACGAGCCCATTCTGTTCGGCACCTTCATCGTCGTGTCGCTGCTGGGGCTCGGCATCGTCGGTGTGGTCACGCGCTATCGCCTGTGGGGCTATCTCTGGTCCGAATGGTTCACGAGCGTCGACCACAAGAAGGTCGGCATCATGTACATCATCCTAGGCATCGTCATGCTGCTGCGTGGCTTCGCCGACGCGCTGATGATGCGCGCGCAGCAGGCGATCGCGTTCGGCGCGAACGAGGGATACCTCCCGCCGCACCATTATGATCAGATCTTCACCGCGCACGGAACGATCATGATCTTCTTCGTGGCGATCCCGCTAGTGGTGGGCATCATCAACTACGTCATGCCGCTCCAGATCGGCGCGCGCGACGTGGCCTTCCCGTTCCTCAACAATCTTAGCTTCTGGCTCACGGTCGCGGGCGCGGTGCTGGTGATGATCTCGCTGTTCGTTGGCGAGTTCGCGCGCACCGGCTGGCTGTCCTATGCGCCGCTCGCCGGGCTGCAGTACAGTCCCGATACCGGCGTCGACTACTATCTCTGGGCGCTCCAGATCGCGGGCGTCGGAACGACGCTCAGCGCCATCAACATGGTCGCCACCGTCGTGAAGATGCGCGCGCCGGGCATGACCATGATGAAAATGCCGGTGTTCGTCTGGACCGCGCTCTGCTCCAACGTGCTGGCGATCGCGATCTTCCCGGCGCTCACCGCCGCCTTCTTCCTGCTGATGCTCGATCGCTACATCGGCACCGCGTTCTTCACCAACGACCTTGGCGGCGCGCCGATGATGTATTGGAACATGGTTTGGATCTGGGGCCACCCGGAGGTATACGTTCTGATCCTGCCGGCGTTCGGCATGTATTCCGAGATCACCTCCACCTTCTCGGGCAAGCCGCTCTTCGGCTACTCGTCAATGGTCTATGCCACGGTGGTCATCACCATCCTGTCGTACCTGGTCTGGCTGCACCACTTCTTCACCATGGGCGCGGGCCCCAGCGTCAACAGCTTCTTCGGGATCGCCACCATGGTGATCTCGATCCCGACGGGCGCCAAGGTCTTCAACTGGCTGTTCACCATGTACAAGGGAGACGTCCGCTTCGAGCTGCCGATGATGTGGGTGGTCGCCTTCATGCTGACCTTCGTCGTCGGCGGCATGACCGGCGTGCTGCTGGCGATCCCGCCCGCCGACTTCGTCTTCCACAACTCGCTGTTCCTGGTCGCGCACTTCCACAACACGATCATCGGCGGCGTGGTATTCGGCCTGTTCGCGGCGATGGTGTACTGGTTCCCCAAGGCGTTCGGCTTCAAGCTCGACGAGTTCTGGGGCAAGGTCGCCTTCTGGGGCTGGGTGATCGGTTACTGGGTCGCCTGGACGCCGATCTACATTGTCGGCCTGATGGGCGAGCCGCGCCGGGTCAACCACTTCGACGACCCCAGTATCCAGCCCTACTTCGTGATCGCGGCGATCGGCGCGCTCATCATCCTGGTCGGCATCCTCGGCTTCGTCATGAGCATCCTCGTCGGGTTCCTGAAGCGCGAGCAGCTCCGCGACACGACCGGCGATCCGTGGAACGGCCGGACGTTGGAATGGTCGACCAGCTCGCCTCCGCCGGCCTACAACTTCGCGATCACGCCGGTGGTCCACGCGCTCGACGCCTGGCACGACATGAAGGCACGCGGGTACGAGCGGCCCCGTGACGGCTTCCGGCCGGTCCACATGCCGCGCAACACTGGCACGGGCGTCATCCTCTCCGGCCTCGCTCTGGCGCTCGGCTTCGGCATGGTCTGGTACATGTGGTGGCTCGCCGCGCTCAGCTTCGCCGGCCTGCTGGCGGTCGCCATCGGCCACACCTTCAATCTCAATCGCGATTACTTCATCCCCGCGGACGAGGTGTCCCGCACAGAAAGCCAGCGGCAGCAGCTGCTGCTCGGCGCCGGAGCCTGACATGACGGACCACGCACTCGACCCTCGCGCGGCCAGCCCGACCTGGCACCTTGCCGAGCAGGAGGACCATGATCACGGCGGAGGCGGCGCCACGATCCTGGGCTTCTGGATCTACCTGATGAGCGATGCGCTCATCTTCGCCTCGCTGTTCGCGATGTTCGGCGTGGTGAGCACCAGCTATGCCGGCGGTCCGATCCCGCGCGAGATCTTCGACCTTAAGCTCGTCGCGCTCAACACCGCGCTGCTGCTTGCCTCCTCCATCACCTTCGGCGAAGCCATGCCGCACATGGAGGCCGGCCGGGTCGGGCAGACCCGGGCGTGGCTGGCGATCACGGGGCTGCTCGGCCTCGCCTTCCTCGGCATCGAGCTTTACGAGTTCGGGCAGCTGATCGCCGAAGGCGCGAGCCCGCAGCGCAGCGCCTTCCTATCGGCCTTCTTCACGCTGGTGGGCACGCACGGCGCCCACGTCGCGGTAGGCCTGATCTGGCTCACAGTCATGCTGATCCAGCTCGGGCAGCACGGCCTGTCGCTGCCGATGAAGCGGCGGCTGATCTGCCTGTCGATGTTCTGGCACTTCCTGGACATCATCTGGATCGGCGTTTTCACCTTCGTGTACCTGTATGGAGTGATCCGTTGAGCACCGAACCCTACGATCACGCGCTCCACGCGCACGGCGACACGATGGGTCACGGCAGCCGCCGCGGCCACCGGATCGGCTCGCTGCTGGCGATCATCCTCACGGTCGTGCCCTTCTGGCTTGTCATGTCGCAGCAGGGGCCCGCGCCGGGCTGGACCGCCGCGGTGATCTTCGCGCTCGCGCTGGTGCAGATCGTCGTCCATGTCGTCTGCTTCCTGCACCTGGACACCCGCTCCGAGGGCGGTTGGACGCTGCTGGCGTTCCTGTTCACCGCGGTCATCGTGGTGCTGACGATCGGTGGGTCGGTGTGGGTCATGTTCCACCTTAACACCAACATGATGCCGATGCCCGGCGGCATGACCGGCCCGGTTCGCTGAAGCGAGATTGGTGATGGGGCGGTCGCGTCCGGGTAGGCGCAAGCGCACCGCCCTCACGGTCCTGGCCGTGTTCGGTATCGTCCTCTTCAGCGCGCTCGGCATCTGGCAGGTCGAGCGCCGAAGCTGGAAGCTGGCGCTGATCGAAGCGGTGGACGCGCGCGTGCAGGCATCGCCCGTGTCTGCGCCGCCTCCGGCCGTTTGGCCATCGATCGAACGTGAGCGCCACGCCTATCTGCACGTCGTCGCGCGCGGTCGCTTCCTCCACGACCGCGAGACGCTGGTGCGGGCGGTGACGGACCTGGGCACGGGCTTCTGGGTGCTCACGCCGCTAGGCACCGACACCGGCTTCGTCGTGCTCGTCAACCGGGGCTATGTCCCCCCGGAGCGTGCGGTGCAGGCCACCCGGGCTCGCAACCTCCCGGCGCACGCGACCGTCACGGGTCTGCTCAGGACGTCGGAGCCTGGTGGTGCCTTTCTCCGCCGCAATGATCCCGTGGCAGATCGCTGGTTCTCCCGCGATGTCCAGGCGATCGCGGCTGCGCGCCAGCTCGTTCGCGTGGCGCCATACTTTATCGATGCCGACGCCGATGCCCGGCCGAAGCACGCTTGGCCGCGCGCCGGGCTTACCGTCATCCGCTTCCAGAACAATCACCTCGTCTATGCGCTGACCTGGTTCGGGCTTGCCGGCCTGTGCCTCGTCGCCTTGGTGATCGTACGACGGACCCGCGCCTGAGATCGGCGACCAAGGGGCGGGTCAGCCGGTTCGCCGCCTCCGTAACATCCCCAATGCCGCGCCATCTCTGTTTGGGCGAGATACTTCGCGCACAACGGAGATCGACGATGGACAAGACGATGAGGGCCGCGGTCGTGCGCGGATTCGGCGAGCCGCTGGTGATTGAGGAAGTGGCCGTCCCCCGCCCCGGCCCCGGGCAGATTCTGGTGCAGGTCGCGGCCTGCGGAGTCTGTCACACCGATCTCCACGCTGCCGATGGCGATTGGCCGGTCAAGCCGGCGCCGCCGTTCATCCCGGGTCACGAGGGTGTCGGAACCGTCGTCGGCACCGGGTCCGGCGTCATCCACGTCAAGGAGGGCGATCGCGTCGGCGTGCCCTGGCTGTACTCCGCATGCGGCCACTGCCCGCATTGCCTGGGCGGCTGGGAAACGCTGTGCGAGAGCCAGCAGAACACCGGCTACTCGGTCAACGGCAGCTTCGCCGACTACGTGGTCGCCGATGCCGGCTATGTCGGGCACCTCCCCGATCGGGTGAGCTTCGCCGAGATTGCGCCGGTGCTATGCGCCGGCGTCACGGTCTACAAGGGACTGAAGGTCACCGACACCAAGCCGGGGGACTGGATGGTCGTGTCCGGCATCGGCGGCCTGGGCCATATGGCGGTCCAATATGCGGTCGCGATGGGCCTGCACGTGATCGCGGTCGATGTGGACGATGCCAAGCTGCGGCTGGCCGAACGGCTCGGGGCCGCGCTGACCGTGAACGCGGCTACCAGCGACCCGGTCGCCTTCGTCAAGCGGGCGATCGGCGGCGCGCATGGCGTGCTCGTAACCGCGGTCTCTACCACCGCCTTCGCACAGGGGCTTGGGATGGTGCGTCGGGGCGGGACCATGTCGCTGACCGGCCTGCCACCGGGCGACTTCCCGCTGTCGATCTTCGACACGGTGCTGAACGGCATCACCGTGCGCGGCTCCATCGTGGGAACCCGCCTCGACCTGCAGGAAGCGCTCGACTTCGCTGCACTCGGCAAGGTCCGCGCGACGGTCGAAACAGCGCCGTTGGAGCGCATCAACGACGTTTTCGATCGCATGCGGACAGGGTCGATCGAAGGACGCGTGGTGCTGGACATCAATGCCCAGGCGGCACCGCTGCAAGAGACCGACCTGGCGACCGCCGCCTGACCTGGGGAGAAAGCCGATGATCAAGGACATCTTGGCCATCGTCGATGACGGCGATCACGCACAAACCTTCCTGAAGACGGTTGCCGAGCTCGCGGCGGCTCGTGAAGCGACGCTGGAGGTCGCCGCGCTCACGCCCGCTCCGACAGCCTCGCCAGGGACCGCGCCGTTCGGAACGCTATACGTTCCTGAGTGGGTGTTGATGGGCGACGATCAGGCCAATGTCGAACGGGTGCGCGCTCATCTCGCCGCCGCCGGGTCATCGGCCGAGATCTTCGGCCTGCATGACGACATCGGCTGGCTTGCCGGCAATCTCAAACGAAGGCGGCAGGTGGCCGACCTGATCGCGATCGGCGCGCGCGAGACCTGGGCGAACCCGTGGCTGCGCAGACGCGTCGCAGAGACGCTCATCCGGGCCAGCGGAACCCCGCTGCTGATCCTGCCTGAAGAGCAGACGCTCAAACCTGTCCGTCGCGCAGTGCTCGGGTGGAAGGCCGGACCTGAGGCAACCCGTGCCATGCACACGCTGGTGCAGTTGGCTGACCCGGGCGCGCTGATCGATGTCGTGACGGTCGGCACGTCCCTGCACGCTTGCGAGGGCGAGCAGGAGGCGCACGCCGAAGTCAAACGACACCTGCTCCGGCACGGTTTCGACGCTCAGGGGCACTGGGTCGTCAACGACGACAAGAGCGAGGCGGAGACGCTGACTCTCTATGCGCAAGAAATCGGTGCCGATCTGATCGCGATCGGCGGGTTCGCTCATTCCCGCATCCGCGAGATCCTGCTCGGTGGGGTCACCGGCGACCTGCTCGAGCGCACCGAGACGCCGCTCGTGGTTGTTGGTTAGAGACACTTCCTCGCGTCGACAATGAGGCACAAACTGGCGCGACGACGTCTTCGCCCGAGGCGCGATTAACATTCGTTAAGCACTTTATCCTAACACTCTCGCATGCCGAACGTGACCCTCTTGCAAATACTGAGGAAGGAGCTTGCGCAAGCGTCACTTCTCGCCATCGCCTATTTCATCGCAGCCTATGTAGCTGTCACCGTAAGCGTGGCGTGAGGACCGCAGTTTATGCGGCTTGGGCTGTTGGCTGATCTGTCTGGGGCACCCAGTTCCACGGCATCAGCTCGTCCCAGCGGGTGGCGGGCCAGTCGCCGGCGACCC
>NZ_JBDZDK010000047.1:0-19361 GCF_040049155.1 Sphingomonas silueang
AATGGGTCGACTGGTTCAATCATCGCCGACTGCTGGAGCCCATCGGCAACATCCCGCCTGCTGAAGCCGAAGAGCAATATTATGCTGCCGCAGACAACATCGATATGGCAGCGTGACTCACAAACCATGGCCTCCGGCAAACCCGGCGCGGTTCACATCGTCAGCCACGATAAAAATAGCAAGCCAATTTTGCGGAATAGCTTATCGGTGAGAGTAATCCTCGATCAATCCTGTGGGAGTTTTCAGTTGCTGAGGTCGCAGCCTTATCCCGTAGGGACCGCCGCACCAGCATAGGGGTCAAAGACAGCTGAGGGCGATGCCAACGGCATAGGCCGCGGCAACGGCGTCGGTGAGGCAACTGGCGGTGCGGGAACGGTCACGACGGTCTCTTCCCGGTCCCCAAGCAACCCTGCCGCGATCACCGGTGCCCCGAACAGCAGAAAGCATCCCAGCAGCACGCTCGAGCCCCGGCGCAGATGCAGCCGCCCGGTGAGCAGCAGGAACCCGATCCCCGCGACCGCCAGCACTGCCAGCGTCGTCGCCACCGTGCCGATCAGTGCATCCTGCAACCAGCGCGCGGCTGTAATGATCGCCTGTCCGCCGTTCGGATCGGCGAGCGACAGTGATGCCACGCTCATGGTTCGCGCAGCGTCACGGCGGAGACGTGCCGCCGCCCGCCGGTGCGGGTCAGCTGTACGAATACGTCGACGATCGAGCGGACATAATCGAGCACGTCCTGCCGCCCGAGCCGGGTGCCGCCCTGGAGCACCAGCAGCGCCAGCTGCTCGACCGCGCGCGCCGGGCTGTCGGCGTGGATCGTGGTCATCGATCCAGGATGGCCGGTGTTGACCGCGCGCAGGAAGGTATAGGCCTCCACCCCGCGCAGTTCGCCCAGCAGGATGCGATCGGGCCGCAGCCGCAGCGACGCGTTGAGCAGGTCGTCGCTGGTGACGCTCGCCTCGCCCAGCGCGCTGCGGCTTGCGAGCAACCCGATCGCGTTCGCATGGCTCAGATGCAGTTCGGGGGTGTCCTCGATCAGGATCAGCCGCTCGGTTGCGGGAATCTCGCGGATCAGCGCGTTGAGAAAGGTGGTCTTGCCCGTCGAGGTGCCGCCGGCGACCACGATGTTGCGCCGCGCCCGGACTGCCAAGGCCAGCATGCCCGCGATGTCGCCGTCGCCACGCAACCGGCGCAGTTCGGCATCGACCCCGTCATCGGCCTCTGCGCGAACGCCGTCGAAGGCACCCTGTGCGGCATAGTCGGCGAGCGTCAGGTCGGCGGACACATGCTTGCGGATCGCCATCGCCATGCCCCCCCGGGTCGCGGGCGGGGCGACGATCTGCACCCGCGCCCCGTCCGGCAGCGAAGCGGAGAGCAGCGGATGTTCGCGGCTGATCCCCTGGTGCGACTGTGCCGCGATCTGGCGGGCGAGGCGTTCGAGGGCGGAGGTGTCGAGCGCAGGGATCGCATGGCATTCGCTGCCGCCGCCCAGCGTCTCGACCCAGACCTCGCCCGGACGGTTGATGTAGAGGTCGGTCACGTCGGACCGTGTCAGCAGATCCGCCAGCGGAGCGAGATAGCTGGTGAGATAGACCGGCGCGACCGCGTTCATCGTCCGTCGACCGAGGCAAAATCGAGGTCGCGCGCGACGAACACGGTGACGCGCGTCCCCTGCCGCACGGTCAGGGTCGGGCGGACCTGCTGCGCCGGGTTCACCGCGCCACCCAGCGCGCCCCCGCCACGCGGCAGCAGGATGACCGATCCGTTACCCAGGCTCTGCGTGGCGAGCGATACGCCCAGATCGAGGCTCGATTGCAGCAACGCGCCGCCGAAGCGTTCGAGGAAATGGCTGTCGACTTTGCCGCGGATGCCCGCGCGCCCCAGCGCATCGGCGGCAGGGGAATCGATCGCGATCGTGACGCCATCGGGGCGGACGAGCCGGGTCCATTGCACCAGCGCGCGGTTCTGCCCCGGCGCCAGATCGGCGCGATACTCGCCGTAGAGGCGGCTGCCGCGCGGGATCAGCACCCGGCTGCCATCGAAGCCGCGCACGTCGCGCGATACCAGCGCACGGGCCTGTCCGGGACGGGTGGAATCCAGCGCGGTTTCCAGCACCGCGGGGATGAGCGTGCCCTGCGGCACGGTGCTGCGCTGTCCGGCGAGCCGCGCCGCGCGGGTGCGAGCCGACCCGCCGCCAACCGCCTGTACCGATGTCGGCGCGCCACCGGTGGTGCCGGTCGTGACGGGTGCCGCCTCGCCGTTCGACGCGTCATAGACCAGCGCCGGTCCGCCCGGCTGCCGCTCGGGCCTGCGCTCCGGCAAGGGTTGCGTGGTTGCAGGTGTGGTGGGGGCGACCGACACAATCGGTATCGGTGCGCGCACGACCGGGGCCGCGGGTGTTGGCGTCGGCGCCGGCACGGCAAGCGGTCGGACCACGACCGGCGGCGGCACCGGGATCGGCGCAGGCGGCACGTACAGCTGTGGCGGGGCGGCGGTTCCGGCGACCAGGTCGCTCGCCGCCGGCCGCGTGGTTGGCGCGGTGAGCGCGCGACGACGGCCATCGAGCGTCGCGAACAGCAGGATCGCGCCCAGCGCCGCGACGCCACCGAACACCCAGGGGCTGGCCTTGCCGGACTTGCGCGCGACGACCGGACGGATATCGCGCGCGGCAATCGCGCGCGGGTCGGTGCCGGGCGTCACGGCTTGACCGTCCGCGTCGCCCGCGCGACCTGCTTGTCGAGACGGAAGACCAGCTGCCGCCGCACCGCATCGATGGTGAACTGGTTGCCGCGCATATAGCCGTCGACCAGCACCTCCTGGCCGCGGTCGTCGATCGCGAAGACGGCGGGCAGCATGGCGTCGGCAGGCCAGTCGAGATAGGTCCGCATACCGTCGTCGCTGATCGCCTGCGGTCGCAGCGCCTTGGCCCCGCTCAACCGGTAGCGGCCGGGTGCGACCGCGTTGGTCGTCGGCGTCGGCACGGGCATGGGCGCGGCGCTCGGATAGACGAAGCGCACCGCGAACGGCGCGGCGGACGACGGCGCATCGGTTGCGATCAGCTCGAACATATATTCGCGCACGTCGGTGACGACGGTCAGGTTGGTGCTGATCCCCGCCTGGGTCGCCTTGACGAAGACATGGTCGCCACGCTTGTTCGGCGTCACCTGCCACCCGCCATTGTCGCCGATCGCGATATTCTCGATCCGTTCGTCGGCGGCGAAGGTCAGCGTGACCTGATAGCCCGCTGCAACGTCCAGCTGCACGACCTGGTTCGGGTCGTACACCACCGTCTGCAGCCGCGGGTCGCCGGGGCCGGGCGCGGGACGGACCTGCGCGACCAGCGGCGCGCCCGCCAGCAGCAGGGCAATGGCCCAGCGCTTCATCGCACGACGACCGGCGATGGCGGGGGGGCGGGCGGCTCGATAGCCTCAGCGTTGCGGTTGTAGCGTACGACCTGGAAGCCAAGCGGATTGACGTAGCGATCTTCGACCGACATCGGTTCGCGGCTGAAGCGATAGCGGATCACTGCGACCCATGGCTGCGGCGGCTGCACCTGCCCGCCCGCGTCGCGGCGCTGCGTCTCGAACCGCACCAGCGCGCTGTTGCCGCCAAGCGGCGACACGCTCTTGACCCGTGTCTCGACGATCGTGCTGCGCGGCAGGCGTGCCAGCGGACTGTCCGGATTGGCCAGCTGCATGCCCGCGACATAGCTGCTGCGCGCGGCGTCCACAGACCACAGGCCGACCTTGCGATAATTCGCCTGCACGGCGTCGATGTCGAAGCTCTCGCGCGCGATGACATACTGGACGAGGAACGAGCGGGTCAGCGCCGCATCGGGCGCGATCGTCGCCGCGTCGAGCGGGCGCAGCGCCTCGACATAGCCGGTCTGGCGATCGACCAGCAGCGTATAGGGCACCACCGTCTTGAGCGGGGCGAGGCCCGCCAGCGCGAACGCTTCCGCCAGCGCCACCACGCTGGCGAGGGCCGCCACGATCCATGCGATGCGGCGCGACTTGCGCAGCGCCTCGCTGCGCTCGTCGGCCCAGCTTCCTGCCTCGCGGTAATAGGCGTCGAGCGCCGCGCGCGTTTCCTGCTTCACCGGCGTGCGTCCCGGCGCCGAGCGCCCTGCGACATCCGCTGCCCCCGTCGCCGCCATGTCTGCCCTAGCGGCACGACCGCCGGCACGTCGGCACCATCGCCACGTGCCGTCGGCGTCGGTGCGATCGTGCGGGTCTGCACGACGGCAGCACCCTGCTCGCGTCGCTGCGCAGCGGCGATGGCGTCGGCGACGTGCACGGCGCGGTCATGGTCTCTCAAGGGCAAGGGCATATCCCGATTGGGGGCAGGTACGGGCATGGGGGAAGCCAGTCGCTCCGCGATCTCGCTGCGGAGCACGGTCGCGACCGACAGCAGCTGGTGAAAGGCGATCCGCGTCAGCAGCGCGACGACCGCGAACAGCGCGATGCCGAACCCCAGTGCCATCACCAGCAGCTCGACCGGAGCGGCCAGGGTCGCGATATTGGCTGCACGCTGTGCCAGCACGTCGGCCAGCCATGGCTCGATCAGCGCCAGCTCGACACCCAGCACCACCGCGATCGCGACGGCGGAAAGGAAGGTCGCGAACAATGCCCGTGCCCAGCCCAGGAACGCGCCGCGCGTGGTGTCGAACAGCAGCAGCGCAGCGAACAATGGCGTCATCGCGAGTAGCAACCCGCCGCCGATGCGTACGGCTGCCAGTGCGGCGATGACGCTGCCGAGGAATGCGACCCGTCCGCCGCCGAGCGCGATATCGTCCGCGACCGGTGAGGCGCGCATGCCGACGGGCTGGACGACCGCGACATCGCCCCGGCCCGATCCCCGATCCGACAGCGCGACGATGGCGTCGTCCACTGCCTGCAACCGCGCGGTCAGCCCGCCGCCGGCACCGGGCAGGTGAGGGCTGCCCAGCGTTGCGACGATATCGGCGGGGGCGTGCAGCACCACGTCATAGGCCAGCACCCGGACCGCGGGCCAGCTGGTCGCGAGCAGCAGCACCACGCCGACCTTGACCATGGCGACCACGCCGTCGCGCAAGGTCGGCGTCTGCCCCAGCAGCATCCGTACCCCGAACAGCGCGACGAATATTGTCAGCAACGCGGTCAGGGCCACTGACACCGCCGAGCCCGGCGCGGACAACAATTGATATCCCGACGCCCCGATCGTCTGCGCCTGGCAGTCGAGAAAGTTGAGCACGCCGCTCAGGAACACGCCGCCCGTCGTGGGGGTCGGGCAGGTCATGCCTCCTCCAGCAGCCGCGGCAGCCATGCGTCGGGCGCGTCGCCGGTTTCGGCACGGATCGCATCGAGCAGCCGCACGGTGCGCTCGCGTCCCGACAGGATCGTCAGCATCTCATGCTCGCCGCGCAGGTCGAGCCGGGCGACGACGCTCTCGCCGCCGTGGCGGATGAGGAAGCAGTGCGACTCCTGCGGCATGGTCCGCACCAGTGCATGTTCGTGGGGCGTGAGGCCGAAGCCGTCGATATAGTCTTCGGGCCGCGCCTTCGGGTTTATCATGAAGATCTGCGTCGCAGCCTGTTCGATGATCGCGCTGGCGATCTTCGATTCCAGCGCGTCCTGCGCGCTCTGCGTCGCGAAGCCGACGATGCCGTTGCGCTTGCGGATGGTCTTTTCCCAATCCTTGATCCGCCGGACGAACACCTCGTCGTCGAGCGCCTTCCACCCTTCGTCGACGACGATGATCGCCGCCGTGCCGTCCAGTCGTTCCTCGACCCGTTGGAACAGATACAGCATCGCCGGCGAGCGCACGACCGGATCGTCGAGGATCGCGGTCATGTCGAACCCGACCGCATCGGCGGACAGGTCGGTGTGGTCCTCGGCATTGTCGAACAGCCATGCCCGCTCGCCATCGCCCCACCACGGGCACAGCCGCGCCCACAGGTCGGCGGCATGCGGGCGATGTCCGCCACGCAGCAACTCGGCGAAATGGCGCAGGCGGCGATGTTCGGGCGGCTGCGCAAAATTCGCGTCGACCGCGTCCTTCAACTGCTGCACCTCGCCGATGTCGGGATCGCCGACCAGCAGCCCCAGCCAGTCGATCAGGAACTGACGGTTGGCGGGCGTATCGTCGATCCGCAGCGGGTTGAGACCCGACGCCTCGCCGGGACGCAACTGGTCATAGCGACCGCCGATCGCGCGGAGGAACAGCTCGGCCCCGCGATCCTTGTCGAAGAAGATGATCCGGGGTCCGAACTTGCGTGCCTGTGCCAGCAGGAAGTTGAGCACCACTGTCTTCCCCGATCCCGACGGGCCGATGACGGTGAAGTTGCCCAAGTCGCCGTGGTGGAAGTTGAAGAAATACGGTCCTGCCGCCGTCGTCTCCAGCAGCGACACCGCCGGTCCCCAATGGTTGCCGCCTGGCTGTCCCACCGGGAAATTGTGCGCGCTCGCCAGCCCGGCGAAATTGGCGGTCGAAACCAGCGCCCGCCGCGCGATATAGCGGAAATTCGCCGGGAATTGCGCCCAGAAGGCGGGTTCGAGCGCGATGTCCTCGCGCACCGCGACGATGCCGAGGTCGGCGAGCGTCGCGCCGATCTCGGCCACGCCCGCATCCACTTCTTCGAGCGTGTCGCCGCGGACCATCACCGTCATGTGATGCTCGCCGAAGCCCGCGCGACCCGCCGCCACCTCATCCTTGGCTTGCGCCAGTTGCCCGCGCAGGCTGACCGCCTCGTCCTCCGCCGAGCGCATCCGCCGGAGTGCAAGGTTCATCCGGTTCAGCGCCTGCCCGCGCTCGATGAAGGCGAACGACTGGCTGATGACCAGTTCATAGGGCAGCCGCAGCAGATCGTCGAACATGCCCGCCGCGGTGCGCGCCGGATAATCCTTGATCGACACGATCGCCGCGAAGGAGCGTGGCACGCCGCCGCCTTCGCCCAGCTCGATCGCATCCTGCCCGAAGCTCACCCGGCGATAGGGGAGATAGGCCCCCAGATCCTGCAGCGGCAGCAGCACCGGGCGCATGTCGCCGTTGTAGAGCGCGGAAAGGAATTCAAGCGGTTCCGAACACGGGCCGTTCGGCGTGTCGTACACCCCCAGCAGGCGCGGCGCATAGCTGCCGAGCGCCGCCAGCAGCCCGTCGCGCGCGCTGTCGAGCTGGCGCAGTTCGTGCGCCAGCAGCGCCGCCCGGTCCTGTCCGCCATGGGTGAACAGTCCGCGCACCCGGTCGGCTAAGCCGATGCGCCCCTGCAACGGGCGGCGGACCAGCGTCAGATACAGGTCGTTGACGTACAGCCGCCGTTCCCCGAGCCGCGCCTGCCAGCGCGCATCGAGCCGCTGCGAGAAATCGTCGGGGAAGGTCGCGTCCAGCGTCACGTCGGCGCGGCGACGGACGATATGGTGATAGAGCGCGAAGCGCGACGAGCCGATGACCTGCAACATCGCATCGCGCAGCGCCTTGCGATAGTCGAGCTCGTCGCCGTCCGCGGTCTCGAACAGCAGCCCGCGCAACGCGATACACTGCATCAGCAGCCCGTCGCGCGTCTCGATCGTGCGATCGTCGACATGGACCGCATAGGGCAGGTGCGTCCCCGCGGCCTTTTCGCGCGCTGCGGCCTTGGCACCGAAACCGGCGGTGGAAGTGACGCTGCGATCGATCACGAGGTGGTTCGGGTCAGTTCGACCATAGCTGGCTGCCGTCCGCGCGGCGCAGGACGAGCTTGCCGTAGTCCGTCAGTTCGGCATAGGCGCCGGGATTGCCCCAGGTCCCCGTGTTCCAGACCACTTGTCCGTTCGATGCGTAGAGGACCAGATTGCCGTCGCCTTGCATGTCGAGGTGGTTCTGCCCGCGGTCTCCGGTCATCGTCTCCCAGGTCGCTGCCGTGTCGCGATTGTAGATGACCAGATTACCGTCCTGCTGCAGGTGCAGGACATACTGGTTGCCGGGCGACTTGATGCCTTCGCCATGACGGAGCGAGAAATTTGCCGGCATGCCTCCGGCGCGGACGATGTTGACGTTCTCGACCCGCTCGCGATTGCTTGCCTTGTCATAGGCATATTGCGTGCGGCGCCCGCCATTTCCGATCGGGCGTGCATCGCTCGAAACAAGCCGACCGAGCGCATCGTACTTGTAGGTCACGGTTTCACGCGCGTCCTGCGCCACTGCTGCCGATGCGAGGATCAGCCCGGACAGTATCGGAATAGCCTTGCGCATATGCTCCCCCCTTGCAGATGATGTCGTGCTGTCGAGTACCCGACCGGCCAATATATCGCCCCGATACTATTATGGTCGGTAGGAATTGCATCCCCAGAAACGATGGTTGCGCACCCGCGGACAGCGGCTGACCCGCATGATCCACAAGTCGATGATCCGCGGTTCGCGCAGACACAGCAGCACGCCCACGCCATGGATGATCAGCGCCGCCAGCAGCACCCATAGCGAGCGGAAGATCAGGAACAGCTCGGCGGCGATCACCGCGTTCACGACGAAATAGCTGTAGGTGACCCCCGCGAACATCTGCGGCCGGGCCAGTGCGACGAACAGCGGATCGTGCTGCACCGCTCAGCCGCCGAGGCTGGCGGTAGACTGGATCCCGCCGACGATGCTTGCCGCACCGAACAGGATGAAACAGCCGAGGATCACGACCGCGCCATAGCGCCAGTTGATCCGACCGGTCAGCATCAGGAACCCGACCGACGCGATCGCGATCACCGCCACCACGGTCGCCACTGTGCCGAGCAGCGTACCCTGCATCCAGCGGAGACCGGCCACGATCGGTCCGGAACCGGCAGGATCGGCGAAGCCGTCCTGCGCCACGGCGGACGACGCGATGATCAGCGCGTGGAAACCGGCAAGTCCCTTGAACAATTGATTCCGCACCGGATTCCCCACGAGCATCATGCTCCACAAACCTATCCGGCTGATCCTGTTTAGGCTATCGGAATCGACGATACGCTTTGTCTTTGTCTCGAGAGCACGGGCATCGATCGGACCGGGGTAGTCATCGGAATCGCACGATCGGTTCGATAGCGGGACGAGGGGGCGGCAATGCAGCAATCTTTCATCGGTGCATGGCGATACCGGGCGGTATGGGGGGCGTTGCTTGCGATCTCCGTAGTGCCGACCGGCGCTGCCGCCGCGCAGAGTACGACGACCGACTATGCCCATGACGCGCTCGGCCGTCTGATCGGCGTCGCGACGGAAGGCGGGCGTGCCAGCGGCGACGGCGCGTCCTATAAATATGATGCAGCCGGCAATCGTATGCGGGTGAACGGTGCCGATCTGTTGGAGGGGCAACAGTGGAGCAACTGCGCGTCGGAGAACGGTATCTGCGGCCTGAGCGGCGCGGCCGGCGACCAGTTCCAGATTCGCTACGGCGCTGGTCCGACCTGGTCGTATCGCCTGGCCACGCTGACCGGCAGCAGTCAGCAGGTCGGCTGCAACAACGCCACGTTCGACGATCCAGCGCCGGGAAAGGTGAAGCGCTGTGACAAGGTGCAGGTCTTCGCATCGTGGGAGACTTGCGCGAGCGAGGGGCAGGCGTGCATCCTTTCCGGCGCTGCCGGTCAGCAATGGACGGTGCGCTATGGCGTAGAGCCCAACTGGGCGGCCTCGCAAAGCTTCACGCTCGGCGGGGGTGCCATGAGCGTCAACTGCGACAACAGCCGGTTTGGTGATCCTGCGCCGGGCAAGGCCAAGCAGTGTCAAAGGCGGCGAGTTTTGTAGGGGCGTTGCCTGTTCGCCCGCTAGTGGGGCGATCGTGCCGAGGCGTTCATAGATGTGGCACAGGAATTTTCGGACCTGGGGCCGCATGTGGTTCACCCACAAAAACTATGCCACCAAGCGTCTCAACGGCCGCACCGCCGAGGTGCTCGCGATCGACGCCGAGGAAGGGCTGGCCATGGTCGGCATGAAGGGCGGCAAGCGCCAGACCCTCGACATAGCCAACATCGCCGACCGCCACATCCGCCCCGCCTGGGTTTCCACCATCCATGCCGCACAGGGTGCAACCTGCGATCGGGTCATGGCACACCTGGAGAGCTTCCGTCGCAACGTCGACGCCAACCTCGCCTACGTTGCCGTCTCCCGCGCCAAAAAGCACGCCGCCATCTATACCGACGACCGCGACCGCCTCGCATCCGCCATCGAGGGCCGCGACGGCGCCAAGGTCGGCGCGATCGACGAGACGCTGACGAGGAAGGGGGCCGCGATCGCCATCCCCTTGCCGGTCAGGGCCGCAGGGATGGCGATCTGATCGGCTCGGGAAAAGCGATCAGGAGTCCGGATTACAGGCTTCCCGCCCGCTCCCAAGCGCGCAATAGATCATGAATTTTCTTATGGATCATGGCCAGTCGAGGCATGTCCTCGTCCCTCAATCCCAGCGAATAAACCAAGTCGCCATAGTTTCCTAATGCCGTGCACAGCCCTTTCTTCTCTGACAACAAATAGCATGATGCAACCACGCTTCCCAGATTACCATCGGCAATCCTAAGGCGATACTCCCATTGCGTGGGATCGCTATCCATAATCACCTTTTCTACCGTGTATTTTGCTAGCGGAGAGAATTCCTCATTGCGTCTCGCCGATGAACAAGCAGTAGAAAGTTGGCTAGATACAGGTGGCGTCTTCGGATGACATGTCGTGGCAGACGATTCTATCGTGACAATCATCTGCTCTTCCGGGCGGACACCCGGGTTTATAAGAAATTTCAATCCTGCCGATTGGCTGGATGGCAGCCAAGGTATAGTTCCTTCAATCAGATAGCTCTTGGGAACATGGAAGACATGGTCATCAACCTTGACCACGCTTACGCCAGTTTCACTACAGCTGCTAAGGGCCATAAGAGCGCTAACTCCTGCGATTAGCGTTTTCCCGCTTATCCGCATCAGGGACACCCCTTCCATATTGGAGAGGTCAAAGTCGCCTCCAATTCCGTCCCTGTGAACATCGAACCTCCAAACGTGGAGTTTGGAAGCCGATGAGCAGAGAACACTTGGAAATGGTAAGCCGCAATCTGAGCCGCCGATGGACTACCAAACGTATTAACAGCGTTGACGTGGGCTCGCATCAGCTCAACACCTATCTGCTGCACTTCCGCCTGCGCAGCTGCATAGGACAGCGGAGCACCTTCTCCTCTGTTTCTCGCAAAAATAGCACCCCGGAGACGGCTGTTTGCAAACACCCCCGAAAAATTCGAGTCTCCCACAATCGACAATGCGGTAGCGGCCATAGGGTCACCGCGAGCTCCCCTAGAGTTCCAGAAAGCCCGCCTATTTCCATTACGCGATGCGGCTGCCTCAGCCGGAGAAATGCCGGGCGCGCACTGGTTATTCTGCGGCATCGTTTCACTGCGGCCGCCGCCCTGCGCCGGGCCGCTTGGGCTGCTAGGCTGATATTGTTGATAATAATCCATAAAGCTGCGACCACAAAGCGGAGCGGTCATCGAGTTTCCAGTGAATTGTCCTCCGGAATAATGACTTGTGGTGTATCCTGGTACGGCAGTTGTTAGCCCCTGATCGCTACATTGATCCAAGCCGTAAGGATCCCTCTTATTCACCGGATCCCCACCGACGTAGTTGTACCAGTTGATCCCGTCGGCATATCCGATCGGATCGGTCTGGAGGAAGCGGCCCATGCCCGGAGAGTACATCCGCGCCTTGTAGTAATACAGCCCGAGTTCCGCCAGCCACGCCTGCCCGGTGTACTGGAACCGCCCGGTGTTGTTCGTCCCCGGATAGCCATATTCGTCATAGGTATTGACGACGATCCGGCTCCAGCCGTGCTGCGTCATGCTTACGATCGATCCCTGGTGGTCGGGCATCAACTGCCGCGGCGACGTCTCGCTGGCGTGGTAGGACAGCACCGGCGTGTCCGCACCGTCGAGATGAACGTGGCGCTGCAACCGGTTGCCCGCGCCGTCATATTCCAGCACCAGCGCGTCGCCGTCGTACACGAACCGCGATGCCACCGTCCCGTTCTGCGCGATCTCGAACAGCCGCCCCAGCGGGTCGTAGGTCAGCGCCACCCCGTTGGGTCCGCTAACCAACCGGTTCTCCGCATCATAGCCATAGACCTGCGTGCCGCCTGCGGGCGACACGCTCTTCGTCAGGTTACCGTTCTTGTCATACTCGAACGTCGCCGGGCCGGCGGCGCTATACTGGTTCAGCCCATTGGTCGTATAGGGACGGTCGACGTTCACCGCGCCGGTCCATGCATAATCGTCGTTGGTGCGATACTGCCGTTTGATCTGCGACGCGGCATTGTATTCGAGCACCGTCCCGTCGAGCACGACCGTGCCGTTCTCGTTGCGTTGCAGGTTGTACCCGGTCAACCGACCGAGCGGATCATAGCCGTGCCCGCGACCGTTCGCGCCGTGCCCGAACCACGACCGGGTCCCTTCGGGATAATAGGCGAGGTTCAGTACTTCGCGTGTCGTGGTGCCTACCGTTTCGGTGATCCGCGTGTTACGCCCCAGCACATCACGCTCATAGCCGAACGCCATCCCGTCCGGATGCGTCAGTCGCGAGCGGTTGCCGGCCGCGTCATAGGCGTAGGACAGCGTGCGTGACGTTCCGCCCATCGTCGTCGTCGTGCTCGCCATCCGCCCCAGCGCGTCATAGGTCGCGCTGACCGCCTCGCTCGTGCCCGAGAAGGTCGCCGAAGTCAGATGGCCAAGCAGGTCATAGCCATAGTCCACATCGCGCGTCGCCGACGCGGGCGGGCAGCCCATCGACTGGTCCGGCGGGCAGCCGTCCGGCACCGTCTTCTTCGTCAGCCGACCGAGCAGGTCGAACGTAAAGCCGATCATCCGTCCATCGCGCAGGCGACGCGATTGGATGTCCCCGTTCGCCTGATAGTTCAACTGCTCGTAATCGCCGGGCGAACCGGCACAGGCAGTCGACGACGCGGTCTGGTAGCAGGTCCGCACCGGGCGGGCGAACCCGTCGTAGGTATAGGCGGTCACATTGCCCTTGCCGTCGGTGACGGTGCCGAGCGTACCGTCGGCGTGATAGGCATATTGGTCCTCGGTCGCCGCATCGGTCTTGTCGCCGCGACGAACCACGGTCACCTGCCCGGCGTCGTTGTACGTGACCTTGGTGATCCGGTCGGGCCCGTCCGTGCCGGTAACGCCAAGATTGCAGGCGGAAGCCGGGGCGGTGGCGAAGGCATCCGGATTCATCCGCTGCACCGTACACTCCAGGCGACCCGCGGTGTCGTAGCCGAACTGGGTGAGCGTGAAGACGCTAGCCCCGGACATCGCCCGCTCGGCGGTCTTCCGATTGGCATCGTCGTAGGAGAACGCAGCCTTCCGGTCGGCGGTGAATCCGCTGCCGTCGGCATTGCCTCTACCCTGTTCCTGCACGCTGATCCGGCCGCGCGCGTCATAGGTCATCCGCACGATCGGATGCGGCAGTTCTCCTGCGCCGTCCGGATCGGGCGCGATGACCGCCGTTGGACGGCGCAGCACGTCGTAGGTGATCCGCTGGGTATCGGCCGTCCCGCTCAGCGGCCCGTCGATCGAGGTGACGTTGCCGATCGCGTCATAGCCGAATGTGGTGGTCGCCGAGGGACCGCCGTCGCTACCTGCGATCGTCTGCGCGGTCGGCAGCAGGTTGCCGCTTTCGTAGGTGATCGTCGTCGTGGTTTCGTCCGCTGTCCCGACGCATGACGCCGTGGTGCGGCAGGTCGATATGCCGGTCAGCATATAGATATCGGCACCGGTGGTCGTATTGTGCTTCAACGCATAGGCGTAGCGCGTCGCCGGGCGAATGCCCCCGCTCGCCGCAGGTCCGGTAACCTTGGTCACATTGCCATGCGTCGGATCATATTCGTAATCGGTGACGCCGCCGTTGGCGGCGGTGGTCGAGGTTGGCTGGTTGCACGTCACGGCGTTCGTGCAGCTCGCCGGATAGCTGGCAGTCGAGACGATATCGCCGAGATTGCTGCCGGTCCGCGCGACCTGCCGCGTCTCGGTCACGTTACCGCGGGTGTCATAGACGAAGCTGGTATATTCGCCGCCCGGCTGCGTGATCCGCGTCACCCGGCCAAGACTGTCATAGGTCCATTGCGTCTTGCGCGCCAACGGGTCGGTGCGCGACAGCATCCGCTCGAGCGCAAGGTCGAACACATAGACGGTCGCCTTGGCCGCCGGGTCGGTGACGGTCACCGTCCGGATGCTCCGCCCGTTGTCGACGCCATCGACACTGGCGTAGGTCGTGTTGCCCACGGCGGTCTGCACGCTCGAGACGCGCGCGCCGCTGTACCCGATCGTCACGTCGGCCGTGGTGCTGCCGGGGTAGGTCACGCCCGTGATGCCGCTCGCGCCATAGGTGAACTGCATCGCCTGGCCTGCGGCATTGGTGAAGCCGGTACCGCTCACTTCCCCATTGGTCGCACGGTTCTTCAGCGTCACGCCCTGAACGGTCGACCAGCGATACAGGTCGAAGGGGCCAGTTTCGGGGTCCTGCGGATCCCCCTCCACTTCCGGATAGGAGAAGGTCGCGCGATATCCGTGGCGGTTGTCGATCGAACCAAGTCGATAGGCCGTGGTCTTCAGCGTGCAGATCAGGCCGTCGTTACCCTGCTTTGTGCCGGAACAGTAGACCACGCTGTCGTAGTTGTAGGTGAGCGTTTCCCCGGAAGGGAAGGTGATGTTCGTGACCCTGCCTTCGGTCGCATATTGCGGATAGAAGCCGGCCCGCGCTTTGTCGAACAGCGCTACGGTGCCGTCGCTGGCGGTATAGGTATAGGTCGATCCGGCAAGCGACAGCTTCGATCCGCCGCCCTCGCTCGAAACGTAATTCGACCCCGACTGCGTGAACCGGTCCGAACGGCCGTTGATCGTGACGATAACGGCATTGTTCTGAATGTTGATGACGGCGATCAGATTGTCGTTCCAACCGTCGCCGTTGTTGAACTTGAAATACTGCATGCCTTTTTCGTCGGCGGAACCGATCGACAGCACGGGACCGGTGACGAGCAGCTTTCCGCTGATGAGATCGACACCATTGGCATCGACCGACTGGCGAACGGGCGGCGGCGGCGCGATCTGGGCCAGCACCGGCGATGTCGTTCCCCCGATCAGCACAGCCGATACGAAGAGAGAACGACGCAGAAACGCCGTACGACAGTATTTTTTCAAGATCGCCCCCGATCAGTGCCCCAAGCGGTTGATATCCGCCAATAACGAGGTTGGCTGAGCGGCGAGGCGGACGCAAGGGGAAATTCGATGTGACGTGACCCAGGCTTTGTGTTCAGCCGCAACCAAAGGTCGACCGGTGTTGAACTGTTACCCGTTCTTGGACCACTTGACTGGGCGTCATCCGCATCTGCCGTAGCGGCAGGATATGAACCGCTGACGTTTTACCAGCGATATAGGCAGCTCACGGCCGATAAGGCTATACGGTCGCACCTCGTTACAGTCTCCGCGCCAAGCTTCACGTTCTTCGACAGCGTAGTTGATACTACTAAAACAGTGCTGGTTCAGGCACTCCGCCCGGAAAACGCCCCCGTCCTTTGCCAAGGAAAGCTGTTTAAAGAATCAATGATTGCGGCTTTCCGACATATCTTGCCGACGTTCGTACCATCCCCAGCCTGCTTCAGTACGAAGGTGATGTACGCGTCGGAGAACTTCGACCTGTTCATCTCAAACCTCGTCTCTTTGGAAATCCCGCATCACTCGAACTTTCCAATGCAAGGCCGTCCAGAAGACGGGCAGCAGCTTAATCCAACGCCGCGAAAACCTTGTCCATTCCGGCCTTGATGCCGGGCGCCAGCGTCACCCAATACCGCCGACCATCGTCGGGATCGGATTGCCGGACCAGCAGGCCCTGCTCGACCAGCGAGCCGATGTAGCGAAGGGACGTCGTCGCCTTCACCCCGGCCATGAGCGCGACAGCCGATACCGACAGCAACTGCCCCTCCTCTGCAGCGATATAGGCTTCCATGAGGATGTCGTGGACCGGATCGCTCGATTTCAGTCCATGAAGCTGTGCGATTTTCGCCCGCAGGTTCATCGCCTCGCGCGCACGGCGGGATCTGGCCGTTGGCGGACCTCGCCGGACCAGGCCGGGTCGAGGCCGTGCTGCATCAGCCGGCGGCGATGCCGTGCCGTGCCCGCCGCAAGCAGCATGAGCGTGGGATACGCACTGAGCGCATGGAGGATCAGGTAGATCGCCCGATAATAATACGGTGCGTACCAGATCGCCAATTGCAGCAGCACGCTGAGGATCAAGAGGGCTGATAACCATAGCGGCCAGAATCGCTCTGCATGCAGCGCGACCAGCACGACGGCCACGCATAGAACAAGATCAACGACGAACAGGCCTACCTCTTTCGATCCGAACACTCGGGTGCTGAAGCCGAGCGCGATCGCGGACGCGACGACGGCGGCGACGATCAGGCTCGCGACAAGTCGCTCGGGCGCTCCCCCGCGCCGCCAGGCATAACCTGCGGCGAGGGCGAGGAGGATCAGATAAAGGTAGGCGTTCATCGCTCAGGCGGCGATCGGCAATCCTGCGACCGCCTTCGTGGGCGTGGGATCGTCGAACGTCGGGACGATGTCCCCGTGGCCGATCACCTTGTGCTCGATCGCGAGATCGTACATCCGCCGGTGACACCGGCCGAGGTGCGCACGAGCCTCGACGGTGAGCGCGATCGCCTTCGATGCGTCGGCGAGCGGCCCCTGGATGACGCCGTAACCGATCTTGAGCTGCTCGCGATCGGCCACCAGCGCCTGGATCATGGCGGCGGCCGAGGAGATGGTGAGATCGTTCGATTCTTCCGCGGTCTTCAGCCCATGGGTGATGTCCGCGACGACGGGATGGATCATAATAGCCCCCTGCTGTGCGTCTACGATCGCAGGCTGGTCGAGATCGACACCAGGCCCACGACAGCGATCACCGCGAGTGCCATGGCGAGGGCAAAGGCCACCACCAGCGCCACGATCATCCCCAACCGCGCGCCCTTTCCAAACTGGTGGGGCTGATACGGCCGGTCGAAGTACAGAGCTCGGGTCCAGCCATCCCCCTTGGGGCGGGGCGGGTCGAGGTCAGCGTTCGGCTGTACCGAAACGGGTACATCCGCGCCGGTTTCACCCTCAACCCGTCCAGATTCACCCCCTATTTCTGGAGGGGGTGCAACCACAGGGCTCGGGCTGGAGACGTGCGCCAGCATCCGCGCAGCTTCCTTCCGGTTGCGCGCACCCAGCTTGTGCCTTGCATCAGCGAGATAGCCGTTCACGGTCGTCAGGCTGATGCCCAGTTCCCCGGCGATCTGCGCGGTGTCGTAATGCAGAGCGACCAGTTCGAGGCAGCGCCTCTCACGCGGGGTCAGGCGAGACAATGGTTCCGATTCGGTCACGATGAACCATAGCCCGAAATGGGTCTTTCCCAACGCCCCCGTCGACGAGGAGCCGCCACCACCGCACGCTTCGCGTACCTTATTCAGGAACGCCGCCGGTGACGACGTATGGTTGTCGATCCACCATTTGGCGTCGCGGATCCGGAGCCATGCCGCGCAATCGGCGGCGGCGGTCGTGACCGGATCGGTCGTCAGCGCGGCAAGCCGACCGGCACGGATGGCGGTGGCCCATGCGATCTGTCGCCCGCTGCCGGTCAGCTCGGGCAAGTCGAGATGGCCGCCGGGTTCCCGGCCGCTTCTTTCGCCTGCTCCGCCTGTTTGTCGGCGATGAAGCAGGCGCGGCACAGGGTGGTGCGCAGCCAGCGCGCCTTGCGTGCTGCCCGGGCATCGAAGTCGTAGATGACATGCCCCCGCTCGTGGCCGCAGGCATGAACGATCCGCTGTTCCACGGCGGCATGGAGTGGCCTTGGCCATGACCGCGATCAATCGGGATGAGTCGACCTGAATCGTTCCCGCGACGAGCGGTTGCGGTGCTTTCGCAAGCCTTGATCAGATCGGCGTGATGCTGTCGGCGTCGACGACGCCGGACGCGACCAACGTACCGACGAGCCGGACCCGCTTCTCGACCTCGTCGACCGGCGTGCGGTGCAGCTCGAGCGCATAGCGCCCGCCGGCGTCCCGGCGCAGATGGAAGGTGCCGCCGTCACGCACCAGCGTGCCGGTCTCGTCAATCCGGGTACCGATCGGAATCATCTGTGTGACCGGGTAGCGCGGTCAGCGATCGCGTTCGGCGCGCTTGCGCTCGGCCTTGCGCGCCCGGCTGATCGCGGCGGCACGCTCGCGAGCGCGCTTCTCGGACGGCTTCTCATAATGCTTGCGCAGCTTCATCTCGCGATAGACGCCCTCACGCTGCAGCTTCTTCTTGAGCGCACGGAGCGCCTGGTCGACATTGTTGTCGCGGACGATGATCTGCATGGGGACGTCGCTCGTGCGTTGCTATCGGTTGAAACGACAGGAACGGCGGCACCGTACCTGCGGTCGCGGCCGTATCCGTATTGTCCGGCATTTGGCAACCGGTGGCGAGCGATCACCTTGCACTGTAAGCTTCTGCCTGTTGGTTTCATCACGCGATGAATGGGTACGACCTCTTGGTTGATACCGGATGATATGAGACATACATGATCCGGTATCAACCGGGAGAGCCTCATGGCAACACCATCAGCAAGCGCAGAGGTGGCAGACGTCATCTACCGGCGGATGCAGAACGGTGCCGCATTGGTCGCGCGATCGCTGTCACCGGCGCAGCTGAAGGACGTGGCTGGCACCGCAGACTTCACGCAGATGCTGCTCGCAATCCTGCGCAACATGCCCGCGGTCGATCCCGAGGAACGGCGTATTGCCGAACAGCTGACGCGAACGGCTGCGTTCAAACGCGACCTCGTGTCGCGGGCGGGTGGGGCACTGACCGCCGAACAGGTGCGTGCACTGCTCGGCTATCGGTCGGTGCAGGCGGTACACAAGGCGGTGACAAGCCGCCGCCTGCTGGTCGTCGATGACAATGGCCGCAAGCTCTTCCCCGCCTTCCAGTTCGACGGCGGCAGCATCGCCCCCGGCATGGCGGCGATGCTCGCCGCGACGCCGACCACCAGTCCCTGGGCGTTGTTGCAGTTCATGGTCGAGGGCGACGAAGGACTGGGCGAGGACGTGCCGATGACAATGGTTACCGGCGGTCCGGATACGATCCAGCGCCTTGTCCGGTTTGCCGCCACGCTCGAGGATTGAGACGTGGGACGACCGACGACGACCATCACTGCGGATGCCATATTGTACCGCATTCATGCGTCGGACCGTGGCGCGCGCTTCTATGGCAGGCGTGACGCGACCTAGGCCGGATCGACATTCATCGTAGCCAGATCATGGCGGCGGCGAGGTGGACGAAGCCGGTGAAGTGGATGGTGCGGCGGTCGTAGCGTGTCGCGAAGCGACGGAAGTGCTTGAGGCGGCCG
>NZ_JBDZDK010000048.1:0-17639 GCF_040049155.1 Sphingomonas silueang
GTCGATCAGGCGTCCGCGGCACACCCGCCAAGGTCAATGCGAACGCTGGTCTTGCGGCCAGCGAAGGGGTAAACTCGGGCAGTATCTCGGATGGCAGTCATGAGAGCGTATATCTGTGCCCGTCCTATGTAGCGCCCCCGTATTGTGCATCGGCTGCTTGATTTGCACCGCTGAAGCTACGAATCTCTTGTAAATTATTTACAGAACTACAGTTATAAAACTGCCAAACCATACATCCAGACTGCTTTATCGACACGATGCTGTTGGGGTTTGGTGATTCCGTATGCTTTTTACACTCCAACCGTGACGGATTACCGATCGCGGATTGGGAGACAGTAGATGACAAAAGAACCGCCGCGCAGTCGCGCCGTGTTCTCGACGGAGGATTTCAGTCTCCTGAAGGAAGCGGTCGGAGCGTACGTCCGGGAGATCGCCGACGATCCCCGCTCGTCGAAGTTTTCCAACCTGTACCATCGCCTGGGCCGTCTGGGCTGATCGCCGAGCGGACGCTTTCACGACCAACCGCAACGGCCGACGCCGCCCCTACGCCAGTTCGGCGTCGGAAGTAGCGCTGCGTCATGCCGCGGCCGCAAACCTTTGGAAGATTTCGACATGACTTACCAGGATCAGACCGCCCGCACCTCCGCACTCATCCGTCAGCAAGGCGGCACATGGGACGGGATCGACGCCGAGGCCGTGGTGCGGATGCGTCTGCAGAACCGCTTCAACACAGGCCTGGACATCGCCAGGTATACGGCCTCCATCATGCGGCGCGACATGGCGGCCTATGACGCGGACCCGGCGGCCTACACCCAATCGCTGGGCTGCTGGCATGGCTTCATCGGCCAGCAGAAGCTCATCAGCATCAAGAAGCACTTCGGCACCACCAAGGGACGCTACCTGTACCTCTCAGGCTGGATGGTGGCGGCGTTGCGCTCGGACTTCGGTCCGCTCCCCGACCAGTCGATGCACGAGAAGACTAGCGTACCGGCGCTCATCGAGGAACTGTACACGTTCCTCAAGCAGGCCGATGCCCGCGAACTTGGCATGATGTTCCGGGAGCTCGATCACGTCCGCGAGAGCGGAAACGACATGGAGGCCCAGCGGCTCGTCCACGCCATCGACAACTACGAGACGCACGTCGTGCCGATCATCGCCGACATCGATGCCGGATTCGGCAACGCGGAGGCGACGTATCTGCTCGCCAAGAAGATGATCGAGGCCGGCGCCTGCGCGCTGCAGATCGAGAACCAGGTCAGCGACGAGAAGCAGTGCGGCCATCAGGACGGAAAGGTGACCGTCCCGCACGAGGACTTCCTCGCGAAGGTCCGTGCCTGTCGCTACGCGTTCCTCGAACTGGGCGTGGACGACGGGATCATCGTGACCCGCACCGACTCGCTCGGCGCTGGGCTCACCAAGCAGATCGCCTATTCCAGCGAGAAGGGCGACCTCGGCGACCAGTACAACGCGTTCCTCGACTGCGAGGAGGTGCGCGACCTGTCGACACTGCGCGGCGATGTCGTGATCGAGCGCGACGGCAAGCTGATGCGGCCCAAGCGCCTTCCGTCGAACCTCTTCCAGTTCCGCGAAGGCACAGGCGCTGACCGCTGTGTCCTCGACTGCATCACGTCACTCCAGAACGGCGCCGACCTGCTGTGGATCGAGACCGAGAAGCCGCACATCGAGCAGATCGCCGGCATGGTCGATCGTATCCGCGAGGTCGTGCCCAACGCCAAACTCGTGTACAACAACTCCCCGAGCTTCAACTGGACATTGAACTTCCGTCAGCAGGTCTTCGACAGCTGGGCTTACGAGGGTCGCGACCTTTCGACCTATGATCGTACAAAGCTGATGAGCGCCGACTATGACTCGACCGACCTTGCAACGGAAGCCGACGAGCGCATCCGCACCTTTCAGAAGGACGCCAGCGCGCGGGCAGGCATCTTCCACCACCTCATCACCCTACCGACCTACCACACCGCCGCTCTGTCGACCGACAATCTGGCGAAGGAGTACTTCGGCGAGGCAGGGATGCTCGGCTATGTGAAGGGCGTCCAGCGACAGGAGATCCGGCAGGGTATCGCCTGCGTCCGGCATCAGAACATGAGCGGGTCGGACATTGGCGACGATCACAAGGAGTACTTTGCTGGTGAGGCGGCGCTGAAGGCGGGCGGCGCGCACAACACGATGAACCAGTTCGCAGCTTGATCGGACGATGCGTCACGGGGATCGGGAGATCCTCGTGACGCACTCCGTTCCACCCCCGTACTCCGGTTCGGGTGGGCGCACCGCGATCTGCCGTCATGATGATGGGTTGGCTACGTAGGAGATCGGTCTTCGTCGGAAGGCGAATTGAGATCGGGCGGGCCGTCCGGTGCACAGAGCGCTCGGATTCCTGCTGCCACGAAGACGGGCAGTCGGTCGGCTATCCCGAGGAAATTGTCCGAATGCACGAGACCCGACGAGAGTCGATCTATGCGTCCCGTCCGCCCTAGCGAGAACGTAAAGGAGCCGGTCAGGAAGTGATAGCTCCAGTACAGCTTCTCCTTCGACGCGTGGGGCAGGAGGATTTTCATGTCGTCGACCAGTACCCAGGAGACCGGGTCGAACGTCTCGGACATCAGCTCGTACATCTTGCCCCGACTGCTGTTCACGTAGGCGACGATCGAAGCGTAGTTCCGATGCTTGTCGTCAATGTCGGCCATCTCGAATGCGGGCCGCATGAAGGCGTCGAGCAAACCCTCGAGTGTGCCGCCGTTGCCGAGCGATGGACGATAGGCGCCCAAGGCCGCAAGGCGCGCGGCGTTCGCTTCCGGGGCACGCCGACGGAATACCGCGGCGAACAGCTTCTCCTTGTCGCCGAAGTAGTAGCGCATCAGCGACGTGTCGACGCCGGCGCTCGAGGCCACGCTCGAGATGGTGACGCCGTTGTACCCCTTGGCGGCGAATTCCGCTTCGGCATGATCGAGGATCAATGTCATCGAATCCTGACGTCGTTCCGCCTGAAGACGGCGCGCCTCGCGTTTTGTCTCCGTCTGCTCCTTCGTCATTCATCCTGTCCCGTCTGATGTCGCCGCTGTGCCGACCTCGTTGGCCGCTGGGTAGCCCTTTCGTTGCCAGAGCCGCTGGATGTGGCGCTTAACCGCCCTCGCTTTCGAAAAAAAGTTTTACGTGATTCGGCGTGCGGCAACTTATTTCCTGCAACGCAAAGAAATATGATTGACGCCGTTTCGCGGCGGCGTCATCCTCCGCTTCAAGAGACCGGGAACGAACCCCGGCTTTGATGGGAGTAGGATTATGAAGAGCAGGCTTTTTGCCGGCATCTGCACGCTCGCGTTGTGTTCATGGTCATCCATTGGGCTGGCGCAGACCGCATCGTCGACGCCATCGACCACCACGCCCCCGCTCCAGGGTAGTGCCGAGGCGTTGCCGGCATCCGGCGATGAGGATGCGATAGCCGACATCATCGTCACGGGCTCGCGAGCAATCGCCGATGGTTCGCAGGCGCCGACGCCGGTGACGGTCACCTCGGGTGAGCAGCTGGTGAAGGCAAACCCCGGACTGATCGCGGAGTCGCTGAACATGCTGCCGGCGTTTCGCGGATCCACCCGCCCCACGACCGGGAACGTCGTCGCGACCGGCCCGAACGCCGGCAGCTTCCTGAACCTCCGGAACCTCGGTGTCCAACGTACCCTGGTCCTCTTGGACGGGCGTCGTGCAGCACCGTCCTCGCGCGAAGGCGCGACCGACGTCAACCTGCTCCCGTCCGATCTGGTGAAGCGGGTCGATATCGTCACGGGCGGCGCGTCCGCCGCCTACGGATCAGACGCGGTCGCGGGCGTAGTCAACTTCGTGTTGGACAACCGTTTCAAGGGCATCAAGGGGACGCTGCAGTCGGGGGTCTCCGAGCGCGGCGATGGCGCGAGCATCAAGGGCAGCGTCAGCGCGGGTACGTCGTTCGCGAACGACCGCGGACGTATCGTGGCAAGCGCCTCCTACTACGATGTCCAGCAGATCGGCAGCCTGGCGGATCGCGAATGGGGCCGGAGCAATACGGGCTTCCTGAACAATCCGGCCAATCGCGGCCAGCTGATCTTCCGAGACAATCTGCGGGCCGCGACCGCGTCCCCGGGAGGTGTGATCCTGAGCGGCCCGCTCGCGCTCCGCCAGTTCGGGCCGGGGGGCACGCTGGTCCCGTTCTCGCGCGGGACCGCGCAGTCGGGTCTCATCCAGGTCGGTGGCGACGGCGCGCAGGCCTTCTCGAGCCTCTCTGCCGGGATCGAGACCCAGAACTACTTCACCCATGCCGAATTCGACGTGACCCCATCACTCACGATCTTCGGGCAGGCGGCCCTCGGCCTGTCGAAGACGGAGTACAATCAGATCCAGCAGTTCAATCTGGGCGGATTCAACGGCTTCACGATCTTCAGCGGGAACGCATTCCTGAACCCCGCCGTGCAGCAGGTGCTCACCCAAACCAACACGCCAGCGTTCGCGATGGGGCGCGTCAACTTCGATTTCGGCACGCCGGCGAATGCGCTCGCCAAGGGTCGGACCCTCGATCTGACCGCAGGCTTCAAGTACACCGGCGGTGGTGGGTTGACCATCGATGGCTATTACGAGCGGGGCCGCAACCGGACCACGATCCGCACCAACAACAACGTGGCGCTCGAACGCCTCTACGCCGCTGCCGACGCGGTCCGGGACCCCGCGACCAACCAGATCGTCTGCCGTGTCTCGCTGACGAATCCGGGACTGTACCCGGGCTGCGTCCCGATCAACCTGTTCGGCGTCGGCGCCCCATCCCAGGAGGCGATCCGCTATGTCGAGGTCAACCCGGCGTTCCGCACGACGGTGAAGCAGGACGTCGCGGACCTATCGATCCGCGCGACCCCGTTCGCGACCTGGGCAGGCGATGTGGCCCTCGCAGCGGGCGGTACGTATCGGCGCGTGGAGCTCGATCAGACGACCAACGACCTCGCCAACAGCGTGAACGATGCGACCGGCATCCGGGGGTTTCCCGCGGCCTATCTGAACCAGCCCGGCGGCCTGCTGCTCAGCAACGTGTTCCCGGTGGCCGGGTCGTACCACCTCTGGGAGGTGTTCGGCGAAGCGGCCGTCCCGCTCGCGCGTGATCAGCCGTTCCTCCACGCACTCGACGTCAACGGGGCTGTCCGGTACATCAACTACAGCACCAGCGGCGGCGTCACGACGTGGAAGGGCGGCGCGGTCTGGGAGCCGGTGGCCGGCCTGCGTCTGCGGGGAACCGCGTCGCGCGACATTCGCGCACCGAACGTGCCCGAACTGTTCGCCGGCATCGTGCAGCAGACAGGCGCGGTGATCGAGAACAACGTCACGGTTCCGATCATTCTGGCGACGCTCGGCAACGCCGATCTCCGGCCGGAGATCGCGAAGACCTACACCGGCGGCATCGTCCTGCAGCCAGACTTCGCGCCGGGGCTGACGCTGTCCGCTGACTACTATTCGATCAATGTGTCGGGGATCATCACGTCGCTGACGCCGCAGCTGACCCTCGACCAGTGCCGCGCGGGTAACGACGCCTTGTGCGCCAACATCACCCGGAACGCGGCCGGGACGATCACGCGCATCACGAGTCCGACCCTGAACCTCAACGAGTTGAAGGCGAGCGGCGTCGATATCGAGGTCGGCTATCGTCCGTCAGGCGACGTCTTCGGCGGCAAGGCCGGCTTTCGGGTGGTCGCCAGCTATCTGGAGAAGCAGCAGCAGATCTTCACCAACGGCAATATTGTCGATCGGGCCGGGGAAGTCGGACTTAGTAGCAACCCGAGGTGGAACGTGGTCGGCAACGTGACGTGGACGTCCGACACGTTCGAACTGTTCGCGCAAGAGCGCTTCATCAGTGCCGGTCGCTACGACGTCACCCGAAGCGAGCCGACCACGATCGAGGACAACACCGTCGACCACGTGTTCTACACGGACCTCACGGCGTCGTTCAAGGTCGCCCCAAAGTTCCGCTTCTACCTGACGGTAAACAACCTGTTCGATCAGGATCCGCCGCTCGCTCCGACCGGAACGCTGATCCAGTACAACAGGACGAACCCGCAACTCTACGACGTGATCGGACGGTTCTATACCGCCGGCATCAACTTCAACTTCTGATCCACGCGCCCCGCCCGGTTTCGGGCGGGGCGTCCAAGACAACTCGAACGATACGGATGACGCGGTGAGCCAGCCAAAGATACTTCAGACCGCGGGTAGGGACGCATACGCCTTCCCGTTGCTCATCCGCCATCTGCTCGCGAACGTGGCCGAGCAGAGCAGCGCGGAGATCGTCAGCGGAGGACTGCGTTTCACCTATCGTCAATTCGTTGACCGGGTGCGTCGTCTGGCGACGGCGCTGGCGGCGCGCGGCGTCCGTCCGGGCGACACGATCGCCGTGATGGACTGGGACAGTCACCGCTACCTCGAATGCTACTTCGCGATACCGATGATGGGCGCGATCCTGCAGACGGTGAACGTCCGGCTGTCACCCATGCAGATTGGGTACACCTTGCAGCAGTCCGGAGCATCGGTCGTGCTGTACCACGACGACTTCCGCCCACTGTGTGACGCAATCTGCTCACATCTACCGGGGCTTCGCGAAGCGATTCCGATGACCACTCCGGGCGTGCAGTCGTACGAGGAATGGCTCGACGGGACCGATCCGACCTACGAGTTCGAGGACTTCGACGAGAACGCCATCGCGACGACGTTCCACACGACGGGCACGACCGGAGATCCCAAGCAGGTCTTCTTCACCCACCGCCAGCTCGTGCTGCACACGCTGGCCTTCACGTCGACTCTCGCCAGTCAACCTCAAGGCCAGAACCTGACACGGGCCGACGTGTACATGCCGATCACGCCGATGTTCCATGTCCACGCGTGGGGCGCCCCCTACGCCGTCACGATGCTAGGTCTCAAGCAGGTCTATCCCGGACGTTACGATCCCTCGACCCTGCTGCGGCTTCGGCGCACGGAGGACGTCAGCTTCTCTCACTGCGTTCCAACGCTGCTTCGCATGCTTATCGATGCCGCCGCTGGCGAACCGCTTGGACCGTGGACTATCGTTATCGGCGGATCGGCTCTGCCACCGGCGTTGGTGGAGGAAGCGTTCGAGGTCGGTATAACGACGCTTGCGGGGTTCGGCATGTCGGAGACCGGACCGGTGATCGCACTTGCGCGGGGTGAGGCCGAGGACTCGCACGGTCTTAGTCGTGCAGGATTCGCCCTCCCGTTGGTCTACGCGAAGATTGATGGAAAACGTGGCGGAGAACTCGTCCTGCGTGCACCTTGGTTGACGCAAGGGTACGGCAGCCAGGACGCATCCGACACGCTTTGGGAAGACGGGTGGCTACATACCGGGGACGTGGCCGAAAAGGACGCCGACGGCGCCATCCGCATCGTCGACCGTCTGAAGGACGTCATCAAGTCGGGCGGAGAATGGATCTCCTCAATCGACCTGGAGGCGCGCCTCATGGAGGATGCAGCGGTTTCCGAGGCCGCTGTCGTAGGCATCGCCCATCCCCGCTGGGGCGAGCGTCCTATCGCATTCGTGACAGCCGCACCCGACGAAATCATCTCGGAGGAGCGGCTTTACGACGCTTTATCGAAACAAGCAGTGGCCGGACAAATAAGCCGATACGCCATTCCATCGATCATCCATGTTGCAGACGGTCTACCCAGGACCAGCGTCGGCAAGATCGACAAGAAAGCGCTTCGTGAGATCGCCATTGCGCTAGCGGCCGATGCTGCGGCCGCGGTGGAAGCACAGTCGAAGGTAGCCGGAGCATGAGCACAGCGATCGCAGCAACGAGCGAAATCCGCTTCGTCCTCGACCACGTTGCCCAGATCGGGCATCTGGCCCAGAGCGAACGTTTTGCCGCCGCCAGCGACGACGTCATCGAGGCGATAATCGAGGGGGCGGCCACCTTCGCGACCGAGGTCTGGGCTCCGCTCAACCACGCAGGAGACACGGTCGGCGCCAAGTGGACTGAGCAGGGGGTTGTCCTTCCCGACCGGTATCCGGAGGCCTATCGCGCGTACGTGGAAGGCGGATGGGGTACCATCGGAGTGCCCGAAGAGCATGGTGGGCAGGGGCTACCGTTTACGTTGCAGACCGCGGTGCTGGAACTGCTGGGCACTGCCAACCCCGGTTTCGCCCTGTGTCCTACGCTGACGGTTGGTGCCATCGAGGCGCTGGTTCACCACGGTACGCCCGAACAGCAGGCAAAATTCCTGCCGCAGCTGGCAACCGGTGCCTGGACCGGTACGATGAACCTGACCGAGCCACAGGCGGGATCCGACGTGGGAGCGCTACGCGCGCAAGCCGTGCCGCGGGGCGACGGCACGTGGTCCATCAAGGGCACAAAGATCTTCATCTCGTTCGGTGATCACGACCTGGCCGACAACATCGTCCATCTCGTTCTGGCTCGTACTCCTGATGCTCCGGCCGGAACGCGTGGCATCTCGCTGTTCCTGGTTCCGAAGTTCCGCCTCGACAAGGAGGGCCATCTCGGGGCGTTCAACGACGTCAAGGTAGTCTCCATCGAGCACAAGCTGGGACTTCATGCGTCCCCGACCTGCGTCTTGAGCTTCGGCGACAACGACGACTGCGTCGGCGAACTCATCGGTCCTGAGCATGGCGGAATGCGGGCGATGTTCACGATGATGAACAACGCTCGACTGAACGTCGGTCTGCAGGGCGTGCAGATCGGGGAGGCTGCTACCCGAAAAGCCGTTACCTATGCGTTGGAGCGGGTGCAGTCCGCACGATCCGGGGCTACCGACCGCAAACCGGTCCGAATCGCCGACCATCCTGACGTCCGTCGCATGCTGATGCGCATGGCGGCGCAGACCCAGGCCGCACGTGCGCTGGTATACTACGCTGCGGCCCAAGTGGACCGGACGACGCTCGGCGACGCCGCTGCGCGCGAGCGCCTCGAGATCCTCACGCCCCTTGCGAAAGCTCATGCCACGGACCTCGGCAACGAGATCGCATCGATTGGTGTGCAGGTGCATGGCGGGATGGGATATGTCGAGGAGACCGGAGCGGCACAATACTTCCGGGACGCTCGCATCACCCCGATCTACGAAGGCACGAACGGCATCCAGGCTGCGGACCTGGTCGGTCGTAAGCTCGGAATGGGGAACGGTTCGGCGTTCGCTTCCCTGATTGCCGACATGCGTGAAACGTCTCAGACCGCCGCACTGACGGAACTGATCGACGTGTGCGACGAGACGGGACGTCGGCTTGCGGGTGCCGATGCGGACGACCGCCTGGCGGCCAGCTATCCGTTCCTGACGATGTTGTCGGTCGCGGTCTGTGGGTGGTTGATGGAAGCGCAGGGTCGAGCAGCTTCGGATGACGATTTATGGCAGGCCAAGAAGGCAACGACCGCCTTCTATCTCAACCAGATCGTGCCCGAAGCCTTGGGTTTGGCGGCGGCCGCGCGAGCCTCGTCGGCCGAACTTTATGCGGTCGATCCCGCCCTGCTCCTCGCTTGACGAGCTTCAAGACGGAACGCCCATTTCGAGCGGATCCGGAAGCGAGGTGGGCTACATGACGACGCGGGAGTGCAAGGCATGAACGAACGGGAATCAATGCCCTACGACGTGGTGATCGTTGGTGCCGGCCCCGCCGGTCTGACGGCCGCGATCCGGCTGAAACAACTCGCCGAAGCGGCGGGTACCGACATGTCGGTGTGCGTTCTCGAAAAGGGGTCGGAGGTCGGCGCGCACATCCTGTCGGGAGCGGTCATCGACCCGCGTGCCCTCGACGAACTGATCCCCGACTGGCGGGAGACCGATTGCCCGCTTGCCGAAACGCCGGTGACGCAGAACCATCATTGGGTGCTGACGACCAGGAAGAAGTTCAACCTGCCGCATCTCTGGACGCCGCCCTTCCTTCACAACAAGGGAACGTACACGGGCTCGCTCGGCAATCTGTGCCGCTGGCTCGCCGGCCGGGCCGAGGCGATGGGCGTGGAAATCTTCCCCGGCTTCGCAGCCGCCGAGATCCTGTTTCACGAGGATGGGCGCGTGAAGGGTGTAGCGACGGGCGACATGGGTGTCGCCCGCGACGGCACGCGCAAGGGCGACTATCAGCCCGGTCTAGAACTTCACGCGAAATACACCTTCTTCGCCGAAGGCGTGCGCGGTCACCTAACCAAAGAACTGATCCGGACCTTCGATCTCGCCGCCGAGAGTGACCCACAGGTCTATGGCCTCGGCATCAAGGAGCTGTGGGACATCGATCCCGCGAAGCATGAACCCGGCAAGGTGGTGCATACGCAGGGTTGGCCCTTGGGCAGCGACGCAAACGGCGGCGGCTGGATCTATCATCAGGCAAATGGCCAGGTGTCGATCGGCTTCGTCACCTGGCTCGGCTATACCAATCCGTATCTGTCCCCCTTTCAGGAAATGCAGAAGTGGAAAACGCATCCCGCCATCGCCGACCTGCTGGGGGGTGGCCGCCGCGTCTCGTACGGAGCGCGCGCGATCAATGACGGGGGTCTCCAGTCGATCCCTAAGCTGGTCGCCCCCGGCGCCGCGCTGATCGGCTGCTCCGCCGGCTTCCTCAACGTACCGCGCATCAAGGGCACGCACGGCGCGCAGAAGTCCGCGATGATGGCTGCTGAGGCCGCGTTCGAAGCAATCCGGGCGGGGCGCGAAGGCGACGAACTCGCCGCCTATCCGGCTGCGTTCGAGACGAGTTGGCTGAAGAAGGAGCTGTCCGTCGTCCGCAACGTCGTGCCGCTGGTCAAGAAGTTCGGGGATTTCGTCGGCTCCGGCCTGTCCGGCATAACCATGTGGCTGGAGCATTTCGGGCTGAAGATGCCTTTCACCCTGCATCATCATCCCGACCATGACACGCTGGAACGGAAGGCCCTAGTGAAACCGCCGGTCTACCCCAAGCCCGATGGCGTCCTGACCTTCGACCGTCTCTCCTCGGTTTTCCTGTCGAACACGAACCACGAGGAGGATCAGCCCATCCACTTGCAGCTGCGTGATCCCTCGATCCCGATCGCCTACAACCTACCGCTTTACGACGAACCGTCCCAGCGCTACTGCCCGGCCGGTGTCTACGAAGTGGTCGGTGTTGCGGACGGCAGTCCCAAGTTCGTCATCAACGCTCAAAACTGCGTTCACTGCAAGACGTGCGACATCAAGGATCCGACGCAGAATATAAACTGGGTTGTGCCGGAAGGCGGCGGTGGCCCGAACTATCCGAACATGTGATTTCTGTTTGTCAGTAATTGATAGTGTCGACCATCGACACCCACGCGCGCTCCCGACTGTCGAAACAATGACGGCGATATCGGCTGATTGCGTGCGACGTATTGCACAGACATAAGCGCCAACTGTAAGCGTGGTCGGCAGGCCGCCTTGCGGTAGCGCTGGCGGTCAGGATGCTTGTCGCCTTTGACGAGGGCGCGGGCTGTGCGGGAAGTTGTCGGTTCTACGACTGGTCATACGACTACTCGTATGACTGGTCGGATGGAGGTGGTCGGCCGGGTATCAGGCCGGCGCCGATGGTCGGACACGGAGAAGCTGGAGATTTTGGCCGAGGCGTTCCGGCCGGGGATACGGGTCTGCGATGTCATCGCGCATCGCGAGGTGTCGAGCAGCCTGATCTACACGTGGCGCAGGCAGTTGCGGGAGGGCAAGCTGGCCGGAGCGGTGCCATCGCTGCCGGTGTTTGCCGAGGTACAGGTGGCAGAGCCGACGCCGCCAGCGCCACAGCAGGCGCCATGTCCATCGGGGTTCATACAGATCGAGTTGCCGGGCGGCGTGCGGGTGAGCGTGGATGCCGCGGTGGATGCAGGCGCGCTGGCACGGGTGCTGTCGGTGCTGCGGTGAGCCCGGTGCTGCTACCGACGCGGGTGTTCCTGGCGTGCGGCGTGACCGACATGCGCAAGGGGTTCGATGGTTTGGCGGTGCTGGTGCAGCAGGTGCTGGCGCAGAACCCGCATTCGGGTGCGCTGTTCGCGTTCCGCGGCAAGCGGGGGCATCTGGTCAAGCTGCTGTGGTTCGACGGCCAGGGGCTTTGCCTGTTTTCCAAGCGGCTCGACCGGGGTCGGTTCGTCTGGCCGGTAACCGCAACCGGCACGGTAACGCTGACGCCGACACAATTGTCGATGCTGCTGGAGGGCATTGACTGGCGCCGCCCCGAGCGGACGTTCACGCCGACACTGGCGGGGTAGGAACGGCAGTTTTTCGCCACTTTTCCTCGCTCGCCGATCTGCAATCTGCTATGGAAACAGGGTGTCGGAAGCGCCCGTTTCCTCTGTTGATCCCGCCGCGCGGATCGCCGCGCTGGAGGCTTCGCTCGCCCGGGCCAACGCTGCGCTGGCCGCCCGCGACCTGCTCATCGACACCCTGCGCGGACAGATCGCGCGGCTGCGGCGGATGCAGTTCGGCGCCTCGTCCGAGAAGCCAGGCCGCGAGATCGAGCAGCTCGAACTGGCGCTGGACGAGCTGGAGACGGAGCGTGATGCGCCTGTGCCCGAGGCGGCGGCCCCCGGCGTAGTGGCACAGCCGGTGCCCGTTCGTAGTTTGCCGGGACATCTACCGCGCGAGGAGGTTGTCCACGAGCCGGCGTCGGGTGCCTGCGCCTGCCCGGACTGTGGCGGTGCATTGCGCGCGCTCGGCTCGGACGCGCAAGAGATGCTCGACATCGTGCCGGTGCGCTGGCGCGTCGTGTGCAACGTCCGCCCCAAATACAGTTGCCGGGTATGCGAGAAGATTGTCCAGGCTCCCGCCCCGGTCAGCGCCGTGGCACGCGGCAAGGCGACCTTCGCGACGCTGGCGCACGTGGTCGTCTCGAAGTTTGACCACCATCTGCCGCTCTACCGCCAGGTCGAGATGATGGCCGCGCAAGGGGGCGATATCGACCGCTCGACGCTGGCGGGCTGGACCGGACAGGCCGCGGCGCTCCTAGACCCCATCGTCAGCCGCATCCGCGACGAAGTCCTCAAGGCCGACAAGATCCATGCCGACGACACGCCCGTGCCGGTGCTCGACCCCGGCCGGGGCAAGACCGCGACCGGGCGGTTGTGGGTGTACGCGGCCGACGACCAGGCATCCGGCAGCACGGCGCCGCGCGCGACCTGGTATCGCTTCACGCCAGACCGCACCGCCGCGCACCCAACGTCCCATCTCGCCGGTTTCCGCGGCTTTCTACAGGCCGATGCCTATGCCGGTTATGACGGACTGTATCATGATGGCGTCAGCGAGGTCGCGTGCTGGGCGCATTTCCGGCGCAAGGTCTTCGACCTGCACGAGCGGTCGCCCACGCCGCTGACCACCGACATACTCGAGCGTATCGGCGCGCTTTATGTCGTCGAGGCCGAGGTCCGCGGCCAACCGCCCGATGTGCGTTGTCGAGCCCGACAGGAGAAAAGTCGGCCACTGGTCGAGGCCTTGCGCGAGGTGCTCGACGCCGCCCTTCGCCATCTGTCGCCCAGGTCCGACATGGCAAAGGCTTGTCGCTATGGCACGAAGCGCTGGCCGGCACTGTCGCGCTTCCTCGACGACGGCCGCCTGGAGATCGACAACAATATCGCGGAGCGTGCGCTGCGCGGTGTCGCCGTCGGACGCCGCAACTGGCTCTTCGCCGGTTCGCGCGCAGGCGGCGAGCGTGCTGCGGCCATCTACACCGTCATCCAGATCTGCAAGGCGAACGGCGTCGACCCCCAAGCCTATATCGCCGACGTCATCGCCAAAATCGCGGGTGATTGGCCAACAAGCCGCTGGGACGAACTCATGCCCTGGAACTGGATGCCGCCGGCGGATCAGCCGGTTGCGCAAGCCGCATAATCCGCGGTCTTCACACCGCGCTTACCGCCAACTCGCGCACCCGCTCGAAGATGTGCCGGTGATAGCCAAGCGAGTGGTGAGTGGAGTAGCTCACTCCACGAGCCTCGCAAACTGACGGCATTGGGATGTCTTAACGAACGGAAACTACAATTCGCTATAACGCATAGCGGGGCAGAATTCCGATAAGCCTTCGGCAATATCCGAGTGCGTACTCAGGGAGCTAAGAGTTACCGATAGCCATTCGCCTATAATCAAATGGTAACTATGCCGTCTTGCTCACACGTTCAAAGAAGAGGTCGCGAACCTCTGTTGCTAGCCTGACCGGCTGAAGCGACGCAGCGTCGAGACTACACCATATGCTTCTAACGTCTGCCAGAACTGTTCCACCCCGCCTGATGGTAGCCTCAAAGTGCGCCTTTGCCCCGACAAGACGCTGAGCAAGCGTTAAAACCTCTACCTGCTGATCTAGGAACGCAGGAGCCCTGTACGTAATTTCATGCCTGAGGGCGACCCACGAGACTGTATCTACGACATCGCTCGGCGCTGTACCCATCCAAAACGCGGTGACGGCTTCCTGTACCCACCGGAGATAGACTGTGTTGTTCACATGACCCATGTGATCGATATCGATAGAAGTCACGTCGAACGTACATACATGGCTACTGCCACCTTCGGGCATTTTGGTCGTCCCCACCTGAGCTCATTGACGAGGAAGCCTCAATCGCATATATTGTCATTGGTGACAATAGCGGTAGCACCAACTCGGCGACGGCGCCAACCGGATGAACTTCGTGGCGAGGCAATCTCTGCCGCGAAAGCTATTCTTCTGCGTGAGGGACCCGCAGCCGTGACGCTCCAGAGCGTCGCTAGCGCGCTAGGAATGGCGCACGGCAGCATCACCCATCACTTCGGCACCGCCGCGAACCTTCAGGCAGCAGTAGCAGATGCGTTAGTCGAGGCGCTTCTAGCTGAGGTCCGGACTGGGGCGTCCGCCTTAAAGAATGGCGCTATTGATGAACGCGATCTCGTCGATCTGGTGTTCGACGCATTCCACGACAGTGGTGTCGGAAGGCTGATAGCTTGGCTATCCGCCCACCAAAGCCCGTTGCTCCAAGCGTTGTTTGAGCGGTTCGGGCGGCTTTCAAACGAAATTGCCTCGGACCGAAAGAACGGATCTGCGTTCACCAAGGATGTGCTTCCTGCGATCATCGAGGGTGTCGTCATGCCCGCCCTGAGCTCGTCTTTGATCGGTGCGGAACTGCTTCAGGCGCTCGGACTTGACCCTACATTCACCCGTCTTCGGGTAGCACACGATCTTTCGTTCCACCGTGAGCAGCGGATCGGCAGAGATGTTCTCCGACGGGCATGAAAACGTTAAATCGAGCGCCAAGCCGAGTTAGGTGTTTGATCCCACGGTTTGATGGTGCGATCCTTTCGTTGGAATGGAAGGAAGCCGTATGGGACAGGTACGTCACGGGAGCGCCACGACCACGCACGCCGTCCGAGCAGCAATACAGCGATCGCAAGCTTCGCTCTCGACGCTGAGCCGAGAGCTGGGGATCAACCCCAAGACGGTTGCGAAGTGGCGTAAGAGGGCAACGGTCGAGGATCTGAAGACCGGGCCGAAGGCCCCTCATTCAACGACCCTGACCGAGGCGGAGGAGGCAATGGTAGTGGCGTTCCGGCGGCACACGCTGCTGCCGCTCGACGACTGCCTCTATGCGTTGCAGCCGTCGATCCCTCATCTGACCCGGTCAGCGCTGCATCGTTGCCTTCAGCGGCACGGCATCTCACGGCTACCGGATGTCGAGGGCGACAAGCCGAAGCGGCAGCGCTTCAAGCGTTATCCGATTGGTTTCTTCCACATCGATATCGCAGAGGTGCAGACCGCTGAGGGCAAGCTCTATCTGTTCGTCGGCATAGACCGCACCAGCAAGTTCGCAGTCACCCAGCTGGTCGACAAGGCGGATAGGCGCACAGCATGGGAGTTCCTCGAACACCTGCTGACAGCCGTGCCCTACCGTATCCACACGATCCTGACCGATAATGGCATTCAGTTCGTCGAGCAGCCGCGCAACCGGAACACCGCTTGGTCGCGCCAGATGCGCTTCGACATGATCTGCGAGGCAAACGACATCGAGCACCGGCTCACCAAGCCGAACCACCCGTGGACGAACGGTCAGGTCGAACGGATGAACCGCACCATCAAGGAGGCAACCGTCAAACGCTTCCATTACGAGAGCCACGACCAGCTTCGGACGCACCTCGCCGACTTCATGGCCGCCTACAACTTTGCCCGCCGGCTCAAGACGCTCAGCGGCCTCACACCCTACGAATACATCGCCAAGATCTGGACGTCAGAGCCAGACCGGTTCATCGTCAACCCGATCCACCAGATGCCGGGACTGAACACCTAGCCGCTTGGCCTTGCTGGCCGCGACCTCGCACACAACCACCGAGGCCGACTGCAACCTTTGCCTGCGCATCTACGACGCGAAGTGGTGGATCGATCACCGGGATCTGCCAAACGAAGAGTTTCTGGTTCAGGCAACCAGCCACCTGCAAATTGCTGGCATTCCAGCAGATGGGCAGCGATCTGAAGCGGCATGATCAGGACCCCAGCGCGTACCTACTCAATAGCACGAACCTGCCAGCATACCGCCTGAACTTCAGCGCAGCGCGCCTTCCGGTTCAGATCCGAAGATAGAGTAGCCGTGGATCATCGAGCATACTGGCAGGTGTTGGCGTAATCCATTCGGCGCCATGTTCGGGATAGGGGCCGTAGAACAGGTCGCCTAGGCCACGTGGACAAAGGGCAGCCACAGCGTAACTGATGCGAGCGCGACGAAGCCGAGATATGACTCTGCTGTCTTGTCATAACGCGTTGCGACACGGCGCCAGTTCTTGAGCTTGCTGAACAAGCGCTCGACGAGATTGCGCCAACGGTATTTCTCGCGATCATGCGGGATCGGCATGCGGCGGTTACTTTTGGTTGGAATGACCGCCTCGACATCCGCCTTGGCGAGTTCCTGGCGGATGGCATCGGCGTCATAGCCCTTATCGGCAAGCAGGGCCTCAATCCGGTCAGCCAGCATCCCGAACAAGGGCCCGAAGCCCTTCACGTCGTGGGCCTGGCCCGGCGTCAGGACGAAACATAGCGGTCGCCCCTGACCATCACAGCGGGCGTGCAGCTTGGTTGTGAAACCGCCTCGCGAGCGGCCGAGCCCTTCGAATTCTTGATCCCTTTTTTTAGCCCGACGGCGCAGTGGTGCGCCCGGACTACGGTGCTGTCGATCATGTCGGCGCTGACATCCCGCTCGACGACAGCGGCCAGGGTCTCCAGCATGGCCTCGAACACGCCCGTCACGACCCAGCGACGATACCGCCGGAACACGCTGTTCCACTTGCCATATTCATCCGGCAAATGCCGCCATTGCGCGCCTGTCCGCGCCATCCACACCATGCCTTCGAAATAGGGCCGGTTGTCTCCCGCGGGTCGGCAGCCACGTCCTCGCTCCGACGGCAGCAGGGGCCCTATCAGAGCCCACTCATCATCCGAAACCCCAATCCGCTCGCCCAATGCCGCCTCCAAAAGACAGCCTTGAATCAACCGATCAGACGCGCGTCAACCTTTGTCCACGTGGCCTAGTGCCCGACGAAAATGCGCATTCATCCACTGTGGAGGGCGGTGACAAACCAGGCCAATGGAGCGCCTGCGATTTGCTGAGCGCGGCGGTGTAAAAGCCGGCCATTGGTTAGGCTGCTCCTTTTGGAGCGGCCAGGGATGTTTGCCGTGGAGA
>NZ_JBDZDK010000049.1:0-17597 GCF_040049155.1 Sphingomonas silueang
CCGCCGCAAAACGGCAAATATGCAAAGGGCCCCGATCGGGGCCCTTTGCATATCATCCGCGCGCATCATCAGTGGCCTGCTTTTACTCCGCCACGCTGGCCGGAAATTAGACCGCCGTTGACACGCTCGCGCAAACTTCCGTAGAGCAGCAGGATGCGCGGTGCGGGATCAGCCGGACCGAGACCGAGCGCAGGCCGCTGGTGGGCATAGGCCGGATCGAGTGCGGGTAGATGGTCGGGTTCGGACAGGTCGCGAAGAGGCATTGAACATTCCAAAGTCAGATAGGGCCGGCGTTACGCACCACGCGGCGCGAGCAGGATCACGCAAGTTCCGATGAGACATAGGGCCGCGCCACCCACGTCCCAGCGGTCGGGCCGAACGCCCTCGACGCTCCACAACCAAAGCAGTGAGGCGCAGATGTAGATGCCGCCATAAGCGGCGTAGGCGCGCCCTGCCGCATCGCTGTCCACGCGGGTCAGCAGCCAGGCAAAGACGACGAGGGACGCTATGCCTGGCGCGAGCCACAGGGGTGACTTTCCCATGCGCAGCCAAGCCCAGAAGGCAAAGCATCCCCCAATTTCAGCAAGCGCCGCTGCGATGTAGATCAGGGCTGTCATCCAAGAGTGATCCTCAATGCCAAGGCGCCGAGCGTGATGAGCAGTACCGGCACGGTCAGCGTGACGCCGACGCGGAAATAATAGCCCCATCCGATCCGCACGCCCTTCTGACCGAGAACGTGAAGCCACAGCAACGTCGCGAGAGACCCGATCGGCGTCAGCTTCGGGCCGAGGTCGCAACCGATTACGTTTGCGTAGATCATTGCTTCCTTGACCGCGCCGGTCGCGTGCGCCGCGTCGATCGACAGCGCCCCGACCAGCACGGTCGGCATGTTGTTCATCACCGACGAGAGAATGGCCGCGATGATGCCCGTTCCGAAGGCCGCACCCCACACACCGCCTTGTGCCGTGCGATCGAGCAGCGCGGCGAGGTGATCGGTCAGGCCGGCGTTCCGCAGGCCGTAGACGACCAGGTACATGCCGAGCGAGAAGATCACGACCTGCCACGGCGCGCCTCGCAGTACCTTCCGTGTCTCGATTACATGGCCGCGCCCGGCGATCACCAGGAGCAGGATCGCGCCGGCAGCGGCAACTGCGCTTACCGGTACGCCGAGGGGCTCGAGTAGGAAGAAGCCGGCGAGCAGAAGCGCCAGGACAACCCAACCGGCGCGGAAGGTCGCGGCATCACGAATAGCCTCATGGGGCGCGCGCAGCGCTCCGACATCATAGGCTTGTGGAATGTCACGGCGGAAGAACAGCATCAGTGCGCCCAACGTGACGGCGATCGACACGAGATCGACCGGCACCATCACGGAGGCATATTCACCGAAGCCGACTTTGAAGAAGTCAGCCGACACGATGTTGACGAGGTTGGAGACGACCAGCGGCAAACTTGCCGTGTCGGCGATAAAGCCGGCCGCCATGACGAACGCCAGCGTCGCCTTGTCCTTGAAGCCCAGCGCGCGCAGCATGGCGATGACAATCGGCGTCAGGATCAGCGCCGCGCCGTCATTGGCGAACAACGCGGATACTGCCGCGCCCAGCAGCACGATGAGAACGAACAGCCTCAGGCCATGCCCTCTGCCCCAGCGTGCGACATGGAGTGCTGCCCATTCAAAGAACCCGGCCTCGTCGAGCAGCAGACTGATGACGATGATCGCGACGAAAGCAGCGGTCGCGTTCCAGACGATGCCCCACACCACCGGCACGTCCGAGAGAGTGACGACGCCAGCGAGCAAGGCGACGACGGCACCGCCCATCGCGCTCCATCCAATGCCCAGCCCTTTCGGTTGCCAGATGACGAGCGCGATCGTGGCGACAAAGATCAGGACGGCAAGAAGCATCAGGCGACGCGCTGACCCGAAGCGTTCACGACTTGCTCGCCATCCTCCTTGACGAACGCGCCTTGCTGGCCTGTCTGCAGCAGATCGAGGACCGCTTCCGACGGGCGGCATAGTTTCACGCCCAGCGGTGAGACGACGAGCGGACGGTTGATGAGGATCGGGTGCGCCATCATGGCGTCGATCAGCGCGTCGTCGGAGAGCGACGTGTCAACCAGCCCCAGCTCCGCATAAGGCGTTCCCTTCTCGCGCAGCAGATCGCGCGGGGTGATGCCCGCACGGTCTATCAACTCGACTAGCAGCGCGCGCGAGGGCGGGGTCTTTAGATATTCGACCACGTGCGGCTCAATCCCCGCATTGCGAATCAGGCCAAGGACATTGCGCGACGTGCCGCACGCGGGGTTGTGGTAGATGACGATATCGGTAGCCACAGGGTGTCCTTTCAGCAGCAAGGATCGAGTTCCGCGAGGAGCGGCGCACACAGCTCGGGCGATCCGGCGCAGCAATCCTTGACGAGGAACAGCATCAGCGCGCGCAAGCCGTCCAGGTCGGCGCGGTAGACGATCGAGCGGCTGTGCCGGTCGGACCGGACCAGACCGGCACGTGCGAGAATACCGAGATGCGCCGACATGGTGTTCTGTGGCACGTTGAGCTGACGAGCAATCTCACCCGCGGCCAAGCCATCGGGTTCGTGCCGCACCAGCAGACGGAACACGTCCAGGCGTGTACCTTGAGCCAAGGCACCCAATGCAGCGATAGCCGAATCACTTTCCATATATCCAGCATAATGGATATTAAGTGTCGGGCCACGCCTTATTGGTGGACCGTTACCGCGTCATGTTGTTCTTCGAGGCCACCTTCATCCAAGCATCGAGCCGATATCCGACGCCCCAGTTGGATAGGCGAACATGGTTGATCGCAAGTCGCCTGCCGTGAGATGGTGCCGGATTGCGAGCGCAAACAGGTTGATGACCTCTTCTGCGTGGGGTCCGACCAGGTGAGCGCCGACTATGCTGTCGTCGCCTTCATCGACCAGCACCTTGAACCCATAGACCGGTTCGGCCGCTTGCTTCGCGGTATACCAGCCAGGCACGAAACTGCTGTTCACGCGAAAGCGTATTCCTCGCTTGCGCGCTTCGGCTTCGCCGAGGCCAACCGACGCAATGGGAGGAAGTGTGAAGGCGACGCTTGGGACGCCCCGATAGTCTGGCTGGAGGTGATTTCCCTCCAGTATGTTGCCGGCGACCACCTTGCCATCGTGGCTCGACACCGGCGTCAGTGGCGGCCCCATCTGGGCCGCGTCGCCGGCTGCATACACTGCCGGGTTGGACACGCTTTGCAGATGCTCGTTAAGCGTGAGGCGGCCGTGCTCGTGCGCGATCCCCGCCGCATCCAGGTCGAGTGCTTCGAGCGCCGGCCTGCGCCCGGCGGCATGAACGACCAGGTCGGCCGCGAAGCTCTTGCTTTCCCCGCCCGTGGAGGCGCGGACTAAGAAGCCGTCGCCTGTCTTGTCGATCGCCTCGACCACCGTATCGAGCTGCACGTCGATCCCTGCGTCGCGCAGGCGCGGCGTCAGCCAGCCAACCAGATCGGGGTCGAAGCCGGTCAACATGCGCGGCCCGCGCTGGAGGATCGTCACCTCCGCCCCGGCGTTCGCCGCAATCGTCGAAAACTCGGCCGCGATGTAGCCCCCCCCGACGACCACGATGCGCCGGGGCAGGCGCTCCATTGCCAGGAATGCCTCATTGTCGATGACATGCTCTTCGCCGGACAATCCGAGCGGGACCGGCTCGGCACCGCTGGCGATGAGGACGTGTCGCCCGGTGAGGGTCTTTCCCTCCACGACAAGGGTGTTCGCGCCGGTGAAGCGGACCGAGCCATAAAAGGTTTCCACCCCCGCGTCATGGTAGCTCTGTTCCTGCTTGCCCGGCACCGGATCGGTGAAGGTGCGCTTGAACGCCATCAGCTCGCGCCAGTCGATGCGGTCCTCGCCCACCACCCCGTTGCGGCGCATCCGGCGCGCGTTGTCGATGACGGCCGCACCGTGGCGCAGCATCTTCTTGGGGTCGCATCCGCGCAGCGCGCAGGTGCCGCCATAAGGTCGGCAGTCGATCACGGCGACGCTCTTGCCTGCCTTGCGGACGCGCATGGCCGCGACCCGCGCCGCGGTTCCCGCGCCGATAATGACCAGATCATAGGTTTCGGGCATGAGCTTCTTCCCTGCTGCGGGTGTAAATGGCGCTCAGGTGTTGATCGCCAGACGCGATCAGGTGCAACAGCTCGCCGTTGATCCGGACGCGCGCGCCTCCTGAATCGGGGGGCATGGCACGTCCCCGAACGAGCAATAGACGCAGCAGTCCCCGGCATTGGGGCGGAGCACCGCAGCGCAACCCTTGCAGTCGTAGAAGAACTGACAGGCATCGGTCGGCATGGTGTCTGTCGATTGGTGGCCGCACTTCGGACAGGTCAACGTGGAGGTAAGCAGCACTACAATATCCACTTCATCAGCAAAGGCTCAATCGAATCCCAAATAGCAGCCAACCCGACCAGCGCCGTCGCAGCGATCAGAAGGCCGATGGCGCGGCGCGGCGCGGCATCGGCCGCGCAAGCGTCTCCCGCCGTGCAAGCCGTTTCGCGTTTGCGCCACCACATGATCCAGGCGACCACGAGTGCGACCCCGCTCAGTACAAGAAGCGGCGTCCGGATGCTCGCCAGCTCGGCGAGGCTACCGGCGAGCCCGGCACCCACGCCGATCGAGGCGAGCGCAAGCGGCAGGACGCAGCAGGCAGCGGCAGCCGTAACCGCGCTCAAGCCCAACGCACCCGCGATTGATGCGACACCCCAAACGGGCGGCGCATCCGGTGCCGAGGGTCGCCTTGCGGCGGTATCCGTCATTATCTGTTCCTCGACGGGACCGGATTGCTGAATCGCCGCCCCGGAGGGGAAACCAGATCGACAATCGAGACCCCGATCATCAACACCAGCCCCGCATAAAGCACCCATTCCGCCCGGATGCCACGAAGCGACATTAGCAGGGCGGCAATCAGGACGAGCACAGGGCCAATAACCCCAAGGGCTAGGCGGAGCCAAGTTTTGTGTCGAAATCCGCTGCTAAGGTTTGCCGCCAAAACGACGAGAGCGGAGAGCGGCAATATGTACCGGATGAAGGGGCCTTCATACTGACTTAGAAAGCTTAAGCCGATCCCGGCACCGAGGCTGCCAAGAGCCGGAAAGCACGCTGCACAACCGAAAGAGGCGATGATCGCACCGATCACGCCCGTCTTGTCGGCTGTCCGCGTCAGAGCGTCTTCAGTAGGCACATCGTTTCCTTTTTCCCGCTCCGCCGAAGCGACACGCACGTCGTCTAGCTTCTCGACAAGATCCTCGTCCTCGTCGCATATGCACCCTCCAGTAACTGTAGGGTCAAGGGCCATGGCTCTAAAAATCGGTGACCTCGCGAACGCGACCGGCACGAAGGTGCAGACGATTCGCTATTACGAAGAGATCGGATTGCTGCCTCCGCCCGCGCGAACCGAAGGCAACTTCCGAACCTATGACAAGGGGACCCTTCGCCGGTTGTCATTCATTCGCCGCTCGCGCGGCCTTGGGTTCAGCCTTGATCGGGTCCGGGAGCTACTTGGGTTAGCCGACCATCGCGATTGGTCATGTACCGCAGTCGAGACGATCGCCCGTGAGCACCGTAAGGCAATTGAGCGCAAGATCGCCGACCTATCAGCGCTTGATCACGAGTTGGCCCAAATCATTGAGAAATGCGGGCACGGGACGGTTGCCGAGTGCGGTATTCTTGAAGCGCTGTCTCCGTCCTAAGTCACCTCTGAGAACAGGTGTCAAAAACGGACGTGGCTGTTGAAAATCTCGCGTTCGAATTGATGTTGCGCGATTAGGGCACTGAGCGCTCTTTCAGGCCCCATTCGGCGGGCGTGTGTTAAAAACCTATCGAACGATCCCGATTTGATGCGCCGGCCCGCCGGGGGGATGGCCGGGCCGGCGCCTGCAGCTGGCTTAGCGACGGGGGAGCTTTGCCAGGGCAGCCTTGTAAGCCGCGTAATGCGTGCCTTCGTCGACCGCGATCTGGCGGAACATCTGCGCCACCTTCTTGTCGCCGGCCGCTTCCGCCTCCTTGGCGAAATTCACGTACATCGTGACATTCTCGTAGTGCTCGCCCTTCATGGCATCTTCGAGGTTCACATTGTTGCTGCTGCCGAGCCGCAGCGCCTGCGCTTCGCGATCGAAGTGCTCGTTGGCCTCGACGTTGGCCGATGCGCGGAAGAGCTTGGCGAGTTCGGGCTTTCCCGCCGCCTGCGCCTGGTCGGCGTACCGCAGATACTTCAGGTTGGCATAAGCCTCCCCGTGCATCGCGGCTTCGAGGTTCGCCCGCGTGCTGGCGGCTAGCGGGCGGGTCGGCGCCGACGGCGCGGCGGTCACGCTGACGGCGAAAATGGTCGCGGCACCGGCGGCAGCGACGATCAGGGACTTCATCATGGTCGATACTCCATTGCCGCCGGAAGTGCGGCTGCCCCGCTATCGACCCCGGTCCTGACGACGACCTGACAGGTCCGCGGCAACCGCATTCTCGAGCCGTCGGAAAAACTCGTTGTGCCGTCAGGTTTCGGTCAGGCGGTGCTGCGATCTCCCGGTCATCGAGGCTATCCCGCCTCTGACAGGAGCTCGTTCGATGATCCGATTTGCCCCCTTGAAGGTCGCAGCCTTTCTCGCCGCCGTCGCAGCTGCGCCGATGGCGATGGCGTCGCCCGTCTGCACCAAGGCGCCTCAGGCCAAATGGATGACGCCGGCACAAATGAAAGGCCGCGTCGCCAAGATGGGCTATCGCGACGTCAAGGTCTTTCAGGTGTCCGGCAGCTGCTACGAAATCTACGCCCACACCAAGGACGGCAAGCGCGCCGAGGTCTATTTCAACCCGGTGAACGGCGCGGTCGTTCAGAACAACGTCGACTGACGATGAGCCACGTCGCTCCAGCGGCTCCTTCCCGAGACCCTGCTCGCAACCGCGGCAGGGTCAAGGTCTGGGACCCGATCGTCCGCATCTTTCACTGGACCGTGGTAGGAGGTGTGATCGCCAACCTGACGTTCCTTCGGCATGAGGAGCCGCCGCATATCTATGTCGGCTACGTTGTCGTCACGGCGCTGGCGATCCGGCTGATCTGGGGTGTTATCGGCCGGCGTTACGCGCAATTCGCCAGCTTCGTGCCAGGCCCGTTCGTGTTGCTGCGCTATTTTCGCGCGATGGCTGCCCGGCGCGAGCCGCGCTACATCGGGCACAACCCGGCCGGAGGCGCAATGATCGTCGTCCTCCTTGTCCTGCTGGCGACGGTGGGGACCAGCGGATGGATGATGGGGCTCGACCAATTCTGGGGTGTGGGCTGGGTCGAGACGTTGCACGAAACCGCCGCCAATGTTCTGATCGGCGCGGTAGCCCTGCATGTCATCGGTGCGATCGTCGAGAGCGTGCGGCACCGGGAAAACCTGCCGCTGGCGATGGTCACTGGCTACAAACGTGCACCAACGGGGACCGACATCGACCATGCGCCTGCTGCTGATTGAAGACAACGCCCGGCTCGGCAGCCTGGTTCGGGACGGCCTGATCCCGCAGGGTTTCGCGGTCGATTGGGTCGAGACCGTCGAGGACGCCGAGCTGGCGATGAAGGTGGCGACATATGACCTGCTACTGGTCGACCTTGGCTTACCCGATGGAGACGGCTTGGACATCGTCCGCCGTTCCCGCCGGGACAAGAATGCGACGCCGATCCTTGTCCTGACCGCGCGAGGTGGCCTCGACGATCGCGTCACCGGACTCGACGCGGGCGCTGACGACTATCTGGTGAAGCCGTTCCAGATTCCCGAGCTCGCGGCGCGGTGTCGTGCCCTGCTGCGACGACCCGGGGCGTCGCTCGGCACCCAGCTCGCCGCGGGCAACGTCGTGCTCGATTGTGCCTCACGGTCGGCCGACGTGGGCGGCGTCGCGATCGACGCGACGCCGCGTGAAATCAACCTGCTCGAAGTTCTGCTCCGCCGCGCCGGACACGTCGTCGCCAAGCCGGCGCTTGAGAATACGCTATATGCGATGGACGCCGAGGTAACGCCCAATGCGTTGGAAGCGGCAGTATCGCGGCTGCGCAAGCGCCTGACCGCCGCCGGGGCGGACGTGCAGGTCCGCACCGTGCACGGCGTCGGCTATGCGCTGTTCGCGCCAAGCGTATCTGGTGAATAGGATGGACGCGGTTCGGCCAAGGCGACGGCCCCCTACGCTGTTCCGACAGATTGCGGCGCGTCTGGCGGCGTTCACGCTGCTGTTCGCAGCACTCGACGTCGGGATCGTCGTGTTCACCTACAGTCGCCAGCCCGAATCGCTCGCGCAGGAATTGCTGACGCTTGAAGCGACGAAGGCTCAGGCAGGCGGCGTGCTGTCGCCCGACCTGCTAACCGGACCGCCGGGGGCCGAATCCTGGTCCGCGCGCTATGTCGAACCGGGATCACCCGAACTCCGGCGGGTAGGGGAAACCGGGATCGACGGCGCGTCAACCCTGGTCGACTGGACGCGGCGCGAACAGACTCCTCGCGGCTATCGGATATCGGGCGTTCGCGCGATCGATCGCGGCGAGGAGCGGCGATGGCTGGCGATGCAGTTCGAGGGCGACGGCATCCGCCCCTATGTGCCGGTGATCGTGAACGAGATCATTCAGCACGTGATGCTGCCGCTGATCCCGTTGTCGCTGTTGCTGTTGCTGTTCAACGTCTTCGCCGTCCGCCGGGTGCTCCAACCGCTCCGCCATGCCGAGCGCGAAGTGGACGCGCTGGAACCCGACAACACCCTGCTTCGCCTTTCGGAGCCGAGTGAGCCGCGAGAGGTCAACACGCTCGTCAGTGCCGTCAATCGGGCGCTCGGTCGGCTCGATGCAGCGATGGCGACTCTGCGGGAGTTCACTGCCAACGCCGCACATGAGCTGCGCACACCGTTGTCGATCATGCAGCTATCGCTCGATCGGCTCCCCGCAGGCAAGCAACGGGACGAACTGCAGGCCGATGCGCGGCACCTGACCCGTCTCGTCGAACAGATGCTCGATCTCGCCCAAGCCGACGCGCTGGCCCTCGATGGCCACGTTGCCATCGATATCGCCGACATCGGCCGGGACGTCGTGGCCGCGATGGCGCCAAAGGTGTTCGCGGCGCAGCGTGATCTACGTTTCGAGAGCTTCGGCGACACCGCGGCGATCGGGCACCCGGAAGCGATCTTCCGCATCTATCGCAACCTGATCGACAATGCGCTGTCACACGCGCCCGGCGTCACGCCCATCGACGTAAGCGCGGGACCCGGTCCACAGCTGACGGTCCGTGACTACGGGCCGGGGATTGCAGAGGTCGATCTTCCGCACGTGTTTGACCGCTTCTGGCGCAAGGATCGCCGCAGCTCTACCGGAGCGGGCCTAGGCCTTGGCATCGTGCAACGGTTGACCGAAGCGCATGGTGGAACGGTCAGCGTCGAAAACGCGACAGGCGGGGGTGCTTCGTTTCGCGTCCGACTCGAGGTCTAGCCTTGAAATTACGGGAGCCATCGCTTTCGTCAGCTGTTCGTCAGGCCCGTGCCGCAACGCACCTGGCGTAGCTACATCGCTCCATCATCCCTGCACTGCTGTCCGGAGCCAAATACAATCCAATTCCCGCCCACTCGGCGGCTCACCGAGTTCGACATACTTTAGGATAGCCAATGACGACCGACGCCATCGATCACGCGCCAGGAGAACATCATCTCGTCCACCGTACAGGCTGGCTTCGCGCAGCGGTGCTCGGTGCCAACGACGGAATCATTTCTGTTTCAAGCCTGATCGTCGGTGTCGCAGCCGCGCCAGGCTCGACTGCGAGCACAGTCCTTGTTGCGGGGGTAGCAGCATTGGTCGGGGGTGCACTGGCGATGGCGGCGGGCGAATATGTTTCGGTCAGTTCGCAGGCGGATACCGAGAACGCTGACCTTGCGCGGGAATCGGCCGAGTTGGAACGTTCGCCCGTGACCGAAACGCGGGAACTGGCCGCAATCTATGAAGGGCGTGGCGTCGAGCCGTCGCTAGCGATTCAGGTGGCCGAACAGATGATGGCACATGACGCTCTGGGAGCGCATCGCCGTGATGAGCTTGGCCTTGCTGACGACGGCGCATCGCAGCCGATGCAGGCCGCGGTATCCTCGGCCTTGGCATTTGCCGCCGGCGCGATCCTACCCGTGATCGCTGCATTAGCACCGCATAGCGCTGTGCTTTATGCGGTACCAGCAACGGCATTGGTGCTGCTTGGCGTGCTGGGTGCGCTTGGAGCGAAGGCGGGCGGCGCCCCGATCGGGCGCGCCATGATCCGGGTGGTTTTACTGGGTGTCCTTGCGATGGGGATGACGGCCCTTATTGGGGCTTTCACCGGGACGGTGGTTTAAAAGCTTTTCGTTGCCCGCGGCGATGCGACACTAGTCCGCACCGCTACGTCCCGAAAACGAGTAAGCAAACGCATCGCCACCCACGCCTATGGTCAGCCCCCCCTTTCGCAAAGCTGATCGTATCCGGCACCACGCTAATTTGTTGCCGAAGTTTCCCGAAGCCTCCACCGTAACTGTCTTTGGCCGTGAAGCGACGGGGCACTCACAGCGCACACCAACCGCCAGAAAAACGACCGGTTTTCTGGCGGTAGCGGTTTTTGCCTCATCGAAGCTTCCTAGCGGTCGGAATACCCGTTGCGGAAACCACCGGCACATTGCAGGGTGTTAGATATCTTTTCTGGCGGGGTGATGATGCTCATCGGATATGTGAGGGTATCCAAGGCTGACGGATCGCAGACGCTGTCACCGCAGCGCGACGCGCTGCTATCCGCCGGCGTCGATGCCTCACGCATTTATGAGGATCTCGCGTCGGGTCGTCATGATGCGCGTCCTGGCCTGACTGCCTGTCTCAAGGCGTTGCAGCCCGGCAATACACTGGTGCTCTGGAAACTGGATCGCCTCGGACGTGACCTGAGGCATTTGGTCATCACCGCCGAGGCGCTGCGTGAGCGCGGCATCGGGTTGAAGGTACTGACTGGCGCCGGCGCGCAGATTGACACCACCACCGCCAACGGCCGCCTGGCTTTCGGCATCTTTGCCGCCTTCGCCGAGTTCGAGCGCGAGCTTATCGCCGAGCGCACACAGGCCGGCCTTGCTGCGGCACGCGCGCGGGGGCGCATGGGAGGGCGGCCCCGCAAGATGGACAAGGCAACGCTGGCGATGGCGATGGCCGCCATGTCCGATCGTAACGCGATCGCAGCTGATGTCGCGCGCCGTCTCGGGATGACGACGACGACACTCTATATGTACGTGAACGGTGACGGCACGCCCAAGGCGCCGGGCCAGGCACTGCTTGACGGTGTGCCGTACCGCAAAGAACGACTGCGCGCCGCGTGATGAAGCACGCCGCGCTTCAGCGATCAGGCATATTGCCGAGCGGGCGAGACGATCACGTCATGTTCGATCGACCGGGCCGAGATGGCGGCCGGGGTGAGGGCTGCGGGAACGCAGACACCTCTGCGCGGCTTGCCGATCAGCCGACGTGGTCGCGCCAGTATCATCAGGTTCATTACCGCCGCGCCGATCAGGAACTCTTCTTCCGCTCCGCGGATGCCGCGCAGGTGAAGCCGCCTCATGCCATGCTTGCCCTTGGCGTCGGCGAAGAACCGTTCGACCCCGCGCCGCAACCGCATAGACCGCTTGTAGAGCCCGGTTTCCACTTCGGCTCTGGCAAGATCGCGAACGTCTTCATCGTCCAGTCGAACCAGGGTACGACGCCGCGACGTCGTGCATTTCTTCCGAAGCACGCACGCCTCGCAATCCCGAACATCCGCCGCGTAACGGTGTACGCCGGTGGGAGGATGGAAGGCATGGTGCCGGAGCGTCTTGCCGGTCGGGCAGGTAAAGCTGTCGGTGCCACGATCATAGCTGAAGGCCGTTCGCGGCAGCTTGCCCTTGGTCTGCTGCGTCCGGTCGATCACGGGGATGTGTGGGGTTGCGCCGTGATCCCGCACGAAGCCGAGGAAGTTCGCGCTGCCATAGGCTTTATCGGCCGCGACCCGCTTGGGGCGATAATCAAACCGATCGGCCGACCGCTCGAGCATGACGCGCCCCGCATCAACTTCCTCCGCGAAGCGAGCTGGTGTCGCCTCGACATCGAGCGCGACGCCACTCGGGGTGTCGACCAGCGCATTCAAGGCGTAGCCGAACCGGCCACGCACCGTTCGCGCCGACCAGGCCGCGGCAGGGTCCGTTCGAGAGATGCCTTGGCAGCTTTTCGACCGCGCCATTTCAAAGACGGCATCTCCTGTGTCGTGCACCCACTCCCTAACCGCGCGCGACGCGTTGGCGACATACGGCAGGTAGCCGGGAACGGTCTTGCGCTGCCAGCTCGCATCAGCCGCTATGAACGACGCATCGATCGCGGCGTCTTTTCCGCCAATCAGTCCTTCTCTGATGCAGCGTCTCACCGTGCTCTCGAACAGGATCCGGAACACGTTGGCATCGCGGAAGCGACCATGGCGGTTCTTGCTGAACGTGGAGTGGTGCGGAACCTTGTCTCCCGGCGCGAGACGGCAGAACCAGCGATAGGCCAGATTGTAGCGCAGCTCCTCACACAGCCGCCGTTCGGACGCGATCGCGAAGATGCGGCCGATCAGCGTCATGCGGATGAGGAGTTCGGGATCGATCGATGGTCTTCCCCGTGCGCTGTAATGACCGGCCAGTGCCTGTCTCAACTCGCCGATGTCGAGCCATCGATCGACGCGACGCAGCAGGTGGTCTGTGGGCAACATGGCTTCTACGGTGCGGAAGGACGCCCCTTCCCGCTTACTGCGACAGGCTGGTCCCATCATAGCGACGCTCCTTTCGATAGGGGTGAAACGAAGGAGCAACCCGGCATGTCCGGCATTTTTCAACAGGCCCGATCGTTTGCGAGAAATGCGGTTGCGCTCGCGCAAAGGGAGCCGCGCGGCTCAATCGGCGCCCGTGGCTGACTGCGAGCATGTCGCGGGTGGGTTAGACGGCTCCGTCGTCCACTGTTTCAGGTGCAAGTCCACCGTTTCAGGTGACGATCGCTCGGGGCAGAATGTCCACCCTTTTGGGGAAACCGACAAACCCCCACTGCCCGACGCATCATGTTTTTAGCAGGAATCAGTGTTATCGCTATTTAGGTGAGCCGGATTGTCCGGGTTCTGTCGGTGCCCCTTAAACAGTGGACGGAGTTGAGCTAAGGTTCGCGAGCCTGCGAACCTGAGCGGCGGGGAGGCATGTCTGCGGTGGCCGAGGACGATCAGCGCGGGGTCTTGATCACAACGCATATCGATCAGCCGACGCTGATCGCCGGTCAGGGCTCGTTTTTGGAGCGGATCAGCATGTCCGGGCTCTCCGCTATCGAGTTCGACACGATGTTGCCAGCCGAACTCCCGAAGGTGATCAAGGACGGAGCGAAGGTCGGCGAGCCAAAGGCGGGCGGACGGATTTCGCTTTAAATCGAGAGCGGTCCGACCTTTGCCGCTCGTGCTTTCAGTTACCCTATCTACTCGCCGCCTGATCCTGGTTCGCGGTACAACGCGCACCACACGCCGCCGACGGATTGCGAGCCGCACGACCGTCGCCCGGCGTCGATTTGCACCTGAAAGAGTAGACATTTCTCCGGAAAGAGTGGACGCTCCTGGGTCTGTATCAGCCGAGGCGTCGTGCTATGCGGACCGCCGACCTGAAGACCGCGAGCGATGCCGATTGGGCTGAGGCGCACCGCCGCGAGAAGATCATCCGGCCGCTCGCCGCGCTGACACGCGTGCCGGGCAATGTTGCCGCCAAAGCCATGGAGCAGCTCGGACTCGGTCGCGCGCGCTTCCACAAGCTCCTTCAACTCTACCGAGCGTCGCCCGTCGCAGCGTCGCTACTGCCGCGCCCGCGGGGGAGGGAGAGGGGCGAGCAGCGGCTCTCGTCCGCGACCGAGCAGCTGATCGCACGCGGGATCGAGGAGTGCTATCTCACTCTTGAGAAGCCGAGCGTGCAGGCGCTTCGTCGCTGGCTCCGCCATGAAGGGCTGAAGGTCGGGCTGAAGGTGCCCAGCACCAAGGCGATCCAGACGCGGCTAGACCGACTGGCTCCCCAGACCGTCACGGCACGGAGGCAAGGAGCCAAGGCAGCCGTCGACAAGTGGGAGCCGACGCGTGGCGCGTTAGAGGCGAGCTACGCGCTGGAGCTCGTTCAATCGGATCACACGCTGGTAGACGTGATCGTCGTCGACGATCTTTACCGCAAGCCCATCGGCCGGCCGTGGCTTACGTTGATGATCGACGTCGCGAGCCGATCGGTGCCGGGGTTCCACCTCGACATGCTCGCACCGTCGGCCGTGTCGGTTGGCATGTGCATGCGTCAGGCCGTTCTTCCCAAAGCCGACTGGCTGGCCGAGCGCGGCATGGAGGCGCCTTGGGCCAATCAGGGCCTGATGGACCGGCTGCACCTCGACAATGCGCGCGAGCACCGCTCGGACGCTCTGAAACGCGGCTGTCGTGCCCACTCGATCTCGCTCGAGTATCGTCCGGTGCGTCGCCCGCATTTCGGCGGCCACATCGAGCGCCTGATCGGCACGACGATGGGCGCTGTCCACCTCTTGCCTGGGACGACGTTCTCGAACGTCGCCGAGCGCGGCGACTATGATGCCGAAGCCGAGGCGTGCATGACGTTGGGAGAGCTGCAGGTCTGGCTCGCCGCGCAGATCATCGGACCTTACCATGCCGAGCGCCATCGCGGCCTCGGCATCCCGCCGGCGATCGCCTGGGCCGACGCGATCGACCGGCGATCGGAGCTGGTCCGCCTGCCGATCGACCACGCCACCTTTCTCTACGACTTCCTACCCTGCGAACTGCGCGCGGTGACGCCGCACGGCATCGAGCTGTTCCACACGCACTATTGGGATGATGCGCTGTCCTGCTGGTACACGAGGCCGGGGCAGGCGATGCCGGTTCGTTGGGATCCTCGCGACCTTTCCCGCATCTGGCTGGAGCTACCGCACGGTGAGCACCTCGAGGTGCCCTACCGCGACCTGCGGCGGCCGGCGATCACCCGCTGGGAACAGAAGGAGGCGGTTCGCGCCTTGCGCGAACGTGGCCAGCAGGCCGTCGACGAGACGCTGATCTTCCGGGCGGTAGAAACGCAGCGGCTGATCGTCGCCGAAGCGGCTCACAAGACGAAGGCGGCACGTCTCGCCCTTCAGCGGACCAAGGCGGCGCTGACTGATGCGCGGCGGGCCAGAAGCAGCGGCAAGCTCCCGGTCGAACCTTGCGAACCCGCCACTTTCCCAGGGACGACGGAGAAGGAAGAAAGGGATCGCCAGGCGCTTCCATTCTTGGTGGAGGAGATGCCCCGGTGAGCGATTTGTCCCATCTGGCCGAAAGCTACCGCGAGCGCGCGATGTGGGCGGACGATGAGCGGATCGCCTGGATCCGGATGGACCGGTGGCTTGGCTTCCCGAAAGCCGAAGCCGTGCGCAAGACCTTGGACGGTATGCTGCGCTACCCACCGCGCACGCGCATGCCGTGCCTGCTGATCTATGGCCAGACCGGGATGGGCAAGTCCCGCATCGTCGAACGTTTCGAGGCGGAGAACCCGCGCGGGTTCAACGAGGCGACCGGAACGGCAACAATCCCGGTCGTGGCCGTCCAGCTGCCGCCGCAGCCGACCGACGGCGAGTTCTACGGCGAGGTGCTCGAGAAGCTCGGCGCTGGCTTTGCCGCTCGTGGCGACGTCCACCGCGCCCGGCAGCTCACGCGTCGGCTCATGGGGCAGGTGGGCGCTCGCATGCTGATCCTGGACGAGATCAACCATATGCTGGCCTGCACGCCGCGCCAGCAGCGCGTCTTCCTCAACACGCTTCGCTATCTGGCCAACGACCTGCAGATTCCGCTCGTCTGCACCGGCAACCATGAGGCGCGCGCGGCGCTGCTCACCGATGCGGCGCTGGCCGAGAGGTTCGATGCCGTCGAACTGGTCCGCTGGCAGAACGACGAGCCGTTCCGGCTGCTGATGGTCACGCTTTCCGCCATCCTGCCGTTGCGCAAACCGTCGCAGCTGGAGGAGGAGCGATGCCGCACGTCCATCCTCGATCTGAGCGACGGCAATACCGGCCGCATCTTTCGACTGGTCGAGACGCTCGCCGTGCGAGCGATCGAGAACGGCAGCGAGCAGATCAACGTGGGAGACCTCGACGCCGACGACCTCGTGCTGCCCTCCGTCGGCATGAGAGCGCTGGCCCAGCGGCGAGGGCGCGGGCGCACCAAAGCGGCCGCTTGAGCCGTGGCTGGGATGGCGCTGCCGGTCGCGCCCCGGCCTTACCCCGAAGAATTGCCGTCGTCCTGGCTCGGACGGACCGCGGCCTGGTATGATGTGTCCGTCGCTCACCTCCGGCAGGTGCTGTGCCCGGTCGATCCCAACCGCACGACGCGACCAGACGTAGGGTGGGATGTGCGGGAGGCGAGCTGCGTCGCAGCAGAGCTGCGTCGCAGCAGGGCTGCGGGTCGCGCTGGAGGTCGTATTCAGCCTTGAGCTCAAGCGCCGCTGGCCGAACCTCGCGGTAGACTGGTTGCCGAGCACCGACGATAGCGGTCGCGCCCGAGGGGATCTCGATCTCGCTTGGTGCCGGCTGTGCCTTGCCGAGGCGCACGAGGCTGGCGGCGCTTATCTCGAAGCGGAGGCGGCGCTGCCGCTCATCTTCTGTCACCGGCATGGAGCCTGGCGCCAAGATTTCTGCCGCCGTTGTCGTCCGCGCCATGCGCCACACTTCACCTGGTCAGGCGGGGTCGAGTTCGTGTGCGGAGACTGCGGCGTGCCGCTGCGAACGAGCCGCTGGCAGGGGCCAACGCCCGCAGCCTTTGTTGAGCCGGATGAGGCGGCCGCGGCGTTCCCAGTCCTGTTCGCGTTTGACGGCGAGGTCCGCAGGGCGTTGCTCGGCCATGCCGCACGGCTGCCAGGGCTCAAACCGGTGCCGGCCCGCCAATTTCTTCGCGTGCTAGGCGATCTCACCCGGGCACTGCTGGCACCGGACCTGTTCAGGACCAGCTACATCAACCTGTTCGACTGCCCCTTGCTGCCGGCGATGCCGGAGCACAAACCGCAGACTTGGGACGAGCAGCACTATCGCGAGCTGTCGCCCTACGGGCGAACGCATGTCCTAAGCGCGGTGGTGGCACTCATTGCCGACGAGCCCGTCAGCCGCCTTATGTCGGGCGCGCACCGGCCGTGGCACGGGCATCAAACGCTGGAGATGCTGCTCGCGGATGCGCCTCGCTGGGTGCAAGCCATGCTGATCCGGAGCAGCGTGGCTTGGCCCGCGCCTTTGCGCGCCCGCGTCGAAGTCCACCACCGACGAACGGGTATGGACGTGGACGACGTTCTGGCGCAGTTTGACGCGTGGCGGGCCGAGCGCGAACAGCGACAGCGCGAGCGAATGTCGCTGATCGGGTGATCGCGACAGCGCCAAAGGCAGGTAAGTATCTGTACCAAAACAGAAACCCGTGTTCCCGCTGATTAGAAAAGACACATTCTGCCCCAAATAGAAATGACACACGGCTGGTAGCAGCGGGGGCAGCGTGGAGCCATCCACAAGCGCAGCGCTGACCCCGCTGATGCGGTGAGTTT
>NZ_JBDZDK010000050.1:0-16357 GCF_040049155.1 Sphingomonas silueang
ACAAGGATCTGACGGGCTTCGACTTTGCCTCCGCCGAGGTGGACGAGGCGATGGTCCGCCAACTGCACCAGGGTGCGTTCATCGACAGTGCGGACAATGTCGTCCTCATTGGTGGTCCTGGTAGGGGTCGGTTCCGGCTGAGGGCGAAATGACACCCTAAGGGTCGGCGTCTTTCGGCCAGAGGTATTCGCCGGTGAGGAGGATGTGCGCCCATCCGAGCGGAGAGACGTGGGCGAGAAGATGGTCCGGCGTCTCCAGCCCTTCGCGTCGCCGTGCCTCGACAGCATGACCAAGATGCAGGGTGTTCCAGTAGACGATGATGGCGGTGAGCAGGTTGAGGCCTGCGATCCGGTAGTGCTGGCCCTCGGTGGTGCGGTCACGGATTTCGCCCTGTCGGCCGATGCGCAGGGCGCTCTTCAACGCATGATGCGCTTCGCCCTTGTTGAGGCTGACCTGTGCGCGGCGCTGCATGCCGGTGTCGAGAATCCATTCGATGATGAACAGGGTGCGCTCGATCCGGCCGACCTCGCGCAACGCTGCGGCCAGGTCGTTCTGGCGCGGATAGGCGGCGAGCTTGCGCAGGATGCGGCTCGGCGCGACCTGCCCTGCGCTCATGGTGGCAGCGCAGCGGAACAGGTCCGGCCAGTTGGATACAATGAGCGTCTCACGCGCCTTGCCGCCTACCAGCGGGCGCAGTTCTGCCGGCGTGGCGGCGGGGTCGAAGACGTACAGCCGCTTGGACGGCAGATCGCGGATGCGCAGCACGAGACGATAGCCCAGCATGGCGCTGATACCGAACAGGTGGTCGGTGAACCCGCCGGTATCGGCATATTGCTCCTCGATCCGCCGCCCCGCCTCGTTCATCGTCAACCCGTCGAGGAGATAAGGCGCTTCGCTGACGGTCGCGGGGATCGGCTGCGATGCGAACGGTGCGAAGCGGTCGTTGACGTGGGTATAGGCCTTGATGCCGGGATCGTTGCCGTAACGGGCGTTGACCGTGTTCATCGCCTCGCCCTGTCGTGCGGCAGGATAGAACTGGCCATCGGCAGACGCGGTGGTGCCCATGCCCCAGACCCGCGCCATGGGTAGATCGCCCTGCGCGACGACCACGGTCGCCAGCGCCTGGTCGATCGCCTCGCTCTCGACATGCCAACGCGCGAGGCGGGAGAGCTGCCAGTAATCATGGGTGTTGCACGCCTCGGCCATCTTGCGCAGGCCAAGGTTCAACCCCTCGGCGAGCAGGACGTTGAGCAGGCCGATCCGGTCGCCGCACGGCACGCCGGTGCGCAGATGGGTGAAGGCATCGGTGAAGCCGAGCGCGGCATCGACTTCGAGCAGCAGGTCGGTGATGCGGACGGGCGGCAGGCGGCGATACAGGTCGAGCAGCAATTCCTCGATTCCGTCCGGCGGGTCGGCAGTGAGGCGGTCGATGCGCAGCGTGCCGTCCTCGATGCTGCCATGCGGGATCGTGCCGTTGCGCGCGGCGCGACCGAGCCGGGAAAGGCCATCAGCAAGCCGCGCCTTGCGGTCCGCCAGCCAGACATGCGGGTCGGGCGGGACCGCCAGCTTCATGCTGCGTGCGACCGCCATGGGCACGAGGACATGGCGCAGGTCGCCGTAGCGATGCGAGCGGTCGAGCCAGATGTCGCCTGAGCGCAGCGCGTCGCGCAGGTGGAACATCACCGCGACCTCGCGGAGACGCGCATCGTCACTGCCCTTCACCCGCAACTGACGCCGCCACTTGGAATGCGGGCGCAGGAAATCGTCGGTCACCGGCAGTTCGCCTTTGGCGGCGATGGCCTTCACCGCGTCGAGCAGGGGGCGGGCGACCGGTGCGGCTGCGAGGTCAAGGCAGCGCAGCATGCGCGGCGCATAGCGGCGGAAGCGGTGATATCCCTGATCGACATGCGCCAGCGGATCGTCGCTCAGCGTGTCGGTCAGCGTCGTGGCTGTCGCGACAAGGTAGTCGAGCCGGTCCCAGCCCGCCACGCGCGCGACCGCATCCTCCAGCGACGCACCATAACCATGTGCGTCCAGCAACGACCGGCCGATCGCGGCGAACCCGTCCAGCGTCGCGGTGACCGCGCTTCTGGTTTCCGCGGTGCGGGCATCGTGGAGTTGCTTCGCCTCGCGCCAGGTTCGGCCGACGATGCGGTCATGCGTCTCGATCACCGCATCGGCGGTCGCGGCAGCCCATTCGACGACGCAGACCGCGAGGATGGCGCGGCGCCGGTCGGCGTTCAGATCGCGCAGGCCATCGGCGAAATAGCGTTCGCCCTGCCGGCGCAGCCGGGCGACGCGGTGCGGCGGGACGCCAGCGAGCAGGTCAGCGCCGAGGTTCATCGCGCGGAGAAACTCCAACCGGTCGAGCAGCCGGTTCGCCGCGGCGGAATTGCTGCCCGGCTCGATCCGGCGCAACCAGATGAAGCGGCTGATCGTACCCGGCAGCATCTCGGTCGTCAGCCGGTCGAGCCGGGTGCAGGCACCGCGATCGAGGCGCGCGGCGATCCGCTTCTCTATATTCCGCTCGGCCGCGACCAGCGCGTCCGCGCACAATCGCTCAATGGTCGTGATCGCCGGCAGGATGGTCATGGTGTCGCGGCAGCGAGCGATGAAGCGCCGGGCGAGATCGTCGTTGGAGCGCGTGTGCTCGGCTTCTGCGAGCAGCCAGTCGCGGAATGCCCGTCCCGGTGCGCCCTGACCGGGAAACGTCCTGTATCCGTAGGTCCGGCGCAGCACTTCCATATGCTGCTGACGCGTCTGTCGGCGGACGGCATAGCGAACGAGTGTATCGCCGGTGATGCCGAGCTGGGCACTGAGGAATGTGGATACCGCCAGCGGGATCACCTGGCCCGGTGCCAGCATCCGGCCGGGATAGCGCAGTGCACAGAGTTGCAGCGCGAAGCCGATCCGGTTCTCCGGTCGGCGTCGCCGGTCGATATGGATCAGGTCGTCGTCGGCCAGAATGTAGTGCCGGAGCAACGATGCCTCGTCGGTCGGCAGGTCGAGGAGCGCCGACCGCTGCCGGGCGCTCAAGATGTGGCGTCGCGGCATGGCCCAGTGTCCCGGTTGAACAGAAGTCTGTTTTGGACAACACTGACCCCACGCAAATCAAGGGTTTTCGGGGCCGGATTTCGGGAAGGTTCAATTGGGACAACGTGCCGCCATCTACGCCCGCGTCTCGACCGCAGACCAGTCGTGCGAGCGGCAGTTGCGTGACCTGGCCAGTTTCGCCGAGCGTGGCGGCTATGAGGTGGTCGAGGTCTTCCGCGAAACCGCCTCGGGGATGAAGGCCAATCGCTCGGCGCGAGCCGAAGTGATGAAGCTGGCGCAGGCACGGCACATCGATGCGATCCTCGTCACCGAACTCAGTCGCTGGGGCCGCTCGACGCAGGACCTGCTCGATACGCTGAACCGGCTGTCGGGCTGGCGGGTGTCGGTCGTCGCGATGAGCGGCATGACGTTCGAGGTCGACACCCCACACGGACGGATGATGGCGACGATGCTCGCCGGCATCGCACAATTCGAGCGCGACATGCTCAGCGAGCGTGTTCGCTCCGGCCTTGCTGCAGCACGGGCGCGGGGTCGAAAGCTCGGGCGGCAGGCCGGTGATCGCCCCAAGTCCGACCGGCTCGCCCCCAAGGTGCTGGCCCTTATCGCCGAGGGGCGCAGCTATCGCTGGATCGCGCGCGACCTCGGCCTCAGCAAGAACACCGTCGCCGCTATCGTCGGGCGGGCTCGCGTGGAAACAACTGCCGATATCACCTGCGGAGTTGACCGTTCCGCCTCGCCTTCACAGTTCCGAATTGTCGAGCATCATTTAGCAAGTCAGGATCGCAATATGCATGTCCCTTTCCAGATTGGAGACATCCTAACTGTAAGTTGGGACCATCGTCCCATCCGTGTCTTACAGTCGGATGCCATAGAAACCTTCTACGATGCCGAGATGGATGAGGTGGGTTGGGTGATGGATAAAGCCCGGACGGCGATCTATTACCGAACATCAACCCGACACTTAGAGGAAAATGCCTCAGACGTGTTGCCGAAGCCATTTTCCGCGCAAGAAGATAAGAAGTTTCGGCCGGACTTGCCGATGCGTTTATTCAGGCACCACAATGCCAGGTGGTCGGACGAACTATCGACCCTAACTACTCTGGAAGATGACATTCCCATGCCCGTGCAGGAAGTCGCTATCATCCCGTTCGGCTCAAGAGGCAGCGCAACCAAAGCGATCAAGGTTCAAGCAAGTGACGGCAAAAATCTTCGCCTACGGGAGCTTATTCAAGCCGCCCACTCCGCCCAGCGATCAGAATGCGCTGAGGTAAAGGGCGTCGGTATATATCGATCAGGAATCGTTGGAGGACTTCCTTCCTATTACCTTTGGGGTGCAACTGATCGAGCAGGGCACGCCGCCTAAGCCATTGCTCCTTCCGATACCGTCCCTGAAGCTGCGGAATGTGCTCTGCCAAACCCGGCTGTGCCGCTTAGGGTGTCATTTCGCCCTCAGCCGGAACCGAGCCCTGGTACCGGCAAGACGCATATCGCGACCGCACTTGCGGTGCAGGTCGTCGAGCACCACCGCGGCAAGGCACGCTTCTTCGCCACGGTCGATCTGGTCAACGCGCTCGAACGGGAGAAGGCCGCCAACAAGGCCGGGCAACTGGCCGAACGCCTGCTCAAGCTGGATCTCGTCGTCCTTGACGAACTGGGGTACCTGCCCTTCAGTCCCTCGGGCGGTGCCTTGCTGTTCCACCTGCTCAGCAAGCTCTACGAGCAGACCAGCGTCGTCATCACGACGAACCTGAGCTTCAGCGAATGGGCCGGGGTGTTCGGCGATGCCAAGATGACCACCGCACTGCTCGACCGCCTCACCCACCACTGCCATATCGTCGAGACCGGCAACGACAGCTTCCGCTTCCGTGTCCGCTCCACCCCAGGCAAACCTGCAAAGGACAAAACCCCGGCTTGACCCCCGCCCTAACAGGCAGGCACATACCCCCCGACCCGGGTCACTTCTCAACGAAAACACCGGGTCAACTCTCAGCGAAAATCAACACTTGCATGGGTCATCAAATCACCTGCAGCATTGACTGTGTTGCTAATGTAGGTCACCGAGGAAGCGGAGAATTGACATGTCTGATCGTCGTGATCCCGATAGCCCATATTACGTACCACCCGGTTCGAACGCATTTTCATATGATTTGATTGAGAATGGTGGAGATGACCCGTTCAAAAGATTTCAAGAATTTGGTTCAGATAATAATTCTAAACCATGGTCTTGGAAGTTCTTTTTCTTCGTTATCGGTTTTATGGCGTGGGTGGTTATCTCGGCAGTCTACTTTTAGAAGCCGAGTAGGCTTTTTGAGACGTCCACGTCCTTTGGCGCTTCAAGTTGAGTGCCAGTAGCTTGCCGAACGCCAGGCTTCTGACCGGATCGTGCGCTACGTACTGCTCCGGTGACGCCGACGATCCCTTGCGCTGCCGGCGTCTGGTCTGGGGCCGCAACCGCGACCGGCTGCGGTGCCCCGACACCGCCGCCATGGTACCGAGCGATAACGGACTCCCGTGAAGCAACGCCGCGGGGTTGAACGTCGGCCAGACCGTTCGTCTCGATGACCTGCTCCAGCTCGGCGATCCGGCCGCGGACTGCCTCGTTGCGCTGGGACATGAACCGCTCAATCACCGCGTTGCGCGCCATATCCTGTTCGGGCGAGGTATATTGGTCGTGCAGTTCCGGCATCCCCATGCCCGGGTTGCGTGCCCGCTCGCTCATATACCATTCCTGTAGCTTGGTGCTGAGGTTCTCGCTCATCTGCATGCCGTTCGACTGCGAGTAGGAAATCTCGCGGTTCAGTCCGTCGGAAATCTCCTGCAGTTCCTGGCGTGCCGAACTCACTCGCCAGTTGCGATCGAGATTTTGCGAGGTGGTATTCGACGTCGTATTGGTCAGCACGCTCGACGCAAACTGCCCGCTGGAGAGGCTGGTACCGTTATTCGTGTTGTAGCGGGTACCGCTGCCCAGGTTGATGCCAGAGCGAACATCTTCCGAATTAACCAGCCCGGTCGCCAGGTCGTGGCCCTGCGTTTTGCCAAACCCATCGGTCCAACTTCCTCGCGCCCCTGCCGTAAGACCAACACCTACCTGCGGCATCAGCTTGGACAGTAATCCTCCACCGCTGCTGCCGCCACCTGAGCCTCCGCCCATGCTCCATTTCAAACTCCCTTCGCCAGCAATACTGCGATTCAAATCAAATTGCTGGTTGGCACGGGTTCCATTCGTGAGCCTGTCCGATGCGTCCCGCGTGGTCGACAACCCGGTTCCAGCGGTTCGATCGACCGTGCCGTAGGTCTGCACGTCCGAACCGGAGGTGACGTTGCTGCGGGAATCGAAGCCATGCGCGTTGGCCAGCGCCGAGGTGATGCTGGTGCCGGTGCCAAGCGTGAAGCTGACGTCTTCCGACGACCCGTGGGTGTTGGACTTCGCGATCCGTGCCGCTTCTGTCGCATTCTGCGACGCGGCTGCGATCTCACCGCTGGACCGGGTGACGGTGAACGGCAACTTTGCCGTCGCCGGGTTGGCGTCGATCACCATGCGGCCGTTATCGTGCGCGGTGAACATCGTCCCGCTGTCGGTACGATAGCCATAGGCGCCGTGACCGGAGGTCATCGTCGGCGCAAGCGACCATTGGCTGGTCTGGCGCATATTGTCGGTCGAGTTGGCGAAGCTGACGTTGCCGTAGCTGTAGTTGCCGGTCGTTTGCTCGGTCGCTGCCTGCTCGGCCGCGTTCTGCGCTGGTGCCAGCATCGAGGTCGCATGGCTCGCGACGCCCATCGCGCCACGCGCAAGACCGCCGGCGATGAAGGGGACGCTCATCAGCATGAATCCGGCGATCGTCGCGGTCTCGGCGTTCACCGCGCCGACGCCGGCGTAGCTGATGAGCGATATGCCGTTTTCGGCAATAGCGTTGGTCGCCGAGACCGCGCGCGACATGCAGATCATGTGGAGGATCACATAGAGCGGACCCCAGGCGGCGAGATAGAAGAAGCCGGTGACATAGCCCTTGAGCGCCGACACCCCGGTCTGGGGCAGCAGGAACAACGGGAAGATGACCGGGAACATCGCGTAGAAGACCACGGTCAACACGACGTTGAGGATCGGCACCCACGTCATCGCCTGCGCCGCGATCGAGTTATATGTATTGCGCGCCTGGATATCGGCCCGGGTGGTCGCGAAGGTATCGATCGCGCCGGAGCCGTCGCCGCTGGCCATGCCGTCGCGCGCGATCAGGAAGGCGTTGATCGCGTTCGACTGGCGCATGATGATCGAGAGGTGGCCACCATAGCCGGTCATCGCGCGGGTCACGATCGGCAAGTCCTGCTTCAGCTTGGCCAATGCTGCTTCGCGCCGCATCCGCGGGTAGAGTTCCTTGGACATGGTCGCGATATGGCCCTCAGCGAGGGAGTCCCACGACCAGGTGAGCTGGTTATATGCCTGTCGGCAGGTGATGATGCTGGCGTTCATCTGATCGCCGGTCCGGTAGATCCATGGCTGCGACAGGGATTCCGATCCCGGCCCCATGTGCTCCCACAGTTCGACCGAATGCACGATGACAGTCATGGATTTGCGTCGCAGCAGGATCTCGGGGAACAGGCAGCTTTTGAAATAGGCCTGCAGGTTGGTCGCGTATTCCGCGTCACGGATCTGAATGTTGCGCGTCGCCTCGAGCAGGCGCGAGCCGTAGATCATCCCGTTGGTCGAATATTGCAGCTGCTGCGGCATGACGAAGACCGTCTCGGCGGTTCGCGTCAGCCAGTCTCCGGCCTGGCTGGTGAAGCTGGCGATGACGCCCAAGCCCAGCGGGACATTGGCCACCGTAGCGGGTGCGAGTGACGGGTTGATACGGTCGGTGACCTTCACATCGACGGTCGGCACCATCAGGCAGAGGTAGATCGCGGTCGCGCCGAGGTACCAGTTGAGCCACGCGCGGACGTTCATGGTGAAGGCGACGCTGATGATCGAGTAGATGAAGCCGATCACCATCGCCACGCGGATCAGCGAGCGATAGCCGCCCCCGCCGGTCCACGCCGCGACCGCGTTCAGGACGTTGACGACATACTCACCGCCGCCGATCGTGAAGACCTCCACCATCGCATCGCTTCCTAGTTGAGGCCCTGGACCGAGAGGCCGCGGCTGAAGTTGAGCGATGCCGACAAGGCCGGCGACATGGTGTTCTGGAGGGTGGATTCGAGCATGAGCGAACGGTTGATGAGCGCGGTGGTCATCTGCACCGTGTCCTTGATCCGGTAATCACGCTTCGAATATTTATCGCGCGCCTCGACCAGCTGCCGCCGCCACGTCTCGGCGGTCGTCTGGTCTGCATCGGGGATATGGACGCTCGCCTGGGACACCCGGTCGAGCATATTGTCGATGATCGCGCTCAGCAGGTTGACCGAGACGATCTCGGCGAGGGTGTCAAGTTCGTCCGAGGTGAAGGTCGAGTGCGCCATCGCCTGTACCGTCAGCATCTTGTAGAGCGGCAGCGACGTCATGTTGAGGAGCTGCTTCTCGGCGTTATCGAGCGCTCCATCGCTGCGGATCTTGTCGTTCATCGACACGATCATCGTGCGGATGCGCTGGCGCAGCGCAACGGTCGCCGGGATGGTCAGCGTCGTCTTGGTCGGGTTGAGGCACAGTTCCTCGGTATCGCACTTCAGGACCTCGACCGGGCTCGCATCGGCGGTGCCGTCGAGAAGTGCTGTCACCACCGCCTCTTCGGCCGGGCCGATGTAGCGGATGCCGCTGCCTTCGGCCCCGTTGACGTTGGTGATGACGGTGCCGACGACCGTCATGATATATTCGGAGAAGCCGGCATCGAAGTTGTAGCCGGTGGTGCCGCCGCGGGTCGAGCCGAACGCGGCCGAGCGGCGCAGCGCCTCCCAGGTATAGTTGCGCGGGGTGCCCGGCGTCAGGTCCTTGGTCTTGGCATCGGTGTTGGCCGCGAGCGTCGCCTCGCGCTCGCCCTCGGGGCCGCACCCTTGGCGCGCCCGCGCCCAGTCCGAGAAGCGGCCTCCGCTTTGGCCGACCGCGGCGCAGATCGTCGAGCGCGCACCATCCATCTTGGGCCAGATACCACCCACCAGCCCCTGTGCTGCCTCGCACGAGCTGATGTTCATCTGGTTCATCTGCTGCGCGGCCTGGCTGAACTCGCCCATGACCTTGCTGATCTGCGGGGAGACGCTGTCGATCGCGAGCTTGAAGGCGAACCCGACCGCGTTGTTGGCGGTCGCCTTAAGCATCGCCACCATTTCGGAGGCATTGATGAAGCTGAAGCTGCCCGCGAACACATCGATCCCGCCGCACCCGGCGCGCACCGAGGGCATCTGCAGGTTGAACGGCTGCACGTTCTTCTGCGGGAACCGCGACCATAGGTTCCCGCCGGTATAATAGCCTGCCGCCTGCCCCTGATAGGCCGATGAGCCGGTGACGTTTGCTGCAACACCGGCATCGCGGAAGAAGTCGTTCATCTTGTCGGCGACATCGGCCTCGGCGGCCCCCAGCGGCACGAGGTTCGCGACAGCCAGGCATGCGACACCAGCGGCAAGCCGCCGGTAGAGGGCGCGGAGGGAAGGGCGACGAACGGGTGAGGGTGCAGGCGTCATCGGCGATCGCTCCCGGCCTGGGGGGTGGTGAGGAAGGCGATGCGCTGCACCACTTCATCGGCGGACATGAGCCCGGACCCGACGGGCAGGATGCGCCGGGTCAGCGTGTCGAACAGCACCAGGACGGGGGTCGAGCGACCCTCGACGCCCATGCGCGCGCGCTGCCCGCTGTCGACGACATAGCGCGGGAAGAAGCGGTTCGGGCCGCCGTCCATCGACACCGCCATCACCGGCATCCGGTATCGGTCGGACACCATGCGCAGGATCGGATCGAACGCCTCGCACGCGGCACAGCTCTGCGCGAAGAAGTAGAACAGCCCGTAGCGATCGCCCGCAGCCGGAGCGGCGTGGGCGGCCGTGATGGGGGCAAGGCCCGTCCATGCGAGAGATGCGGCCCCAGCAAGCAGCTTGCGGCGCGATACATGTAATACAGGCATTATCAGTAATCGCTCCCGACCTTGGTGTTGGTGAGTACGAAGATGCGCTCCATGATCTCGTCGGCCGACATGATCCCGAACCCGATCGGCATTGTCTGGCGGGTCTGGGTGTCGAACAGCACCAGCGCCGGGTTGGCGGTGCCGGGCACGCCCATACGCGCGCGCTGGCCGCGGTCGACGACTGCGCCTGGGAACTGGCGGCTCGGGGTGCCGTCCATCGACACCGCCATCACGGACATACGGTGGGTGTCGGCGACCGAGCGGAGGATCGGTGCGAAGACATCGCAGGCGGTGCAGGAACCGGCGTAGAAATAGAAGATGCCATAGCGCTGGCCGAGGGTCGCCAGCACGCGGGTACGGTCGGCGGTGCGGTTATCGGTCCACGCCCGCTTGCCGAGCGTACCGACCGGGCGCTGGAGGGTGTAGTCGATATCCGGGTTCTGCCACAGCGCGCGCTGCCACGTATCCGAGAAGGTCGAAGCACGGTCGAGCTGCTCGCGCTGGAAGCGGACATAGGCGATGATGTTCGCCTCGGTCGGCTCAAGGATCGCCTTGGCCTTCAGTTCATCGAGCTGCCTTGCGATCGCGGCCAGACGCTCGGCCGCCGACGTGGTCGGGGTTGCCGCCTGCGCCGGTGGTCGCGGCGCGGTCCTGGGCTTGGTGCAATAGAACCACTGCCCAAGCTTGCGCTCACGACAATAGAAGCTGTCGTCGCCGGCAGCCGTGGACCCGCCGTCCGGTGATCCGCTGTCGGGCGCGGTTTCCATCTGCTCGACGGATTCCAAACCGGTGGACTGCGCCCACGCCGGGGTTTCGACCACCAGCCATCCGACGACAGCGACGAGCCCGATCGCGGCGACGCCTACTCGCCTGCGAAATTCAGCCATCATAGCCTCCCTTGTGTGTCGGCTCCTCACCGTCGTCGGCGTCGACCAGCGCGATCGGAGGGATATCCTCGTCCATCAGGTCGCCGTCGAGTTCGCGTCCGGCGATCCGCAGCCAGACCATCCAGTTGGCGACATCGAGCATCTTGGTGCCCATATCCATCATCCGGACCAGACCCTGGAGGTGCAGCGCCCCGGCCTGACGGCCCTCCAGCGTGGCGCGCATGCCGCCCTGAAACGGCATCAGCCACCCCTTGCCGATCATCGTCCGGCAACTCTCCTCGACGTCGCGCGGGTCGACCTCGCAGCCGAACCAGTGGGTCAGAGTCGCGGCGATATCGCCCGCGCGGTGGGCGATGGTCGAGCGCGAGACCCGCATGTAGATCGCAAGCTCGAACACCGACATCGTCAGCGCGCAGGGGCGGCGTACGCCGGGATGGCCGGTATCGTTAGCCGCGGGCATAATAGTCTTCGATCCTGCGCTGGATTTCGGTCATCGCGCGCACCTCATCGGGCAGCTTCGCAGCATCGGTGAACTCGGCATAAACCTCGCTGAAATCCATTTGGGAGAGATCGAGGCGCTGGAACTCCTCGATCGAGAAACCCTGGCAGGTCGCATCCTTGGCGCGACCCCACGGCTTGGCGAGCTGCGCGCGCCCCTGTTCCTGAAGGATCCGGGCGAGCTTGCTGCCAAAGCAGCAATAGGCGGTGCGCGACGTGACGCAGATCCCGAGCACCTTGTCCGAACAATAGGTGCCAAGCTTGTGGCACAGCCCCTTGTCGTCTCGCTGATCGAGCGACCGGTCGGCCGCGCTGCACAGCCATGGCGTCAGGATCGGCACCCCCTTGCCCGAGCAGCAGTTGGACGCGCCGAACAGCTTCTTGGAACATGCGCCGCGCTCGCCCGAGAACACGCGCAGTTGCTCGGGATCAAACTGCTGGCCTGCCTCGTCCAGCGCATGCAGGCCGGTCAGCGCGTCCTTGAACTCGCTCGACGCCTCGCGCTCGATGCTCTCGCATTCACCGTTCAGGCAGTAGACGTCGCCGCCGCAGACGTATTGCTTGTCGGCCGCAGCGTTGGTGGCGGGCAACGGGCAGCTATAGACCTTCTGCCACACCTTGCAGGCACCCTCTGCCGGGTCGTCGAGACATTCGTCCCGCAGGAACCGGCAGCTGCTGTTGCCCTCGATCTCGCCGCAGTCGCTGGCCGGTGCTTCGGCCTGGCAGGTCGCCTCGCGCCGCCATGCCCAGCAGGCCTGGGTCACGGGCACGCCGCTAATGGTCCGGGTTTCACCCGGCTCGACGCAGGTCTCGGTGGCAGCGCCACACGTGGTATCACCCACCAGTGCGTCGCACCCGCTCTCGACCCGTTCGACGGTGACCGACGTCGAACCTTCCTGCTTGTACCAGCTCGTGCCGGTCTTGCTGTTCTGGTGACCATCGAGCGGCCCGGTCGGCAGCGCGGCCGAGCAGGAATAGAGCGAGGCGTTCACCTTCAAGTGCTTCTTGCAATAGCTGCGGTAGTCCTCGACCTTCTGTCCGCCCGCGCCCATCTCGATCTGGGCGTCGCAGGCGTGCATCGTCGTGCCCTCGGCGCGGCAGACGCCCGCGCTGACCTGGGACTGCAGATACGTGTTCGGGGCGAGGCCTGAGACGTTCGTCGATCCCCAGTAGAAGTACCGGGCGTTGTTGGTGACCTTTGGCTCCATGCGGATTGTGCAGGACCGCTGGCGCTCCTCGAGCTTGACCCCCTTGTTGCAGGTCGCCTCGTAATAGCCCCGATCGCCGGTCGGCGGGGGGAGGGGCGTGCAGCTTCCGGTCGTCCCCCCGATCGCTTCGCCCGCGAGGAACTGTTCCGGCGACTTCTCGATGATCGTCGCACGCCTGGTCGTATCGAGGATCTCGCTCTTGGCGAATGTCCGGCGCGTGCCCTGACGGTCGATCACCGTGCCGAAGGCATCGTCGGTGCCCGACTTGACCATGCCGTCGCTCCCCAACCGGTCGGGGTCGTCGAAATAGTCGCCTTCCGGCAGGTCGGTGCCCTGGTAGCCCGGCAGCGCGTCCAGTTGCGCCTGCCCCGGCACCAGCGCACTGTCAGCGCGCATCGCCTTGCCGACACGACTGCCCTCCTCGCGGGCCTCGCGCACGCTTTGCTGCGCCACGACGCCGCCCGACACCGAGACGGCGAACAGCAGGAAGGACGCGGCAAGGAGCTTCACCGCGCCGCCTTCGCGAGATTGCCGAGCGCCACAACCGCCACCCGCGCGCCCGGGCCGTTGCCACGCGCGAAGGCCTCGAGCGCATAGGCGACGGTCACGTTACCGGCCATCCGGTCATGAGGGGGCACGTCACTCTTGCAGTTGAGACCCGCGCAGAGGTCGAAGTCGGAGGCGACGGCCACATAGGTCGGCACCGCCTGGACGTTGAACGCCCGGAACAGTCGCGGATCGATGCCGATGTTGGCTGCCTGATCCTCGCGCGAAACCACCTTGCCGAGCAGCGCGCCGAACTCCTTCACCGAGTTGTTCGGAAAGCCGCGGAACACCACGACACCGCCGGCCGAGGCGGTATCGGCGATGAGCCGACGCAGCGCGACCTCGGGCATCGAGAGGCTGGCGAAGGCGATGAACTGGGGTGCGTCACCGCGCGCGGACGCCATGGAGCCGCCCGCACCGCGCACGATTTCATCGAAGTCGACCGCGCCCTGCGCACCGCGAGGCAGGTCGCTCGTAGCGATGCGCCGCAGATTGGCTGTCCCGCCGTCGGCGGCAGTCTGCGCTTCCTCGCGCAGCGCGTCGCTCCGCCGCTTGACCTGTGCCGCGAACAGCTCGGCATCGCCTTCCATCGCGGCCGAGCGCCGCTTCACAGTATCGAGGTCGAGACCGTCGACGGTCTGCCCGATGGCCTGGATACCTGCGAGACCGAGCACACCGGTAAGCGTGAGGAATATGGTACGGCGCATCGTCAGTTCCTCACAGCACGCAGCAGTTGCGTTTGCGCCAGACCAGATAGCCGATGTCCTCGCCCTTCACTGGGAAGGTGCGGCCCGAACGGGGGTCCATGTCCGAAGCGCCGATCGGAGCGCATGCCGCACGGCCGCTGGTCATCGCCACCGGGTTGACCATCTGGAAGCGATATTGCTGCTTGCGCAGCACCGGCATCAGATATTTGCTGCACAGCGCGCGCGACCCCATCGTCCCCCACGCAAGGCCTTGGCGGTGCATCTTGTAGGTGAACCGCGAGAGCGCGAGGCGCGATGCCTGCACATGGCTGATGCTCGACGCGATGTTGCCGTTCATCGGGTACATCGGTCCCTGACAACCGGCGCACCAGAAGGCGACGTCGAGCGGCAGCTTGGCGGTCGAGGCGATGCAATCGCCAGCGCAGGCGGCCTGTGCGATGCGGCTCGAAAAGATCACCGCCTCGGGGTTGATGAGCGCGGACAGGCTGTCGTCCTGCCATAGCGGGTCGATCTCGGTGATATAGGCGATGTCGAACGACGCCGGCTCGAAGCACAGGAAGTCGGTCAGGATCTCCATCCAGTAGAGCAGCGGGTAGACGTACCAGTGGACGTGCCACTTCGAGGTATTCTGCCCCTGCCCGCCGATCGCGGAAGGACCGCCGACATAGCCGCGACCGATATCGAAGCCGGGCGATATCTTGGCGCCGCCGAGGTTCACGAAGCACCATGGCTTGGTGGTCACGTCGGCCAACCGCACCGGCTCCCAGAAGCCGGTGGCGATGCCGATCCGCGGAACCGGGTTGCCGCACGCGCAGACCGGCACCGACGGGTTGGCGGTATCGGCGCGATTGCTCGGCCAGATCTTCAGCCCGCCGACCGACAGCGGGAACAGACACGACCAGCACACATCGGTCACCGGATTGACGAACTTGCCGTGGCACTGCGCCTTGCTCGCCGACACGTCCTGCGCGGTCGCACGGACGGAGAATCCGAGCGACAGCACGAGCATCGCACCCGCGCACGACAGGATCACGGTGAAACGGCGAAGCAGCGTCATGCCGGTTCGTCCTCGCTCGCCGGCTGCATCAGCCACGCCTCGTCCGCGCGCTGCTTGCGCAGCAGGTACAGCGCGGTGTGGAGCACGGTCATGACGAACAGCGTGACGGTGACGAAGGTCGCCGCCGGGCCGAGCAGGCGCACCAGTAGCGGGTTGGCGGCGACCGCAACCGCGGTCAGGACGCACAGCATTTGAAAGGTGCGCCGCATCCCCCGAAGCTGATCGGTCTCGGGCGCTGCCATCGGCGTACGCAACAGGTCGAGCCACAGCGGCATCAGCGTGCCCCCTTCATGACGATCTCGGAGATACGGACGATCTGGCCGTCCTGGCGCGCGACCGCGGGGGTGTGGCGGATGCCGAAGCGTTCGGTCAGCCGTCCTTCCTGGTCGAAGTAGAACCGACGCTGGCGCCTAGTCATCTCCTCGAACGGCGAGCCGTTGACGAGGATGATCTTGGCATCGAGATCGCGGTGGGTCGTCGTCGCCCACGCCATCTGTTCGGCATCGTCGCCGTCGACGAACACCAGCGCCTGACGCATCGTGACGAAGGCCAGCGGATTGACCGTCTGCCCGGCCGCGACGATCAGGTTACCCTTGGGGTCACGAACCTCGTGGTCGATGGTGACGCTCGGGTCGAACGCCCAGCTACGGGGCTGCGTGGCGGCGGTGATCCCCTCTACCGGCTTCGGTCGGCGGATGCGCGCTTCCGCGCGCTGGCGGAATATCGCGTTCATCCGGTCGATCCCGCCGCTTGCCTGTAGGGTATTCAGGCGGTTCTCGATCGTCGACAGCAGGTCCGGCTCGATGATCGGGAAGGTCTGACCGACGACGCCGTGGTCGCTGGCAGCGATCGGCGCCGAGGTGGTCAGCGAGAGCAGTCCGCCCGCCGCGAGGATCTCCAGCACGCGTATCATAGTACTGGGAACCCGGTGCCGGCGATGTTCCGGGCGCAGGCGAACCCGATGGCCGCGTAGCGGCTGTCGAAGCCATCCTTGTGCGGCGTTCCGACATAATAGCAGTCGCGCGGGATCGTGCCGGTGGGACCAGGGGCGAGCGGCTCGCCGGTACGGGTGAGCGGCTTCATCCGACCGACCATGCGGCCAGCGACGATCACCGCGGACCCACGATGCTCGACGGTCTCGCCGGGCATGCCGTAGACGATCTTGCCGAACAGGTGCGGCTCAGGGCCGAAGTGGCGCACCACCAGCGGATTGGTGGGGGCGAGGAAGAACACATAGGGAGCACCTCAAGGTTTGTGACACGGACAGCGGTAAGCTGAACAGGTAGCGAACAGGGCGGCTCAGGCCACCTTGGCTCCGGGTCCGCCGGCGATGTTGAGTGCGCGGTAGCCGTCTTGA
>NZ_JBDZDK010000051.1:0-16028 GCF_040049155.1 Sphingomonas silueang
CCAGGGTCGCCGGCGACTGGCCCGCCACCCGCTGGGACGAGCTGATGCCGTGGAACTGGGTGCCCCAGACAGATCAGCCAACAGCCCAAGCCGCATAAACTGCGGTCCTCACGCCACGCTTACCGTTCAGCGTCTGTTCGTGTGGCGTAGTTTTATGACTTGAAGTGGGCCGTTTGCAGTCTGGCGGGTATTGGACAGTTGCGCGGGGAAAGCGGACCTTCGTTCAGCTCGCTGCTGAAGCCGCAAAGATCCAAAATCGGTCATTGGCGACGTTACGAGCCGCTTCCGAAAGCTGACGAACGTGGGCGCGGCTCACGCCGCAAGAGCAACTTTGCTGCTTTTGGCGTAAAGTTAGCAGAACTCCATCAGAATGTGCCGCCCTATTGGCTCGCTTTTGCCCGCTCCTACCTGGTCACATGGTGAATGGGGCAAGCTCACTACTTCATCAAGGGCGACGTCGAGCCAAAAATCCTCGAGCTTGAGGCGCGTTTTTCCTAATCGCCCAGGACACAGCAGGGACGCGCAGCTTGGCGAAATCGGAGATCGTCGTAATCTACAGCAAGCGAGATCCGGACATCGCTGACCACAAAACGCCGGTGCGGCAGCTTTATCGCGCGTTAATACCACGTCCCAGGAAGTGCCTCCGCCGAAGGGAAGACGGTTTGCGACGATGACGATCAGGCGATCTTGGTACCGACCGTCGAGCGTGCCGTCTCGACGACGGCGCGCTGCAATGCCTCGCCGCGCTCGTTCATGAGTTCGACCGCCCGCTGGAACTTGGTGCCATGCTCCTGAGCAGGAACTTCGCCGTACCGCCTGTAGTCGCGCTTCATCGCGTGAGTGACTTCGTTGAAGGCGTCGCGCGCGGCGAACAACTCGTCCAACGCGGGCCTGACCGAGGGGAAGTAGAGGGCAACCAGCATCTCCATCACCTCTGCGCCCTCGTGCTTCCCCGGGTTCGAGCCGCTTGCTATCTGAAGGTCCAGCATCTGGTTCCAGTCGATCTCCCCGCGAAGCACTGGATAGTAGGTGAGCGCATGCTGGCCGAGGACCTTCGCGTACTGGTCGACCGCGAGATAAAGCGTCTCCGCTTTTCCCCGCAGGAACTCGAAGCGGTCCTTGCTCCGATTCAGCCGGCTAGTGACGAAGGCAGACGTGACGCCGCTCGCCAGTATCGTGGCGATGCCCAGGCCGAGCGTGATCCAAGCGGCCGCGTTCATGCTACTAGGCCTCGCCGCTGCGCCCGCACGTCGGCATCGCTCAATCCACGCACGGCGGTCCTCATCAGATCCCCAGTTTCTGGAAGAAGACCTTAATGCGCATCTCCGCGTCGACCATGCCCGCGTCGCGCATCCATGACGAGGGCTCAGCGGCGACGACCTCGAACCCGATAACCGCCAGCCAGGTAGCTTCGCGCCCGAAGCTCGCGCCCACGTCGAGCGCCAGAAGGCCTGGACCGGACGGAAGCAGCGTCGAGTAGGTGGCGCGGTATCCCGACGGGTCGTGAGCCTCGTATTCCGCGGTCAGCCGCTCGGACTGCGCGTCGTATGCAGCGACATGGTCGTTCATCCGGCGTCGCGCCTCGCGATCGTCTGGAGCCCCACGTGCTCGATGTCGTGCTCCGCCACATCGGCCGCCTCGACCACGTTGATGAACCTCTTGAGTATGACGAGGTCGGTCAGCAGGTCCGGCTCCTGGCCGGAGATCACGGCGGGCGCGAGGATGAAGCAGCCGGCCGCGCGGAGCCTCCTCAGGAAACCTTCCAGGTTCACGTCGTCGTCCGGCTCCACGACGTGGATGCGGAAGACCGTTTGGTATAGCGTGCCACGCTCCCACTCCCCGTCGTCCGGTCGTCGGCTGGTTATCTGGATGGCGTAGTGCGTCGACGGATAGCCCGGCAGGTTGCGGATGATCGAGATGCTGATCTCATGGTTCACGTCCTTCGTGCCGAACCGCTCCCGCCAGCGTTCGAAAATCCGGCGGGCGGCCGCACGGTCGAGAAACGCGAGCGCGAACACCGGCGGAACGTCGTCGCCGAGCGTCGTGTAGAGGATGCCCTTCCAGCTGGCCGCGTCCCAGCTGTGCATATCGATGACCGACTGCACCTTGACCTCCCGGTGCCGCGAAACGGTCGGGCGCCCGTCCTCGGTCATTCCGCGCGCGGGCCTGCCGTCATCGTCGTCGGCTGGACCTGCCGGCTCGACCTCCTCCACCGCCGGCCGCTCCCGCATGGGATAGTCGCGGCCGCCGCCATCGAGGCGGACGACGGGGCGACCGGCGATGCGCTGCAGCCCGCTGAGCGAGCCGAGGACGCTGGACACCCTGTCGTGCGCGTTGCCGCGGTCGAACAGGCGCCACAGCGCGTCGTTGAGGTTCGGCAGCGCGAAGGTGGCCGCCAGCATCTCGCCCACGATCTGTATGAGAAACGCACCGATGTCTGGTTGGCGTGGAAAGTCCCAGACCGGCAGCGACCTGGGCCAGGAAACCATCGAGCGCATCCCCCTGGGATCGGTCTGCACCTTCGGTCCGTCCTCGTCCGTCTCGACGACGTCGATACGGAACCGCTCGGTGTGCGGGCCGACGCCGTCCTCGATCATAGTCGCCAGCATGGCCTCGACCGTAGCAACCAGCGCCTGCCCCGTGACGATCCCGGCATCAGTGCCGGGGGTCGCGACCTCTACTGTCAGTCCGCAGATGCACGTCTCGAGGACTTGGCCTGCCGGCGAGTTGAGGACCAGTCCGCCGACGAGGTCGCGCGAGACCGGCTGAGCCTTGAGGAGCCCGAGGAACTTCGGCAACCCACCTTCCGCCTCGAGCTCCCGGTAGCCCTCGTCCTCGCGGAGGACCTCCTCATGGCCGAGGGCGTGGAGCAGCGCCATCCGGGCGATGGGCATCCCGGCCTCCTCCAGCGCGTCCGGCGCGCGCGAGAGCGAGGCGACCTCGGCATCGGTCATGTTGAGGATGTTGCTGCCGAGGCTGGCGTCCAGCTCTTGCAGGCCTTCCGTGACCCTGGCCTTGGACGCCTCATCGAGCGGCAGCGTGGCGAGCGCCATGCGCAGCAGGCGGAACGAGAGGATCAGCTCCGGCACGAGTCTCAGCTGGAGGGCCACCCAGGCCCAGATCTTCACCGTCGGCACGAAGCCGACAGGCAACTCGCTCGACTCCTCACCTTCGGCGGCAAGGCCGGCCGCCGCCATCAGGAGTGACGATCGCGACGCCCAGAACAGGTCAGCCCCGCGGTAGGCGATCGCAAGGTGCTGATGGGCCTCGATCATCTGCTGGGCATGCTCGCGCTTGGCGAGACGGACCGCCGCGCGACCCAGCAGCCGGATACGTTCGCAGCGCTCCTCGAAGTCTAGCCGGAGAGCCTGCCGGAGGAGGATGAGCGCACCTTCCGCGTCGGACGTGCGCTTGGCCACGAAATCGGCGAGCCGCTCTGCCACGGCGCGGTATGTCGGATCGCGGCCGGCGGGGATGGATACGACGTCGATCAGCCTCACCAGGCGATCGGCATCGAACTCCGCAAGGCCGGCGGCCTCGTCGAGGATAGATCCCAGCTCTGCCCAGATGGCAGGCAGTTCACCCGTCCTGCCCTCGGCGAAGTAGCGACCGAGGCGGACGACCGCGAGCGAGGTGCGAGCCTCAAGGCGGTGGTTCGGGCGCCCCTCGTCGCGCGTCATTGCCTCCAACGCGGCCTCCAGCCGGTCAGACCGCGCCGAAAGGTCGGCAGCATCCGGTGATAGCATGCGGTAGAGCACCGCGTTTACCAGCAACTGGTGGAGCTGGACAAGGAACTCGATGTTGCGGGCGTGGTCGGCGCCGAGGGCTTCCGCCTCGATGCCGGCGTAGCCATCCGACACCGCCGCAGCGTCGTCGAACCACCAGAAGGCGGTCCAGAGCGCATCGTGCCGCGCCTCTAGCTGCTGCCGCGCGGACCCGTGCTTGACGGCGAGCCGGATCGCGCGGGCGTGTCGACCATCCGTCTCGTGGCGCGGCAGCTCGAGGTTGCGCGACAGCTGCGCCGCGACCATCGCCTCGGTGACAAGCTGGCGCTCCATGCACTCGAACGAGGACGGATCGGCCAACGCACGCTCGACGTCCTCCAGGCGGCGGCGCCTCGAGTAGTCCTCCGGTCCCATGCGCATCGGATCGGACACGACCTGGCCAACGCACAGATAGTCGTGCGCGATGTCCTTGCGCTCCCTGTCGATCACCTCCTCGACGATCCACGCGCGGTCGAGGATCTTCACCGGCATGCCGTGGGCAGCTTCTAGCTCGGCCTCAATGCGTGCGCGGTCGGCCGCACGTGCGGACTGGCTCGTGACGAAGTAGACGCGCTCGAGCTTGCGGCCGGTCCCGGCGATGCCCGCGACGTCCTTCACAACCTTGCGCTTCCAGTCCTTCATCGCGCTGAAAGCGAAGCCCCAGTCGTCGCGGTCGGGTCCGGGACTGCCGACATAACCGAGATCGGCGATCGCCTCTGCAACAGGGAAGGTGTCGGCGTCGGTCTTGCCATCGCCGCCGCCCTCGGGCCCGCTCTGGGGGCGGATGTGCGGGCAGATCACGCGCTGGCAGAGCTTGCGGCAGAATATCTCGAAGCGCTGGTGCTCGTTGCGCGCCGTCATGGTCTCGAGTTGGAACTCGAGCATGGCGCGGTCGAGGACGTAGAGCGGACGGTCAACGGTGTCCGAGTAGAGTTCGGGCCGCATCTCGCGCATGAACAAGGAAGGCGTTGGCGGTCGCTTCCGTTTCTCGGTGCCGCCCTCCTCGATTCGGTCGTCGCTCATGCGAACGAAGGTAGAACGGGCGCCGCACCTAAGCCAGCCCAAACTCTCCCTGTGGCGCTCACCCCTGCTGGCTCCGCTTCATGCTCAGGTGCTCGAGCGACCATGACGATCCAGCGAAGTGCATGAGGGACCTCGCCATCGTCGAGCACGAGGCCACGAAGTCAAATGTCCAACGTGCGGCGTTGACTGCGGTAACGGGTCACCTGGGTCGCCTTGGTCATGATTTGGACCGCAGCGACCTCGAGTACGGTTAGGCTGTCCACCTCCAGGCGCAGCGCTGGGTCCCGGTCGTCATCTGGCGTGGCGAAGGGATTGATGAACGGGCCTTCCCAGAACAGCGGCTCCGGCCGGGGTGGAGCCGGAGGATCCGGCGGTGGAACGACCTCCGAAACCGAGCAGCCCGGCGACCACCCGCCCTCGTCCATCTCGCCCAGGCTCGCCGAAACGACCGTGCCGTCGGGCAACGCCACCGGCTCGACCTTTGACGCCCTCCGGAACAGCACCACGTTGTGGTGACTTCCTGCGCGCTGCACCGACGGATACAGCAGTCCGTCGAGATCCAGCTCCACGTTCGACGCGAGGTAGTCGGCGATCGCCTGCGTGATCAGGTACTCGGACCTCTCGTCGTTCGGCATCACCGGCATGGTCATGCGCCCGCTCAGGCTCTTCAGGAACTTCGCGAGCTCGAGGCGGACCATGTAGCCGGAGTCGAACACGCTCCCATCGATGTAGACGGACCGCAGCGCGTTGATATCGAGCAGCCGCAGGGGCCGGACGGCGTCGAACCTGCCGACCAGCGCGCGGCTGCCGACAGGGGGGCGAACCTCCGCCAACGCCGCCGCTGGGTCGGTCGCGCCGTAGAACAGCGAAACGCCGCGCGCGTTCATCCTCCCGTCGACTGCGATCTCGTTGGGCGGAGGCCCAAGCTCGCGCACCGGCTGCTCGAGCGCCAGCGCCAGCCGCGCATCGCCATGGAACACCCGCGCCCTGTGAAAACCGCTCAGCTCCTCGCCGGGGCCTGCCAGCCTGACGACCGGACGGCCATCTCCCGTGGTCAGGCTGCCAACGCCATCGAAGATCCGCCCAAGGAGCGACTCCGCCTCCTTGTTGAAGAAGCGCGTCTCAGTCCGAAGCGACCGCTCGAAGCTGCGCCATTCGAGCTGATACTCGACGTCGTCCGGGCCGCGCTGTTCGTAACGGCTCTCCGGATCGAATTCGCACTCCTCGCCGGCCGCGGCGGAGTCGAAGTCGCTGTGCCGCTCCGAAAGTATCTCGAGGACCTCCTCCGCGATCTCTTCCGACACCTCGGCGGCGCCTGCGATCGCCCACAGGACATCCTCCCCGCGTCGCTCGAACTCGAAATCCGATTCGCGGTCGGCGAGCATCGCGGACTCGAACGCGTCCGGCTGGTCCGTGGTCCGGTAGTAGTGGACGGAAAACGCTGCTTCCACCGCGTCGGCGAGCTCCTCGACGGTCATGGCCGGTGCCATCTCGCCACAAAACGAACAAATCGCCTCACCGCAGCGGCGCGTCACGCCGGCACTCAGAAAGGCTTCGCCGATGCATTCGGCGCAGACCATCCGCTCGCCATCGTCGTCGACGTCGGCGGTCACCTAGCATGCCTCACCAAGTCCTGTTGCAGGAACGCGGCGCCCTTCACGCCCAATTCGATGAGTGCGTCCGAGACCTCGACCACGATCTCGCGGTGGTGCTGCTCGAGCGCGCGCGCGGCGATCAGCTCCCGCAGGAGAAGGACCACCTTCTCGCCGTTCGACGCGTATTCCCAGAAATCGAGGCTCGACCTCCGGGCACGCACGACCCGGCCAATCCAGCCGAGGCCGGGATCGGGCAGCAGGCGGTCGGGCCTCGCGCGCATGAGGGCGAGCATTGCGTTGAACGCGGTCTTCTCCGCGCCGAAGGCGGCTGCCGCGCGGTCTAGCATCGGCATCACCGCGTCGAGATTCGGCCACGCGGAATCGACGCCGCAGACCATCCCGCCGGACGCCGCGCAGAAGAAGGACGACACGGCTAGGCCCCGCTCGTGCTGGCCCGCATCGACCGGTTCTCCCGCCCACACGGGCCGATCGACGATCCAGCCGGTAAGGAGATCCCAGCTCTCGAGCGTCCCGGCGTCGAGCGCCTCAGTCCGCAGCATGCGGTCGATCAGGAAGCTGCGCACGACCATGTCCATGACCTCTTCGCCGGCGCGGCGGGCCGCGGCATCGACGCGCGCGATAACGAGCGTCCGGATTTCCGACGCAGGCAGCAGAGCGCACAGGCGCCCCAGCCACCGGCCGAACTTGAACAGCCATTCAAAGGGCGTGTCCCCACGCCCGTCCCTCTCGCCAAGCGAGGCGAGCGCCCAGTCCAGGGCGGACGCCGCGTGGGCGATCAGTGCGTCGCGCGTGCCCGGCGCGAGCATCGGGGGGATCGGGAGCCGGAACGCGTTGGAGTGCAGGTCGGAGCGGTAGTAGTCGCCATTGGGCCGCGAGCCCGCCGAGGCCGGCGCCGGATCGGGACTGGGTGTCTCACCTGCCGCCAGCGCGCGCTCGAACTCGTCGGCCATCTCCGACTGCTGATGGGCTTCGGCCCGCGACCAGTAGAGGCCGTGGCCGCTGTCGTGCGAGCGGGCGGCACGGCGCGTGGCGAGGCAGAACAGCGCCCAGACCATCTCGGGCACCGTGTTCGCGAAGACCGGCGCGGCGTCGTACACCGCCTCGACGACCTTCTCGATCGGGTCGACCGCGAGCTGGAGCAGCCCCTCTCGCCACTCCGGATTGGAGGGCTGGCGGCGCATGAGCGAGGCATAGGCGTGCGCCGCCATCGCCGGCGGGTGGGCCGTAACGTGGGCGCTGCGGATGGACAGCTCGTCCTTCACCTCGGCCATCGTCGCCGCGCGCCGGGTTATCCCGACGACGGTCTCCTCCGACTTCGCCCACAACTCGTTCTCGGCGTGCCGCGCGATCACGGCCGCGGTGGCCGACACCGCCGACTGCGCATTGTGGCGGGTCATGTCGGTGATGGGGGCGATCTCGTCGAACAGGTCCTCCTCGTCCAGCGCCACCATCTCGTCGAACGCGTCGTCCAGCGTGAACTCTCCACCCGGCACGCCGCTCTCGACCGCGGCGCTAGCCCAGAGGTAGAGCCGCAGGACCCGATTGAGCGCCGCGTGACCGGCCAGCATCTCCTTGTGCTCTTCGCCTTCGACGTAAGGCGGCTTAATCGAGATGTATTCCCGGCCATCGACCACCTCGCGGACGAGGTTGGCCGGATCGGCCTGCTGGCGCAGCGCCTCGAACGATGAGCGGCGCGTTTCCGCGCGTTCCGGGTCGTCCCGTTCCTCGGCCGTTGAGTAAGGGACACGGTCGAGGAAGGTGGCGATCGCGGACGCGTAGGCGGCCTTCACCTCTTCGGGCGCCAGGCCCGCCAGCAACGGCGCGAGGTCGCGCACGGTGCGCTGGCGGTGGGGAAGCCGGTTGAGCGTCCGGAGCGCGCCGGCGAGAAAGGCCGACCCGCCCCAGTAGCCCATCTCGTTGGCCTGCGACCCCATGTCGAGGACCTGCCGACCGATGTCCCATGTCCACAGCGCCGGATGCGTGCCGATCGCGAGCGCGACCGTGCTCGTCGCGGCGCTACCCAAGTTTGCAAGCACCAGACCGGCGCAGATCCCAAGGACCGCGTTGCACTCGTTGCCCCGCGCGATGCGCCGGCAGAGTTCGTCGAGCGGGTCGCCGGCCTCAAGGCGCTCGTGCGCCCAGGCGTCCAGCGCCAGGAACGCCGTGTCGAGGATGTGGACGTGCGATCCGCCGCGGAACCAGCGATACGTGCCGTCATCGCCCCAGAACTCGGCGTCGCCCTCACCGAGGTCGATGGTGATCGGTATCGGGGTCTCGCCCCGCTGGCGCCAAGACCGTCGCCAGCCGTCCATCGCGTGGTTGCAGAGGTCGCGGATCAGCGCCAGGCCGACATCGGCATCCGTCCGCAGGAGCTGCAGGAACGGCGGACGCAACGGCGACGCCGGATAGAAGTCGCTGTCGTCGCCGATTCCGAGCACGTCGGAGCGGTCACGGACCGAGGAGTAGCCATCGCTGCGCCGACGGTCATGGGCGAGCAGGTAGGCCCGGCGGACGAAGTCCGCGGTCTCGGCGGGTAGCGATGCGGCGAGACCGGCGCTCCCGTCAACGATCTGCTTCCTCACGCGGTCAAGGGCGTAGTCAGAGATCGAGGCGAGGTAGCTCCGAACGGTGTCCGGATCACCCGCCGCGGATTTCAGTAACAGCGCTCGGACGGGTGCCCGATCGCCACGGCGTCCGGTCCAGGCTCCGCGTTCAGGCTTGCCGGCGGAATCGCCGTCCCCGAGGCGCCCGTTGGCCCAGGCCGCGATATCCGGAACGAGCGCGTATCTCGCGAGTTGCGCCGGCAAAGCTAGCACCCATGAATCGAACAGCGGCACCAGCTCCGCGTCGACGGCCGGCGGAAGGGTGCCCAGTCGCGAGACGAGCCAGGTGATCAGGCGTATCCAGCTCACGAACTGCGGTGCGGCCGCCTCGGAGGCGTATTGCTCGCGCTGATCGCCCGTCAGGTCGGGGAACTGCGTCTCGTCGAGAAAGCGCAGGTCGCGCACGGTCTCGGTCGTGCGGACCGACAGGATCAGGCGCATGAGCAGCCGTCCGTCTTCGCGCATAAGCGCGTCCTCGATGCGGTCGAGCATCTCGGCGCTGCGGACTGACCGGACGGGGGCCGAAAGGACGACGCGGCTCCAGGTAGCGCGCAGGTCGTCCGCCCCGAGCGCGCCCAGCAAGGCGGCCCACGCGTCGCCGTCCTTCGACCGCTCGAGCAGGTGGGCCGCAAGGAGCTGGAGGGGCCGGGCGAGCTGCAGGTCCTGGTGCCCGTCGCGAACCGCGGTCGCGATGTCCCCGCGCCGGTCGAACAGGACGCGCTCGAGCACCCACTCCTCGTAGATGTCGTGGCTGAACGCCACGGTGCTGCCCTCGTCGACGTGCCGCAGCACACCCGACCGGAGCAGCTCGTCCAGCGCGACGGGATCGATGTCGCGGATCGCCAACGGAGCACCTGGCCCCATGAGAAGCTGCTCGCCCAACTTCAGCAGCACGTTCCGGCGCCCCTGCGCCGGCGCGAAGTCGGCGACGTCCGCGCCGCCGTGAGCCCACCACAGCTCGACGAGGTCGACCTCTGACCGGACCTCGGCACCGCCGGCGACCGGCAGGCGGGATAGCGCGTCGAGGAAGAACGGCCGCCGGAGGACGGTGTCGTAGTTGCGCGCGTCGGCGAGCAGCGGCCGCAGCAGCGGTATCGCCTCGGCCGCCTCGACCGCCTCACCGTCGTCGAAGCCCTCGACGCGCATGGTCCGCGAGCTGAGCTTAGCGTTCGCGTCGGGATCCAGCCAGCCGTCCACGCGCTGCGCGTTCTCCTCGCGCATCGTCATGACCACCCGCCAGTCGTCCAGGTCGGGGGTGTCGGCAATCGTCCGCAGGACGTCGTTGACCGTGACCTGGGTCGCGGCATCCATCTTGTCCGCACCGTCGATGAAGAGCGTGCGCGAACCGCCACGCCCGAGTTCACGCAGCGTCGTTGTCAGGGGAACGACGACGCCGAACTTCGCGGCGTGGGCCGGCCAGCCGCCTCCCGTGACCCGCAGATCGCGGAGCACGAGGATTGGCGCGCCCGCCGGCTGGTCGAGGGCGATCCGCTTCAGCACCGCCGACTTGCCCGCGCCGTGTTGGCCCACGACGCGCACCAGCCTGACCTCACTCAGCGCGTCGAGGACCTGCCCGTTGACCACGTCGCGGTTGATCCGCCGTCCGCCTATTGTGTCCCTGATGCTCGTCAGGGCGTGATGCGATTCCTGGGTCAGCGCGTCGATGAGCCGCGCGTGCGCCCGGTCCGAACCGACGGTCACGCCCTCGACCTGCAGTTCGCGCGCAACGGTCGCGCGGTCCACGCCGCCACCGCTCGGGATGACGCGGCTGGCCATCGCCGTGAGACTGCTCCAAGTGCGCCGCGCCTCGTCGGGCCCGCCGACGACGGAAGCCAGCTGGTCGACGGAGGCGAGCCGGTCGCGCGACGCGTCCTCTTGGTCGAGGTCGAAGGCGATGATCGTCAGCGACTTCATGAACGCGAGGATGTCCGCGTCGGTGGCGGTCGCCTCCCGCTCTCGGATCAGCTCATCGAGGATGCGCTGGAACTCGCGCTGGTCCTTGTTCGAACCGTTGGCAACGGCGAGCCGCTTCCGGTACTGCGCGGCATCCGCCGCGTGCCGGGCGCGCGCGAGGAGCGGCTGCACGCTGCGTTCCAGCTTCGTCGTGGTCTGGCTGACTGCGACGCCGATGCGATCGGTGTCGGGATTGAACCCGGTCCGCCTGAAGGTGGCCCAGGCGCGGGGGACGATGTCAGCCCACTTGTCGTCGCTGTCGGTGAACGACAGCGTGGTGGTGACCTGCAGGTCTAGCCGCGTAGGGGTGCCGTCAGGCAGGCGGCCATCGACGACGAGGTCGTCCAGCGGCGCGTCGATCTCCGACTGCTGGGTCTTCACCGCCGTGACCGTCCCAAGCACGCCGCGCGCGCCGCCCTCCGCGATCAGCGCGGCGAGGTAGTGGCTGGTGACACGTGATTCGAGGTGGGTTCCGCCCCCTCCGGCGACATAGACGGGCAAGCTGATGACCTGACGGCAAGATGTTATTCTTGCGAAACAACGTGGTGATCGCCGGCCCGGGATTCAACGTGGTGTCGATCGCGATGGTTCCGTCAGCTACGCCGCCCGAAGAAGCAGACGTCGTACTGTTTTACACCGTTGCAGTAGCACACCTTCCGCGTCCCGTCGGGTAGTCGGTCGCCGAACACAGTCCGACGAGTCCGGTTCCCACCCAAATCTGTTGATCGCGACGGCATAAAGGAACGGCGGGTTTTGGGATAAATGCTAAGTTCGCCGAACGTCAGAAATTAGGGCGGGAAGCTGACTCGCCGGTCTCGCACCCTTGAAAGGCAACTCTTGGGAAAAGCCGCCGTTTAGTCGGGAATCATCGAATGTCGTAAGCTGGTCGATACCGGCCTCGCTCAGACCCGCGCAGCCTGACCCATGTGCGGACGTCCCCCCATTTGCGCCTCTCGATAGCGGTCATCCATTCACGATGGCCTGAACATAGGTGATGTCTGTTCACCCCATCCTAGACGTTGCTTGGCGCTAAAATCGTCCGTTATGGGGGACAATAGATTCGATCTACTGACCGATGGCCAGAAGGAGTGCTTGCGCCTCTTTCATGCCCGTTGGGAGGTAAAGGACATCGCGCGGCATATCGGGCGGAGCCCGGTTACCGTTCATCAGCGTCTAACGGCGGCTCGCCAACACCTTGGCGTTAGTCGTAGCGTTGAAGCCGCACGCCTGCTCTTCGAGCATGAGGGCGGCATATATGATCCGACCATATATGACCCGGCGATAGTGGTCGAAACACAGCCGGACGACGCATCGACCTTGGACCGGACGGCGGGCTTTCCTCTGCCGTTCCCTACCCAAGGGAGACCGCGCAATGACCTGACGTTTGCAGGCAAACTCGCATATTCGCTCGTGCTGTCCGCGATCATCGCACTCGTATTTGGCGGTTCGATCGCTGCCTTGAGCGGCCTTTCCGAATTATTCTGACCGGCCTGCACGGCTGGTCGATTCGCCGCGCAATTGCGCCCGGAGAAATCATGCCGAACATCGTCCAAGAAGCCGCCCGCAGCATCATCACCGATCTTGATCCGTTCGAATCCGCGGTGGACATCGCCATCGCACGCGGTGGCCGGTTCCTCGCAACCCTTGCCGAAAGCACGCTGGAAGCCCGTGTTGGGCCGCAGATGACCCATTCGGCGATCATGAGCACGCTCGCGACCGTGACGGCGCTGGGTGAAGTCCGGAACAACGTGATCAATACGCGGCGCGAACTGGCAATCACCCGCGTGAAGGCCGGTCTGCGGGAAACCAGCTTCGGTAGCTTGCCCGGTTGCCCGCCCGCTGAAGCCAAGGCTGAGCCGAAGATCGCCGTCACGGCGTAGACCATCTTGGGGAAGGAGCATATTCGCGGAACATGCTCGACACCCTGCTGGGGCTCGTCCCGACCTTCTTCCTGCTGCTGCTGATCGCCGCATCGATCTATATTCTCGCCTACGGTGAGACGGATGAACGCCTGTGCATCGTCACGGCGGTGATCAGCAGCGTCGCTACATGGTGGGCCGCAAATGACGGACCAGCTTGGTACCGGGGGGAAATCGGCATCTTCGTCGTCGATGTCGCGACGCTAATCGCGTTCATCGCCATCATGGCAAGGAGCACGAGGTTTTGGCCTCTATGGATCACTGCTCTCCAGACGATTGCGGTCATGACCCACGTTGCGCGGTTCCTGAAACCTCAAACGGTTCCAATGGCCTACGCGGTCGCGGAACAGCTTTGGGCCTACGTCGTGATCTTGATCCTGATCGTCTGCGTGCGGCAACAGCGATTGCGCAACGCATCGATGAACTCAACCAACTCGTAAAAGATTACGTCGAGATACCCCCTTGGTCCGCCAAGCGGATTCGCACGGTCGAAGCGCTCATCTCGGCCAGAGCCAAACGTCGCCAATATCTGCGACCCGACCTGTTCGTCGAGCCGGACTGGGACATGCTCCTCGACCTATATGTTGCTCGGCTTCGAGGACGGCGGGTTTCAGTATCGTCGCTGTGCATCGCCGGGAACATCCCGCCGACGACGGCTCTACGCCATATCGCGGACATGGTCGAGAACGGCAAGATCAACCGCACACCGGACCCGGGAGATCAGCGCCGCGCTTTTCTCGATCTATCCGACGATACCTTCGCCCGGATCACCGATTGGATTGATCACTGCTTGTAAATGATTGAACCGCTCTGCCAGCGGAACGCCGGGGGCTCGCCATCGGCCAGTTGCTGCTCGTCCCGCCGTGCCGCTAATGCCATCCTGACCTCACGTTTGAGGCGGGCGTCGCGCGTCGGCTCGGCGTGGCCCGCCGCTGGTTCGCGGTCTAGCAGCTCGGCGCCTCGATCGTTGCTATCTCGCTAAGCTGGTGCGCCGACAGGATCGACAAGGTGACGGGGTGATCGCGTTGCTGCCTCTGCGTACGCTGCCATGCGGGCTAGGTGATCACCGAGAATGGTTTAGCTGCCGTCCGGATTTCGCCTCTGTCCTGCGCCGGCAGACCCCTCCGTCGATACATATCCTAGGAGTCGTCGCGTTTTTCACCCAGGATATATAACAAACAAGCTTGTTACATATCCTGGGTGTATACTATGCCTTCACCCAGGATATGTAACACATGACAGCTTCGACCCAGCGCCAGTTCCTGATGGACCTTCTAGCGAGGCAGCCGATCGTGCGCGCATTCGAGCTGCGCAGCGCAGGCATCCATCCTCCGACCATATCGCGAGCGGTAGCCGATGGCGAAATCGTCCGGATTGCGCGCGGGCTGTACCAGCGTGCCGATGGCGAGGTCGATGCCGAACAATCGCTTGCCGAGGCGTCAAAGCTGGTACCGCGCGGCGTGGTGGCGATGACATCCGCACTCGCCTTCCACGGTCTGACCGATCAGATGCCGCGACAGATCTGGATCGCGATCAGCGCCAAGGTCTGGGCACCAGTCACCAGCTATCCGCCGATCCGGATCGTTGAACTGAGCGAAAAGTACATGCACGACGGCATTGAGCTGCACCGCATTTCGGGGATAGAGGTGCCCATCTTCTCGGTTGCGAAGACACTCGCCGATGTCTTCCGAGGAAAGCTGGTCGATCGATCCGTCGCGATCGAGGGGCTGCGGGAAGCACTTCGCCTGCGAAAGGCCACGCCGTCGGAGATCGCCAAGGCGGCGATGTCAGGCGGCGCGTGGAAGAGGATGCGCCCCTATCTGGAGGCGCTCACGTCAAATGGCTGACGAAAGGCGCGTATCGGCTGCGTCGGTCAAGCAGCGACTGCTCGATCTCGCGCGCCGCGAAGGTCGTGTCCACGAGGTAGTTCTCGTCAGATATGCGCTTGAGCGCCTGCTGTATCGACTGTCCATATCGCGGCACCGCGACGAGTTCATTCTCAAAGGCGGGATGCTCGTTACGCAGTGGCTGGGCAGCGCGAGCCGCGAGACCCGCGATGCAGACTTTCTGGGCCATGGCGACGCTGACACCGCACGACTTCGCGAAATCTTCGAAGAGCTTATGGCGATCGACGCCGATGACGCGCTGATATTCGACACCGCCGCGATCCGGGTCGAGCCGATCCGGGAGGAAATGGAGTACGGAGGCATCCGCATTCGATGCGCCGCGCTGCTCGAACGCTCGCGCATTCCCATAGTCATCGACATCGGTTTCGGTGACGCGGTCATGCCGGCGGCGGCGACGATGGACTATCCATCGCTTCTGGGAATGGAGAAGCCGAACATCCGGGCCTATCCGCCTGCCGTCGTGATCGCCGAGAAGTTCCAGGCCATGGTGGCGCTCGGCGTGATCAATGGACGCATGAAGGATTATCACGACCTGTGGGCCATCCCACAGGCACTGCACGTAAAGGCCGATGATCTAGACAAGGCGGTCGCCGCCACATTTGCGCGAAGAAGGACGGCGATCCCGGCGGTGCGTCCGGACGGGCTGACCCATGAATTCGCATCTGACGCAGACCGTCAACGGCAGTGGAACCGGTATGCCGCATCGATCGGACTGAAAGATGTCTCGCTGGAGACTGTGGTCGAGGCAGCCTGGGGTCTGGTCGGGCCTTCATGTGCGCGCATCCTGCAGGGCGCAGATCCAAAATCAGCTGATCGTCGGACCTGATCGCCCGCGCCCGAACTGCCAGCTGATGCCGTCCGTGCGCATGATGCCAGACGCGGTCTTGCCGATGTTGGGCTCCAGCACATCGCGCCATGGTACGAGCGTAAAATCCCGCGACCGTTCGACGACGGCGTAGCTTCCGCTTTCCAGATCAACGCGACGCGCAATCACGCCCTCGATGCGGTCCCCGTTTTGCGCCGGTTCGAACGGCTTGCCGAACTGCCGGGCGAGCCGGCTGCCGGCACCCCGCATCTCACGCCGGCCAAGCTCATCCAGCGCTCCATTGCGCAGCCGAAATTGTCAATCGGCGTCCAAAAAGGACCCCCTATCGGCGTGCAAAAGGGACCCCCTTCGTCAAGCAGCGTGACGGGTATGACGGGCGCACCGTTCGCGCTGGTTGCGGCGTAGGGCGGGCGTAGC
>NZ_JBDZDK010000052.1:0-14703 GCF_040049155.1 Sphingomonas silueang
CAGAGCGCAACGTGCCGGACCGAGCGGGAAAGCTGGCTTTATCAGTGCTTCCCCAAAGGAGCAGGCCGCAGGAGGCGACAATCAGTGATGTCACTTCGTGACATTTACCGCTGAAAGCTACACATTTCTCCGTCTCCAACCCGCCATTTCGGGAATGAGCAATCGGGAACATGTTTTGGGAAAACGGCTATTCCCCTGCCGTCCAGCACGCTTTGCGACAGTCAGCCGTCCCGGCCATCCTTCGTTTGTGGGAAAGGTACGACTTAGATTGACGATGCAGTAATGTAGGTCCCGATCGCGATCACCACGGCGGCAAATCCGCGTTCGAGCAGCCCTATACGGGTGCAGAGAATCTTGCCCAGCGAGATCGTCCCATCACAGCCAAACGCTGATCGCAAAACAGGTCGCCAATCCGACCACAATATTCATCGGCAATCCAATTTTCACGAAATCGGAGAAGCGGTAATCCGCAGCAGCATAGACCATGGTGTTGGTCTGATACCCGACCGGTGTGGCGAAGCTGGCGGATGCGGCGAACATGACCGCAACGATTAATGCACGGGGGTCTTGCCCTGTGGCTTGCGCCAGCCCGATTGCTACCGGGGTCATGATGACCGCGACTGCGTTGTTCGTCACTGTCTCGGTCAGCGCCGAAGTCAGAAAATAGAGGATGAGGATCAACCCCAGCGGTGACAGCGTGGCCAGCCATGGCGAGATTGCGCTGACGATCAGATCTATCGTCCCGATCGCCTCCAACGCGCTGCCGATACCAAGCATTGCGAAGATCAGCACCAGCACGCTGCCGTCGATCGATCGCCACGCTTCCTCGGCATCGACGCAGCGCGTGACAAGGACAATACCGACGCCGACCATCGCCAGCAGCGCGACTGGCAGAACGCCTAGCGCCGCTAGCACGACGACGCCGGCCAGCGTCCCGATCGCGATCGGCGCACGGTGCCGGCGGAAGCGGCGGATATGACTTGTATCCTCCGCGATCAGGTTGGTGTTCGCGCGCAGTTCGGTAATGGCGGCATCGTTTGCCGCGACCAGCAGGCTGTCGGCCGCGCGCAACCGGACACTGCCAAGATCAGGGCCGGGCAAGTGCCGCGCCCGCCCGATCCCTAGGACGCGCGCGGGCAGGTTCGACAGTAAGGGAATGTCGCGCAGCTCACGGCCGAGCGCAGGGTGGGTCGGGCTGATCGTCAGGCCGATCAGTTGCACGTCGTCGCTGCGCGCACTGGCGGCAAGGCGGATCGGGCGACCGACATTCTGCAACCCGACCAGATAGCCTTCGCTACGCGCCAGGTCGTCTAGCTCATCGGCGGTCGCACTGACGATCAACCGGTCGGTGGCATTGATCGTCAGCTCGAGCGACGGATTCCGGTCGACGCGTGTCCCCCGGCGGACCGCGATCAAGCGAACTGCATCACGCCGCAGGAAGGGCAGGTCGGTGATGCGAACAGATTTGCCCAGCACTTCGGGTAACAGCGCAATCTCGGTAAGATAGGGCAATTGATGTCGGTCGGCGATGGCATTGTCGGGGCGCGAGGGCAGCAGCTTCGGTCCGAGCAGCAGCATGGTCGCAACCCCCGCTGCCATCGTCACCAGCCCGACGAGCGTGATGTCGAAGATGCCGAACCCCGGTTGCCCGTTCGCGCGTGCAACGCCGTCGACGAGCAGGTTGGTCGATGTTCCGACCAGTGTCAGCGTTCCGCCAAGGATCGAGAGATAGGACAGCGGGATCAGCAGCCGCGTGGCAGGTATCCCCACTGATCGCGCGAGCCGGCGTACCAGCGGGATCAGCACCATCACGACGGGCGTATTGTTAATGAACGCCGGCGCGATCGCGGCGCCCGTCAGCATTTCTGCAACCGTGCGCCGAGGTGCCTTACCCGCTCGCCGGACGATCAGACTGGCCAGCGCCTCGATCGTGCCGGTACGGACCAGCGCCCCCGACAGGATGAAGAAGGCTGCGATGGTGATCAGCGCGGAATTGGCGAAGGCGGCGGTGACGAGCGGCGGGGTGAGCCAGCCCAGCGCGATCATCAGCGCTGCCCCGGCGACAGCGATGGTGACCGGCGGGAAGCGTTCGAGCGCGAACGCGACGAATAAAGCGACGATGACTACCAGCCCCAATATCGGGCGATGCGCGGCTATGAGCGCCAGCAGGTGGGTCACCGGCGCGGCGTCGCATCGGCGGACGTGGCGGGAATGACTTCGAGGATGATGTCGCCCGCCTCCAGTCGCTCGACCTCGGCTTCCCAGAAACCGTACATGGCATCGCCGCGATAGACGCGGTGTCCGAGGCCGGTCGTTATCGCGCGCAACGCAATGCCGACCTCCGCATCGGTGACCGCCCGTTCGCGGAGCGCGACGCGACCATGGGTCGCCGCGAGATCGGCCATATAGTCGGCAAGATGCGCGCCATGCGTCGATCCGGCAAGCAGCAGCCCGGCGAAACTCGCCGGATTGATGACGGTGTCGGCCCCGGCTTGGCGTGCAATCGCTTCGTTATCCTGCGACCGGATCACCACGCTGATCGGTAGCGTGGGTGCAATCCGGCGTGCGGTGAGGACGATCAGAATAGATGTATCATCGCGACCGGCTGCCACGATCATGGCGCTGGCGGTGGCGACGCGGACGGCCTGCAAGGCGGCATCGCGCGTGGCGTTACCCTCCATGACGGCAACGTCGAGCGCCTCCGCACTGCGCAGCGCGGCAGGGTTCTCGTCGATGACGACGATCGTATCGGGATGGGCACCGCGACGGATCAGCTCGCTTGCTGCTTCCGATCCGCTGTTGCCGAAGCCTGCGATGACGACATGGTCGCGAAGCTGCTTCTGGATCACTGACATGCGCCACCGTTCCCAGACACGTTTGAGCAGGAAATCATATGCGGTTCCCAGAAAGATCAGCCATACGAATAGCCGGATCGGCGTGACGACGAAGGTATCGAACAGGCGCGCCTGCTGCGTGACCGGCACGATGTCGCCATAACCGACCGTCGTGACGGTAATCATGGTGAAGTACAGGATGTCGGCGAAGGTGACCGGCGCACCCGACGACTGGCGCAGGCCGTCGCGATCGAACCAGTGAACCGCCAGCGCGATGCCGATCAGCGCGAATGCCAGCAAAGCCCGCCACGACAGGGCCAACCAGACCGGCGTCCGGCTGCGCCGGTACAGGTGATAGTGTGGCGTCGCGTCGCTTCCGTCCATGGCCGACCAGGAATCAGGTATTGGCGGTCGAGGCGGGATTGTCGCGCTTAGGCGCCTCAAACGTTGCCCAGTCGCCCTCCCCGCCCGGACGGGGCGGCGCTCCGGCGATGCTGTCAGGTTCGCTGATCGCACCGACGCGAACGCGATGGAGATGGACCTTGGCGATCATGTTGGCCGAGATCGGCGCGGTGATGAAGAGGAACAGCGAGATCAGTAGTTCGTGCGCGGTCCAGATCCCGAGCCGCGCCTGAAAATACACGACCGAGGCGAGGAGCAGCGCGCCGAGGCCCAGCGTCGTCGCCTTGGTAGGGCCGTGCAGGCGCTCCATCGTCGAGGGCAGGCGGACCAGCCCCCAGCTGCCGATCAGCGCGAAGCCGGCGCCGAGCAGCAGCAGGACAACAATGGAAATGTCGGCGATAACACTCATTCGACGATATCCCCGCGCAGGATGAACTTGCAGTATGCGATGGTGCTGACGAACCCTACCATCGCCAGCAGCAGCGCCGCTTCGAAATAGGTATCGTTGCCGCCGATCATGCCGATCAGCACGATCAGCGCGATGGCGTTGATGACCATAGTGTCGAGTGCGACGATCCGGTCGCCAAGGGCCGGTCCGTGCAGCAATCGCCATCCGTTGAGCAGCAGCGCGAGCGCGATACAGCCTGCAGCGATGTGGAGTGCGATCCCGATCATGCGAATACCCGTTGTAACCGCGCCTCGTAGCGCTTCTTGATCCGCGCGATTTCCGCCGCTTCGTCATCGACGTCGAGCGCGTGCACGAGCAGGAACCGACCATCGGCCGAGACATCCGACGATACCGTGCCCGGCGTCAGGCTGATCGTGCCGGCCAGCATCGTGATCGCCTCCGGCGTGGTCAGGTCGATGGGAATGACCAGCCAGCGGGCGCGAAGGTCGCGGTTACGGCGAAACAGGATCAGCCACGCCACCTGGAAATTGGCGACCAGAATGTCGAACAGCACGATCACCAGATAACCGACAAGGGCGCGACCGAAGCGCATCCGCGGTCGGTCGGGCCAGAAGGGCTGCGTGAACTTCGGCAGGATCAGCGCAAACACGCCGCCCAGCACGATACCGCCGACGGTGATGCTGTTGGCCATCAGCAGCCAAACGATCAGCAGCATTGCTGACAGCGCGGGATGCGGCAACAGGCGGTTCATCCCGCGCGCCCCAGCACGGCGGTGATATAGCGATCGGGGGCCATTACCTGTCGCGCGGTCGCCCGGGTCTGCGCGGTCACCCACCCGGCGGCAACGGTCAGCACCGCCAGCAACATCAGCAGCGTGAGCGGCGCGGTGAAATCTGCGCGCGACCGTGCAGGCGCAGCGATGACATCGGTGCCGGGCGGTGCCGCCTTCCAGAACAGGGTCGATCCGCTACGCGAGAAACCGATCACGCCGATCAGCGTCGAGCCAAGGATGGTGGTCCAGATCGCACCCCACCACGCGACGGCGAAGCTCGCGTCGAGAATCAGCAGCTTGCCGACGAATCCTGCCAGTGGTGGCAGGCCGACCGCAGCGACGGCAGCGACCAGATAGAGCAGGCCCGTCACATCCTGTCCGGCGAAGCGTGGGCTGGGCGCGATTGCGTCGGCATATTGCCCTCGGCGACGTATCGTCGCGTCGGCAACAAGGAACAGCGCGGCACCGGCCAGCGTCGCCTGTACCAGATAATAGAGGGCGGCGGCCAAGGTCGCCTCCCGCCAGGTCGCGACTGCCATCAACAGCGTGCCGGTCGAGGCCAGCACGGCATAGGCCGCCTGCTCACGCATTCCTCGGGCCACTAGTACGCCGACGAAGCCAAGCACCGCGCCCAGCATCGCGGCGGGCAGCAAATAAGGCGCGGGCACCCATGCTGCCGAGCCGGCCTGGCCGCCGAAAATCAGCGGCACGGTGCGGATCATCGCATATACGCCGACCTTGGTCATGATCGCGAACAGCGCGGCTACCACCGGCATCGTCGCGGCATAGGTGCGCGGCATCCACAGGTGGATCGGCACCACCGCCGCCTTTAGCGCGAACACCGCCATCAGGAGCAGTCCGGCGACACGCAGCAACCCCTGATCCTCCGCGGGGAGGTTCGCGACCCGGACGGCCAGATCGGCCATGTTCAGCGTCGATGTCAGGCCATACAGCAGCCCCAGCGCGATCAGGAACAGCGCCGAGCCGGCAATGTTGATCACGACATAGGCAATCCCCGCCTTCAGTCTGAGCGCGCCCTGCCCGTGCAGCATCAGGCCATAGGAGGCGATCAGCAGCACTTCGAAGAACACGAACAGATTGAAGAGGTCACCGGTCAGGAACGCGCCGTTCAACCCCAATAGCTGGAAATGGAACATTGGGTGGAAATGCCAGCCCTTGCGATCCGCACCGGTGACGATCGCATGTAGCAGCACCACCAACGCCAGCACCGCCGCCAGCACCAGCATCGTCGCGGCGAGCCGGTCGACTACCAGCACGATCCCGAACGGTGCGACCCATGCGCCCAGCGCATAGCTACGGATCGCATCGTCCTGCGCGATGCCGAACAGCGCGCACGCGGCGGCCAGCATCGCGACACAGCCGCCGAGCGACAGGATCAGGCTGAACACCCGGCGACGGCGCATCACCAGCATCGTGACCGGCGCAACGATGGCGGGGATGACGACCGGTGCGACCGACAGATGATCGATCAGCGTCATGCCGCATCCTTCCCAACCGGATCGGGATCGCCGTCGACCTGATCCGACCCGCTTTCGAGAAAGCTGCGCAGGCTGAGGATGACGGTCAGCGCGGTCATGCCGAAGGTGATGACGATTGCGGTCAGTACCAGCGCCTGCGGCAGCGGGTCGGCATGTTGCACGACATCCTTCGCATAGAGCGGCGGCCGGTCGACGATCAGTCGCCCGATCGCGAACAGGAACAGATTGACAGCATAGGACAGCAGCGTGAGGCCGAGCACGACCTGAAACGTCCGCCCGCGAAGCGCCAGATAGATGCCGCCCGCGACCAGCACGGCGATGGTGGACGCGACGAGGAACTCAAGGCTCATGCCTGCTCCTCCGCTTCGGCCTTGGCGGCGCGCTGGGCGACCTGGGCGAGCTGGGCCAAAGCCATCAGCACTGCCCCTACCACGACGCAGGCGACGCCCAGGTCAAACGCCATCGCGGTGGCCAGCTCGAACTCACCGATCAGCGGCAGATGGAAATAACCAAAGCTGCTCGACAGGAACGGCGCGCCGAATGGCAGCGACCCAAGGCCGGTGGCAGCCGCGATCAGCACGCCAGCGCCGATCAGCGCATGTTCGCCGAACTTGCGCCGCTCGTCGGTCCAGTCGAACCCGGACGCCAGATATTGCAGCAGGATCGCGATCGAGAACACGAGCGCGGCGATGAACCCGCCCCCTGGCTGATTATGACCGCGCAGGAAGATGTAGCTGCCGACCAGCAGCGCCAGCGGCAGCAGCAGGCGCGTTGCCATCACGAACATCATCGGATGCCGTTCGGGTGAGTGCCGGTCGTTCGATCGCCATTCCCGCAGTCGTCGTCCGGCGACCCCCCGTGCGGCGGGTTCGAGCAGCGCGTAGATGGCAAGCCCGGCGATGCCGAGCACGATGATCTCGCCCAGCGTATCGAACGCACGGAAATCGACCAGCGTCACATTGACGACGTTGGTGCCGCCTCCGCCCGAATAGCTGTTGTCCCAGTGGAAGCGCGATATGCCCTCGCGCTCCGGCCGGGTCATTATCGCCCAGGCCAACCATCCGACGCCCAAACCCCCCGCCACTGCAATGGCCGCGTCGCGCAGTCGGCGGGGCAGAGCCGACAGGCGCGGCGGATTGCCCGGCAACAAGTGCAGCGCCAGCAGCATCAGCAGGATCGTGACGACCTCCACCGAAATCTGGGTCAACGCAAGGTCGGGCGCGGACAGGTGGATGAAGGCCAGCGCCATGACGAGGCCGATGACGCTGATGAAGATCAACGCCAGATAGCGTCGGCGATCGACCGTGACGACGGCGATGGTGGCGGCAACCAGCGCGAACCAGGCAACCACGGCGACGGGGGATGCCGGGGTCGTCGGGCGCGTACCAGCGTAAATACCGTTCCGCAGTGCCGCCTCGATCCCGAACGCCAGCGCAACCGCAAACAGCATCAGGAGATACCGTTGCAGCGACGCGACATGGATCACGCCCAACAGACGGCGCAGCGCTGCGACGGTCTGTGCCATCGTGGCATCGAACAAGCGCTTGGCATCGGGTGACGGCAGCCGGGTCACCAGCGCCGCGACCGATCGGTAGCGGCTCAGCAGCACGACTGCGACCGCGACAGCGCCAAGGCTCATGAGCAGCGCCGGATTGATGCCGTGCCACAACGCCAGATGCAGTTCGGGGGTCGTGCCACCGGTCACTGCGGCGGCAACCGCCGCGACCAGCGGCCCCGCCAGCGTCATGGGCAGCAACCCCAAGGCCAGCGCCAATAGGCCGAGCAGCGCAGGCGGGCCGAGCAGCAGCGTGCCCGGATCATGGGGAGCCACCACGTCCCCTGTGCGGCGAGCGCCGAAATGTAGGGCGACGGCGTAGCGTATCGAATAGGCTGCCGACAGCAAGGCCGCGATGGTGGCGAGCACGGGCACGAGCAGTGCCTGTCCGCCCAACAACGTGTGCGTGGCCTCCTCCAGCATCATTTCCTTGGAAATGAACCCGCCGAGCGGGGGCAGACCCGCCATTGCGGCCGCCGCCAGTACGCCGAGCGTTGCAGTCAGCGGCATGATGGCAGCAAGCCCACCTAGCCGGCGGATATCGCGCGTACCGGTTTCATGGTCGACGATCCCGGCGTGCATGAACAGAGCCGCCTTGAACGCGGCGTGGTTCAGGACGTGGAACACCGCCGCGCTCACCGCCGCGACGGTGCCGAAGCCCAGTAGCATCACCATCAGCCCGAGCTGGCTGATCGTCGAATAGGCAAGGATCGCCTTCAGGTCATGGCGGAACAGCGCGACGCCCGCCCCGAACAGCATCGTCGCCAGCCCAACGGTCGTCACGATACCGAACCACAGATCGGTTCCGGCCAGCACCGGCCACAGCCGCGCGAGCAGGAACACGCCTGCCTTCACCATCGTCGCCGAATGAAGATAGGCGCTGACCGGCGTCGGTGCGGCCATCGCGTGCGGGAGCCAGAAGTGAAACGGGAACTGCGCCGATTTCGTGAACGAGCCGGCGAGGATCAGGAGCAGGATCGCAGGGTATAGGGGCGAGGCCTGGACCAGATCACCGCGCGACAGGATGGCTGCCAGGTCATAGCTGCCGGCAACCTTGCCCAGCAGCACCATCCCCGCGATCAGGGCAAGGCCCCCGCCACCGGTGATGGTCAGCGCCATGCGTGCGCCCTGCCGCGCTTCCGCCTTGTCGCGCCAGAAGCCGATCAACAGGAACGAGGCAAGGCTGGTCATCTCCCAGAATACCAGCATCAGCAGTACGTTGCGCGATAGGGCGATGCCGACCATCGCTCCTTGGAACAGCATCAGGAACGACAGGAAGCGCGCAGTCGGCTCGGTCGGTTTCAGGTATCCCTGCGCATAGATAACGACCAGCAGTCCGATGCCCAGGATCAGGCCGGCGAACAGCAAAGCCAGCGGGTCAAGCCACAACGCGAAGTCGAGGCCCAGCGCCGGAATCCACGCGATCGTCGTCATCAGCGGACGCCCTGACAGCGCAACTCCTGCCTGCGAGAGCAAGATCACCAGCCCGGCCACGCTGGCCGTCGCAGCAATCAGCATATGGGTGCGGCGAGATGCGCAACGTGCCGCCATCAGAGCGACAACAGCAAGGAAGGGCAAACAGAGGAGGGTCAGCAAGGTCATGGCTGCATCGCCTCGGGCAGCACAGATCGGATTGGGATCATGCCGGCGGCACCAACAGTGAGAGTGAGGCAAAAAGGGGGCTGATCGGGCAAGCCGATACTCCAGGCATAAGGGTTCGTCGTTGGCGGCCCGACCAACGTAAAGAACCTGCCTGCTCCAAATGTAGCGGACACCCAGATGCATTCATTGCATTGCCTCGGACCGATTACAACCGGGATACTATGAAATCCGGCTTTGCGTCATCTACCGTCCGGGCGGTGGCGGGTCGTCGAAAAGCAATTCGAGATTGTCGGCTTCAAATCCGCCCTTGGGGCGCTCGACGAGGGTGAAGCGCCAGCGCTGTCCGCGTCGTTGCTCGGTAAAGCCGGCGCGCTCGGCCGCTCGGACGTGGACGAAGACTTTGGGCTGTTTGTCGTCACGCGAGATGAAGCCCCAGGCTCCGCCACGGTCGAGATATTTGATCGTTCCGGTCGGCATGATGCCTTCCTTCCGAGCTTAGCCCTCCTTGGCGCAGGCGAGGCACATCGCCGTCGCGGCCGTATGATCGAGGCGCCTGGCCTCAATTTCTTCGCCACAGCGCGCACACCAGCCATAGTCGCCGCTGTCGATCCGCATCAGCGCAGCATCGATGCGGCTTCGTTCGGCCTGGCGATGCCGCTGCGCCGCCAGAGCCATCGCCTGTACCTGCATGGCGTCGATCCGCGACAGGCGGCCGACGCTTTCCTGATCGAGCGCGACCGGGGCGCGTGTTTCCTCGGCCGCTGCATCGTCAGCGACGAGCTGATCGCGAAGCGCCAGCAGTTGCCGACGCGGCGCATCGAGGATCGCTGCGTCCCCGGCCATGTCAGCGCACCAGCAATACTGGCGCGCGGACGGTGCGGATCATCGTCGTCGTCGTACTGCCGACGATCAGGGTGCGAAGCGGCGAGTGTCCATAGGCACCCATCACCAGCATCGCGCCGGGATGCGCCGCCATATGGTCGCCGATCACCGCTTCGACCTTGCCGTCACGCAGGACGGGTTCGGAACAGGCGGGCAGCGTGGCTGCCGCTGCGTCGAGCTGATCGCGATGCTTGCTATCATCCGGCCCCGCCATGACGAGGTGGACCGGCAAACCGCCGAACAACGGCGAGGTAGCGACGTGACGGACAGCACGGCAGGCGGCCGGGCTGTTGTCGAACGCGATCACCACCGCGCCAGGTGCCTTGGCTTCGCGCGAGGCGATCAGCACCGACTTGTCGCTGGCGCGCACGACCCGTTCGACCTTGGAGCCGATATGGTCGGTCGCGAACTCGCCTGACGCGCCGCGCTTGCCGATGGTGACCAATTCAGCATCGGCTTCACGCTCGACGATCGTCTCCACGATTCCGCCATGCAGATGCATGGACGCGACCGTGATGCCCTGCTCCTTCAGGCGGGCACCGCCTGCGTCCAGCAGGATGCGTCCTTCCTCGATAGCAAGACGCCCCGCCGCTTCCTCAATGCGGGTCAGCTCTTCCAGCAGCTCGCTTTTGACGCCTAGGCCGATCGCGCCGCTATGGTCGTTGCGCGATGCTACGGCATCCTTGCGCTGGACGACGTGTAGCAGCTCGACATCGGCACCGAGCCGGGTAGCGGCCCAGGCCGCCAGATCGACGACGCTGGTGGCGTAAGTGGATGCGTCGATGCAGGCCAATATGCGGTTCATAAGCCCTCTCCTTTAGTGGGCGCCGAGCGCTGCTTCGGCGCCTGGCTTGTCATGGACGGCGAAGCGATCGACCATCGTCGCGCTCGCCTGATTGAGGCCGATGACCTCGACATGGGTGCCTTCGCGGCGGAACTTGAGGATCGCCTTGTCGAGGCTCCCCACCGCCGAAATATCCCAGAAGTGCGCGGCGGTCAGGTCGATGACCACATTGTCCAGCACCTCCTTGAAGTCGAAGGCGTCTGCGAACCGTTCGGACGAGGCGAAGAACACCTGACCCGAGACACGATAGGTCCGCGTCCTGCCGTCCGCGCTCAGCTCGGTTGCCACGTCGAACAGGCGCTTGACCTTGCTGGCGAAGAACAGCCCAGACAGGATCACGCCTGCGACCACGCCCTGCGCCAGATCGTGCGTCGAGACGACGACCAGTACCGTCACCAACATGACGACGGACGACTGCCACGGATGGCTCTTGAGGTTCCTGATCGATCCCCATGAGAAAGTGCCGATCGACACCATGATCATCACCGCGACCAGCGCCGGCATCGGGATGCGGGCGACCAGCGGCCCCAGTACGACGATCAGGAACAGCAGGAACGCGCCCGACACGAAGGTCGAGAGGCGGGTCGAGCCGCCCGACTTCACGTTGATGACGGACTGTCCGATCATCGCGCAGCCACCCATCCCGCCGAAGAAGCCGGTCAGGAAATTGGCGATGCCCTGCCCCTTCATCTCGCGCCGCTTGTTCGAGGGCGTGTCGGTCAGATCATCGACGATCTGCGCGGTCATCATCGATTCCAGCAGGCCCACCGCCGCCATCGTCAGCGAGTAGGGGAAGATGATGCGCAGCGTCTCGAGCGTGAACGGCACCTGTGGAATGCCGAATGCCGGCAGCGACGAGGGCAGCTTGCCCATGTCGCCCACCGTGTTGACCTTGATGCCGGCATAGATCGAGACGATCGTGAGGATCACGATCGCAACCAGCGGCGACGGGATCGCCTTGGTCAGGCGCGGAAACAGATAGATGATCGCCAAACCCGCCGCGACCATCGCGTAGGTTTCCCATCCGACGTTTGTGAGCTGGGGAAGCTGCGCGATGAAGATGAGGATCGCGAGCGCATTGACGAAGCCGGTGATGACCGAGCGCGACACATATTGCATCAGCAGGTCGAGTTTCAGGAAACCGGCGACGCCCTGGATCAGCCCCATGAGGATGGTGGCGGCAAACAGGTACTGGACGCCGTGATCGCGGATCAGCGGCAGAACGAGAACGGCGATCGCCGCGGTTGCGGCCGAGATCATGCCGGGGCGACCGCCCACGAGCGAGATGATGACGGCGATGGAGAAGGAGGCAAACAGCCCGACGCTGGGATCGACGCCGGCAATGATCGAGAAGCCGATAGCCTCCGGGATCAGCGCGAGCGCGACAACGATACCCGCCAGCACGTCCGCGCGCGGGTTCGAGAGCCATTCGCGTCGAAGCGAAGTAGCAAATGTCATGTGGAAACCTGATCGCAATAGCGAGGGGCGCACGCCGTCAGACGCGGTCAATCAACGATGCTCGGAAGCGAGGCCCAAATTCGCTAAGGTTATCCCGGGGATAGGCGCCGGGCCGAGCCACCCGAATCAATCCGGGTCCGTCGAAGACCTCTAGATAAGCACTAATCGCACCATATCGCAACTGCGAACATCAGCAGCCTGCGTTCCCAAAACACCATCCCAAACGGGACGATCGCGGCCAGCACAGTTCAACTGGTTCGGCTGTAAACGTATATCTGTGCCCGTTCCGTGCGCTGCCCGCTATTCGCGAAAACCTTCTTTTCTGCCGTAGCGCTCGCGGCCACCGTCATCTTCTGGCTATGACCAATGAGTCCCGACCCTAACGAACCCCCTGTAGTCGAAAGCACGAAGTCCGCATTAGGCCGAGGTCGTCGCGGCATGGGTTAGCGGATATGCTGAAGTTTCAAGTTTTTTACCTTCACTTTTTTCCACTCACGATCGGCAGTGAGGGCAGGGACATCAAGCTGCACAGCGAGCGCGAGACATGATCGATCACCTAGTCCGCGGCCATATTGGCGCGTTTGGGCATGCAGAGCAGCGGAGGCATAGGCCGCTTCGGTATCGTGGGCGCGGACGTCTAGTCGAAGCTCGTCGAGCAATTCGCGGGTAGTCGGCTCGTCAAGGCCACTGAGGAGCAGCTCCTTGATGACCTCCTGAAGATTGACCGCTGATATTGCCGCGCGCCCGATGTGGGGGGCGACCTTGTCAGCACCGGGTTCATCTCGGACCAGCGCCAACACTGCGGATGCGTCAAGCACGACGGATACCATTATGCGTCTCGATCCAGTGCAGCTGACGGGTCCTCGCCGTGATCAGCGGCAGCTTCTGCCTTCCGGTCCTCCAGAAAGTTGTCGGTGGTGCGCTCATGCTTGGCATGCTTGCGATAAAGTGCCTGTGCGCGTGATACGCCATGGCCAATGGGGGACAGGCGCACCTGATCATCCTCCAGCGTCAGAATGATCTTCGTATCGCCGTGCAAACCCATCGCCTTCCGCACCGATGCTGGCAGAACCATGCGGCCATTGCCGGCAACGTTAATATCTATCGATTGCGATGCCATGTACGCATCCCTTCTAGCTGGTATCAATCTGAAATGTGCCACAAGATAAATCGTGACACAACTGGGCATTGGCAAGTCGCATCCGATGTGTCATCAAACATGTCAATGGGGCTATACCCGTATCGGACAACCAGTATGAAACGCTGGTAGCGTCTAATCAGGGTGGGTTGCAGGGATATTGAACAGTTGATCCGTTGGGTCTAGAAGCTGTTCGAACAGAATGAGGGTTCGATGGCGCTTTTTGGATATGCCCGTGTTTCTACGACGGATCAGGATCTCGGCATCCAGGTGGCGGCGTTACGGGCAGCGGGTTGTCAGACGATCCGGTCGGAGAAAAAGTCCGGCTCGGGCCGTGAAGCGCGAACCGAGCTACAAGTCCTGCTCGATTTCCTGCGCGAAGGCGACACCTTGGTCGTGACGCGGATCGATCGGCTCGCGCGGTCGATGAAGGACCTTCAGGACATCGTCCACGAGTTGAAGGGCAGGCGGGTAGCCTTGAAGGCGACAGAACAGCCGATCGATACCCGCACTGCCGCCGGTAAGGCCTTCCTCGATATGCTTGGCGTCTTTGCCGAGTTCGAGACGAACCTACGTAAAGAACGGCAGGCGGAGGGGATCGCGGCTGCGAAGGTGCGCGGCGTATATAAAGGCGGCAAACCGCGTATCGACCCGGAAGCGGTGCGCACGCGCGCCGCGCAGGGCATGCGTCCTGCGCATATAGCCCGCGAACTGGGCATTTCGCGAGGGACCGTCTATCGCTTTTTGCCTGCGGCGTCACCCGAACCAAACGGTGCCTTGCCATCGGAATCCGCTCTACTGCATAGCGCTGCTACCGATGCCGATCCGTCCTGAGCATGTTTTTCTATACCCTATCGATTGGCGGCATATCTCCGACTTCGTTCGGTTTGTCCGTGCCAAAGGGTGCTGCGAGCATTGCGGTCGGGGACATCTGAAGCGCGTCTTCCACATGGGCGACGGACGGTGGTGGGACGCGGAACGCCGGTATTGGCGGAACGGGCAGGGTAGGCGGGTTCGCCGACCGACCAACGACATTCTTCACGTGGGCAGGTGGACATCAGTAGTTCTGGCGTGCGCCCATCTCCATCATGATCCAAGTGACAGTCGCTTCGAAAAGCTGGCTGCGCTTTGCCAACGATGCCACATGATCCACGATGCGCCCGAGCATCGGCGACGTCGGTGGATTGTCAACGGCGGTCTAATTTCCGGCCAGCGTGGCGGAGTAAAAGCAGGCCACTGATGATGCGCGCGGATGATATGCAAAGGGCCCCGATCGGGGCCCTTTGCATATTTGCCGTTTTGCGGCGG
>NZ_JBDZDK010000053.1:0-12722 GCF_040049155.1 Sphingomonas silueang
CTCACCGCATCAGCGGGGTCAGCGCTGCGCTTGTGGATGGCTCCACGCTGCCCCCGCTGCTACCAGCCGTGTGTCATTTCTATTTGGGGCAGAATGTGTCTTTTCTAATCAGCGGGAACACGGATTTCTGTTCCTTCAGAGATGCTTACGTGCCGTCCGACGGGCATTGTCACCCGCTCAGCAACAGTCGCTCGCGGTGCCGCTGATCCCGCTCGGCCCGCCACGCGTGAAACTGCGCCAGAACGCTTTCGGCGTCCATACCAGTTCGTCGCTGATGGGCCTCAATGCGGACGCGTAGGCGTGCCGGCCAAGCCGTGCTGTTTCGGATCAGGGTGGCCTGCACCCAGCGAGGCACGTAGCTGAGCAGCTTCTCCAGAATGTGGCGCTCGCGAAACGGCAGATGAGCGCCCGACATCAGGCGGCTGACGGGCTCGTCGGCGAGGAGCGCTACCACCGCGCTGAGAATGTGAGCTCGGCCGTAAGGCGAAAGCTCATGGTAGGGCTGTTCGTCCCAGGTCTGTGGTTTGTGCTCCGGCATGATCGGCAGCACGGGGCAGTCGACCAGGTTAATGTAACTGGTCCTGAAGAGGCTCGGCGCCAGCAGCGCCCGGGTGAGATCGCGCAGCACGGTGAGGAACTGGCGGGCGGGCACCGGCTCCATCCCCGGCAAGCATGCGGGATGCCCGAGCAGCGCCTTGCGGACCTCCCCGTCAAACGCAAACAGGATCGAAAGCGCCGCAGCCGTCTCTTCCGGCTCGAAATACCCCGCTGGTGTCGGCTGCGTCCAGCGGCTTGCCCTTAGCGGGGTGCCGCAATCGCCGCACACGAACTCGATGCCATTCGACCAGATGAACCGCGGCGCGTGTCTCGGCCGACAACGCCGACAGTAATCCTGTCGCCAAGCGCGATGCTGGTGACAGAAGACGATCGGCAGCGCCGCCTCTGCGTCCAGGTAAGCTCCGCCCGCCTCGTGCGCTTCGGCAAGGCAGTAGCGGCACCAGGCGAGATCGAGTTCGCCTCGCGCTCGGCCGAAACCGTCGATGCTTGGCAACCAGTCCACCGCCAGCCCTGGCCAGCGGCGCTTGACCCCGAGATTGAGCACGACATCCAACGCGACCCGAAGACCGGCTGCGACGCTTCTCGCCTCGTGCGGATCCCAGCGGACATCCGGCTGCGCCTTCGGACCGGCCGTCCATAGTGCCTCCCGAAGCTCGGCGACCGATACATCGTAGAAGGCCGCGGTCCGTCCGAGCCAGGATGACGGCAACTCGTCGGAACGAGGACGCGGCGCGAACGGCAGCGCTCCCGCCACGGCTCAAGCAGCCGCCGTCGCCCGCCCGCGTCCACGGCGCTGGGCTAACGCCTTCATGCTGACGGAGGGAAGCACAAGGTCGTCGGCGTCGAGGTCACTCACTTCGATACGCTCGGTGCCGTTCTCGATTGCCCGCACAGCGAGCGTTTCGACGAGCCGGAAGATGCGGCCGGTGTTCCCGTCGCTGAGGTCGAGGATAGCGGTGCGGCATCGCTCCTCCTCCAGCTGAGATGGCTTGCGCAGAGGCAGGATCGCGGCGAGCGTGACCATCAGCAGCCGAAATGGCTCGTCGTTCTGCCACCGGACCAGCTCGACCGCGTCGAACCGCTCGGCCAGTGCCGCATCCGTGAGCAGCGCCGCGCGCGCCTCGTGGTTGCCGGTGCAGACGAGCGGAATCTGCAGGTCGTTGGCCAGATAGCGAAGCGTGTTGAGGAAGACGCGCTGCTGCCGTGGCGTGCAGGCCAGCATGTGGTTGATCTCGTCCAGGATCAGCATACGAGCACCCACCTGCCCCATGATCCGGCGGGTGAGCTGCCGGGCTCGCTGGACGTCGCCGCGCCCCGCAAAGCCGGCGCCAAGCTTCTCGAGAACCTCCCCGTAGAACTCGCCATCGGTCGGCTGTGGCGGCAGCTGAACGGCCACGACCGGGATCGTCGCCGTTCCCGTTGTGTCGTTGAACCCGCGCGGGTTCTCCGCCTCGAAGCGCTCGACGATGCGGGACTTCCCCATCCCGGTCTGGCCGTAGATCAGGAGGCACGGCATGCGCGTGCGCGGCGGGTAGCGTAGCATCGCATCCAAGGTCTTGCGCACGGTTTCCGCCTTCGGGAAGCCGAGCCAACGATCCATGCGGATCCAGGCAATTCGCTCCTTGTCGGCCCACATCGCACGCTCGCGGTAGTCCTCGGCAAGATGCGACAGATCGCTCATCTGGGCATCTCCTCGACGAGGTACGGTAGCGCCTGCCGATCACCGCCCTTATCCGTTCCCGAGGCACCCGGCAGAGCTGTGGCTCTGTCCTCCTCAATGGTGGGCTTGCCGCTGCTTCTGGCGCGCCGTGCATCAGCCAAGGCTGCCCTTGTCCTCTGGAGCGCGAGCCGTGCGGCCTTCGTCTTGTGAGCGGCTTCCGCTACGATCAGCCGCTGTGTCTCGACCGCCTGGAAGATCAGCGTCTCGTCGACCGCTTGCTGACCACGCTCGCGCAGGGTGCGAACCGCCTCCTTCTGTTCCCAGCGGGTGATCGCCGGCCGCCGGAGGTCACGATAGGGCACCTCGAGGTGCTCGCCATGCGGGAGCTCGAGCCAGATGCGAGAAAGGTCACGCGGGTCCCACCGGATCGGCATGGCCTGCCCGGGTCGCGTGTACCAGCAGGACAGCGCGTCATCCCAGTAGTGCGTATGGAACAGTTCGATGCCGTGCGGGGTCACCGCGCGTAGTTCGCAAGGCAGGAAGTCGAAGAGGAAGCTGGCGCGATCGACCGGCAGCCGCGCCAGCTCCGGCCGCCGTTCCATCGCTTCGGCCCAGGCGAGCGCCGGCGGGATGCCGATGCCGCGGTGTCGCTCTGCATGGTACGGCCCAATGATCTGTGCGGCGAGCCAGCTCTCCAACTCGCCCAGCGTCATGCACGCTTGGGCTTCGGAGTCGTATTCGCCTCGCTCCGCCACGTTGGAGAACGTCGTGCCGGGCAGAAGATGGACAGCGCCCATCACTGTCCCGATCAGCCGCTCGATATGGCCACCGAAGTGCGGACGCCGAACCGGACGATACTCGAGCGAGATCGAGTGGGCACGGCAGCCCCGTTTCAGAGCGTCGGAGCGGTGCTCGCGCGCATTGTCGAGGTGTAGCCGATCCATGAGACCCTGATTGTCCCAAGGTGCCTCCATGCCGCGCTCGGCCAACCAGGCGGTCTTGGGGAGAACGGCTTGGCGCATGCACATGCCAACCGACACGGCCGAGGGTGCAAGCATATCGAGGTGGAACCCCGGTACCGTGCGGCTCGCGATATCGATCATCAGCGTGAGCCACGGCCGACCGATGGGCTTTCGATACAGATCGTCGACGACGATCACGTCGACCAGCGTGTGATCCGATTGCACGAGCTCCAGCGCGTAGCTGGCATCCAACACGCCTCGCGTCGGCTCCCACTTGTCAGCGGCGGCTTTGGACCCTTGCCTACGGGCCGTGACGGTCTGGGGAGGCAGTCTGTCCAATCGTGCTTGGATTGCCTTGGTGCTGGGCACCTTCAGCCCGATCTTCTGCGCCTCATGTCGGAGCCAGCGGCGGAGCGCCTGCACGTTCGGCTTCTCGAGGGTGAGATAACACTCCGCGATGCCTCGGGCGATCAACTGCTCGGCAGCAGATGAGAGCCGCCGCTCTCCCCTCTCCCGCCCTCGCGGGCGCGGCAACAGCGAAGCGGCAACGGGCGACGCCCGATAAAGCTGGAGAAGCTCATGAAAACGGGCGCGACCCAGCCCAAGCTTATCCAGCGCTTCGGCGGCTGCGTTGCCCGGGATGCGGGTCAGCGCAGCAAGTGGGCGGATGATCTTCTCGCGGCGGTGCGCTTCTGCCCAATTAGCGTCGCTCGCCGTCTTCAGGTCCGCGGTTCGCATGGTACGACGCCTCGGCTGATCCAGCCTGGCAAGCGTCCGCTCTTTTGGGGAGAATGTCCACCATTTCAGGAGTGGACTGACGCCGGGCGACGCTCGCCGTGTGCGTCCACCGTTTCAGGACAACCGACATCGGCGTGGAGTGCTCTTCGAACCGGCTAAGGCCTAAACTGGAGAACATTCAGGTAGCGCCGATACGTAAGGGTCTGGACGACGTGATGCGACAGCTTCACGTTGATGTCGGCTCCGCGCGGACCGGCGACCAGCAGAACCGTTGGTTGAGGTTGGTGGCAATTGGGGTCATCTTCGTCGAGGTCGTGCTATGGACGTTGCTAGCGGGGCCGATCTTGCGGCGACGCCGAATAGCTGGCGATGGCCGGAAAGCATGGCGGCGCGGACGCTTGGCGGGTCCGCATTAGAGGGCGCGCGCCGATCGTCGACGGTGGACGGGCCTGACACCTGAAACGCGATGGTGGCGGGCGCGGTGATCGGCCGGGGCAACGAGGAAGCGCTTCAGCGCTGCCAGCGAGCGGCGAACAAGGTGGGCGAGCCAGCGCGATGCACGGCCAGGGTCAGTCCGGAGGAGCGGAGGGCGACGGACTGAATGATTATCAACGACAGCAGCGCGGCGAAGTCGCGTCGACCAGGCAAGCCAACCGAAGCGGCGCTGGCGTCTAATCCGGCGCGGATCGCGGGCACGATCGCGCCTCTCGCGCAGTCAGGAGAATGACGGGGCGGCGGGCCAACCCGCCGCCCCGTCAGTTCAGTAATTGTAGCTCGACCCGTAATAGCCATAGACCTGTTGGCCGTAGGCCCGATCGAATGCCGGCTCGTTGCCGGCGCTGTAGCGCGGGCCGCCTTCAAGCTGTTCCTTGGTAAGATTGACGACATAGCCGCCCTTGTCGGTGTCGTAGGTGAGCTGATCCCAGGGGAGTGGGTGATAGTCGTCGCCCATGCCCAGGAAGCCGCCGAACGACATGACGGCATATTCGGCCTTGCCCGACCGCTTATCGACCATGAAGTTGTAAACCGAGCCGAGCTTGTTGCCCTCGCGGTCATAGACGGCGGTGCCCTCGACCTTGTTGGAGGCGATCAGACGATCGGTTTCGTCGGTTTCAACATTGTTGTCAGCCATGCAAATTCTCCTTCCTTGGCCAGAACGAAGGAGCCCGGCAGGGTATCCGACCGAACGGTTGCAGCCGGACGGATTGCGAACCCGGTGCATCGCTCTTGGGTGTGCCGCTATCTAACTATCCGACGAGCGCCTGCGCCGATCTACGCAACAGAGCCGGTCATGATGTCCTGCCCTCGTCAATCTTGGTTTCAGCGCGTGCGTCGCGCAGGATTTTCATGCCGCCCTAGATCGCGATGAGGGCGGTCGCGAGCCCGACCAGCAGGTCGGGCCAGTTGCTTCCAAGCCAAAACACCAGCACGCCGGCGATCAGGATGCCCCCTTTCGAGATAATGTCGTTGAAGCTGAAGGTGGTGGCGGCGCGGAGGTTCACGTCCTTCTGCTTTAGCCGCTGAAGCAGCCGCAGGCAGATGTAGTTCACGACGCCGGCAACCGCCGACATGACCATCATCGTCGGCCCGATCGGTTCGCTGCCTTGATTATAGCGGCGGCCGACGTTGATCAGGTTGCCGCCGGCGAAAACCAGCAGCATGACGCCCGACGCGGTCGCGGCGCGCCTCTTCCAGGTCTGCCCGTGGCTGAGCGCTATGAGACTGAGCGCGTACACGGCCGTGTCCGACAGGTTGTCCACGCCGTTCGCGATCAGGGCGCTGGAGTCCGCAAAGAACCCGGCGGCGAAGAAGCCCGCCGCGATGGCGACGTTCAGCAGCAGCACGATCTAGAGCGTGCGTCGTTCGTCCGGTGCTTGACGATCGGTAGCGGCAGCCATCCTATAATCTCCATGAGCGTCAGCAGTGCGAGGGCGCCGACGAAAACGTTGAATTGACGGCGGGGATTCGAGTTTCCCTGCGGATTGCGAAGTGTCATAGCCGGCATCAGAGTGCGGCTTATGAGGCAAGCTCGCCGACCAACGTCGGGCGCCATCGTTTGGTCTGTCCTCTTTACTCAGGTGCGATCAAGCTTTCAGCCGATCCTGTAGCCGGCTTTCGACTTGGCGGATGTGGCGGCGCGGTTGCAGGAGCAGTGATTTAATTTCCGACGACCGATGGACCGCACATCGTGACGCCCGGACTGCGGGAAGACGAGCATGACAAAGATGTCTCAGGAACCGACCCTCGACGCGACGGCTCGATTGCTGCGCGATCCGTACCGCTACATCGCGACACGGTGTCGCCGGTTCGGGTCCGACGCCTTCCAAACCCGGCTTCTGCTCCGGCCGACCATTTGCATGAGCGGCCCCGAGGCCGCCGAGTTCTTCTACGACGAGGCGCGGTTCGCGCGTCAGGGCGCGATGCCCGAGCCGGTTCGGGCGACGCTGCTCGGCAAGAGTGGGGTTCAGGGACTCGATGACGAGGAACACCGCCACCGCAAGGCGTTGTTCGTATCGCTGATGACCCAGGACCGGGTGGCGGCGCTCGGCGCTCGATTCGGCGAGGAGCTTGCCGTCGCCGCGACCCGATGGCGCTCCAAGAGCGAGATCGTGCTATACGATGCGCTACACGAGCCTCTTGCGCGCGCCGTGTGCGCCTGGGCGGGCGTGCCGCTCGCCGAAACCGAAGTGCGCCGTCGAACCCGGCAGCTCGTAGCCATGTTCGATGCTGCGGCGAGCATTGGCCCTCGGCATCTACGCTCGCGTCTCGCCCGCGGGCGCGCCGAGCGCTGGCTTTCTAGAGTTATCCGCGACACCCGCGAGGGCCGCATCGAGACGCCGCCAGGGTCCGCCCTCGGCGCGATCGCCGCGCACCGCGATCTTGAAGGGCAGCCCTTGCCGCTCCGCATCGCGGCGGTCGAACTCCTGAACGTGCTGCGGCCAACAGTTGCGGTGGCGGTCTTCATCACGTTCGCCGCGCACGCGCTTCACCTGCACCCCGAGTGGAGGGCACGGTTCCGCGCCGGCGACGACAGCGGCTTGGATGCGTTCGTTCAAGAGGTGCGGCGCTTCTACCCCTTCTTCCCGGCTGTGGCGGCAAGGGTGCGCGCCGGGTTCACTTGGCGAGGCATGCACTTCCCGAAGGGGCGGCGCGTGATGCTCGACCTGTTCGGCACAAACCGCGATGCGCGTACCTGGTCGGAGCCGCACGAGTTCCGTCCGGAACGCTTCCGAGAGGAGGATGGCGGCGCATTCGGCTTCATTCCCCAGGGCGGCGGTGACGCGCGCATTCACCATCGCTGCCCGGGCGAGCCGGTCACGGTCGAGCTGATGAAGGTTGCAGTCCGTTTCCTATCGTCGGAAATCACCTACGACGTACCCGCGCAGTGTCTCGACATCGATTGGTCTCGTTTACCGGCGCTCCCGCATAGGCGCATGGTAGTTCGTGATGTTCGACCGGCGATAATTGGTTCAATGCTCGCGGTATGACGGACGCGATCGAATAGAAGTCAACGAGCTGGGCAGCGTGCGGGCGCAGCAGGACAGTAACCGCATTGATGTCGGGCCGGAGGAGGTGCGTTGCACCGTCCGTGTCGCACCTGCCGTTAGTTGAACGGTTATCAGCCATCGTCTATATGAGGAGCACATGCGGTCTCCTGTGAGGGAGAGTCCGTTTCCTGAGCGGCCCCCACCGAGTGGTCCGGCTTGTTAGTTAGTGCATTGTCGTCGCCGCCGCCATTGCCGGGCGTAGGTGGAGCGAAGCGGAACCGGAGGCCGGCAATGGCGGTGTCGCCGCTTCCGGGGCTGGCGGGCGGTAGCCAAGGCTGCTGTGCGGCCGGACGGTGTTGTAGTGACGGCGCCATGCCTCGATCAGCACCCTGGCCTCGGCCAGGCTGTAGAAGATCTCGCCATTGAGCAGCTCGTCGCGAAGCGACCCGTTGAAGCTCTCGTTGTAGCCGTTCTCCCATGGCGAGCCCGGGGCGATGTAGAGCGTCTTCACGCCGATCTGGCCGAGCCAAGTCTGGACGGCGGTGGCTATGAACTCGCTGCCATTGTCCGACCTGATGTGCGCTGGTGGACCGCGTTCAATGAACAGGTCGGCCAACGCGGCCAGCACGTCTTCGTGGCGGAGCTGGCGTGACACGACCAGTGCCAGGCACTCGCGGCTGGCCTCGTCGATGATGGTCAGGATGCGGAACTTGCGCCCATCGTGGGTACGCTCCTCGACGAAATCATAGGCCCAGACGTGCCCCGGATACTCTGGTCGAAGCCGGATGCAGGAGCCGTCATTGAGCCAGAGCCGGCCACGTTTCGGTTGGCGCTGCGGCACCTTCAGCCCCTCGCGCCGCCAGATCCGCTCGACCCGCTTGTGGTTCACCGACCAGCCCGCCGCATGCAGCAGCGCGGTCACCCGACGGTAACCGTAGCGCCCATACTGCTTTGCCAGCGCGACGACGTCGTCGGTGAGCGCCTGCTCATCATCTGCCCCGCACGGCACTTTGCGCTGCGTTGACCGGTGCTGGCCAAGCACGCGGCACACGCGCCGCTCGGACACGTCCAGCACCTCCCGGACCTGGTCGATGCAGCGCCGGCGCCGTGCGGGGCTCAGAAGTTTCCCTTTGCCGCCTCCTGCAGGATGAGCTTGTCCAGCGTCAGATCCGAAATCGCACGCCGCAGCCGGGCGTTCTCCTTCTCCAGATCCTTCATCCGACGCGCCTGGTCCGTCTTCAGGCCACCATATTCCTTGCGCCAGCGATAATAGGTCTGCTCGCTGACCGCGATCCGCCGGCATGCCTCCGCGGTCGTGCCGCCCTGGCCCAGCACGATCTCCACCTCACGCAGCTTGCCGATGATCTCCTCCGGCTTGTGCTTCTTCGCAGGCATTCGTTGTCCCTTCCTTGGTCCAGACTGTCATAGTCGATGGACCACTCAGAAGGGGGCAGCTCAGAAATCTCCAGAGCCAGACGGTGGGAAAATACGAGCAATTGCGCCGAGTGAGACCTGCTTTGAACCTTCCGGAACATCAATGAAGTTGTATTTTAGTCCGATCGATGTGGGGGAGAAGCCATTTGAGTATGATGTATTGGTAGCGTCCTTCTGCCTCATCCATGAATAGGTGTTTCCCTCGACCCGTAACTCGACCTTGTCGACAACGCCGTAGCGGAGCAGGGTCGGAAAGAAGATTGTCCGCTCGTGTTCATCGCCGTCGTGACGAAACTCGGCCTGGATCGCGGTCTCCAATTGGAAGCGACCCTTTCCCACGGTTGTGCTGCCGTCCGCAATGCCAGGCCGATCGGCGTTGATGTAATCATCGGACGGGTCTGCGATGGCGGGCGTTGCCATCGCGATCGTAGCCACCATCAGGAGAGCTGTTGAGGCGCAGAGGCTCCGTAGTGGCATCACGTAATTTTCCGTTCTCGGTTCAGGGTTATGCGGTTGGTCCAGCGATAGCTTGGATAACGCGACACTCGGCCATCGTTTTGGCCGAACAGCCGGCAGCGCTCATTGCAGCCAGTTCATCGCGCAGCGCGCCTAGCTGGCGAAGGCGCTCCTCAACATCGGCGAGATGACGTGATGCGATCTCAGTGGCTTCCCCGCAGTCGCGGTCCGGCTGATCGGCGAGTGCGAGCAAGGAGCGGATCTCGTCGATGGAAAAGCCGAGACGCCTACCGTTTCGTATGAAGTTGAGACGATCGGTGTCCGACGCCCCGTAAGTGCGCCGGCCTGAGGTCGTGCGAGCGGGGCGGCCGAGTAAGCCGATGCCCTCATAGAAGCGGATCGTCGTGACCTTGGTCGCGGTGGCTTTCGCCAGTTCGCCGATTTGCATTCGAATGCCCGCTTTCTGCTGCCGGAATTACAATGAGCTTGATTCTACAGCTACTGTAGAATGTAGGGAAGATTGATGATGCGGCACAGGTGAGCTGCCCCCTTCTGAGTGGTCCATCGACTATGACAGTCTGGACCAGGGAAGGGACAACGAATGCCTTTGAAGAAACACAAGCCCGAGGAGATCATCGGCAAGCTGCGTGAGGTGGAGATCGTGCTGGGCCAAGGCGGCACGACCGCCGAGGCGTGCCGACGGATCGCGGTCAGCGAGCAGACCTACTATCGCTGGCGCAAGGAATATGGTGGCCTGAAGACGGACCAGGCCCGTCGGATGAAGGATCTGGAGAAGGAGAACGCCCGGCTGCGGCGTGCGATTTCGGATCTGACGCTGGACAAGCTCATCCTGCAGGAGGCGGCAAAGGGAAACTTCTGAGCCCCGCACGGCGCCGGCGCTGCATCGACCAGGTCCGGGAGGTGCTGGACGTGTCCGAGCGGCGCGTGTGCCGCGTGCTTGGCCAGCACCGGTCAACGCAGCGCAAAGTGCCGTGCGGGGCTAATGATGAGCAGGCGCTCACCGACGACGTCGTCGCGCTGGCAAAGCAGTATGGGCGCTACGGTTACCGTCGGGTAACCGCACTGCTGCATGCGGCGGGTTGGTCTGTGAACCACAAGCGCGTCGAGCGGATCTGGCGGCGCGAGGGGCTGAAAGTGCCGCAGCGCCAACCGAAACGCGGCCGGCTCTGGCTCAATGACGGCTCCTGCATCCGGCTTCGACCAGAGTATCCGGGGCATGTCTGGGCCTATGATTTCGTCGAGGAGCGTACCCACGATGGGCGCAAGTTCCGCATCCTGACCATCATCGACGAGGCCAGTCGCGAGTGCCTGGCACTGGTCGTGTCACGTCAACTGCGCCACGAAGACGTGCTGGCCGCGTTGGCCGACCTGTTCATCGAACGCGGTCCGCCAGCGCACATCAGATCGGACAATGGCAGCGAGTTCATCGCCACCGCCGTCCAGACCTGGCTCGGACAGATCGGCGTGAAGACGCTCTACATCGCCCCGGGCTCGCCATGGGAGAACGGCTATAACGAGAGCTTCAACGGGTCGCTTCGCGACGAGCTGCTCAATGGCGAGATCTTCTACAGCCTCGCGGAGGCCAGGGTGCTGATCGAGGCATGGCGCCGTCACTACAACACCGTCCGGCCGCACAGTAGCCTGGGCTACCGCCCGCCGGCCCCGGAAGCGGTGACACCGCCATTACCGGCCTCCGGTTCCGCTTCGCTCCACCTACGCACGGCAATGGCGGCGGAGACGACAATGCACTAACTAACAAGCCGGACCACCCGGTGGGGGCCGCTCACAGGCGATTGCCTGCGGCTGCAAATTCTGACGAGAGGTGCCCGTGCCAAGTGATCTGATCAGCGCCCAGCGCACACCGGCCGGCGATACTGGAGACGGAGAGCGCTTCGTCCAAGAGGTGAGACCCTTCTATCCCTTTCTCCCCGCCTTGATGGTGCGGGTTCAGCGGACTTCACGTGGATATCTAGAGATGGGCTGAACTCGGATGTTCGCGCTGCTGGCGAAGCGGTTCCTTGCCAGCGGCGTTCAGCTCAGGTGACCGGTTTATCGAGGACGAACGAATGAACGACAGCTTCGACATCATCGTAATCGGCGGGGGCACGGCAGGCTATCCCGCCGCCATCCGCGCTTCACAGCTCGGGATGAGCGTCGCGTGTGTCGAACGTGGCGCCACGCTTGGCGGCACCTGTCTCAATGTCGGCTGCATTCCCTCCAAGGCTCTTCTCCATTCGACGGAGCTGTTTGCCGACCTCAGCGAGGGGCTTGAGAAGCATGGTATCGGCGTCAGCGGCGTTGCCCTCGACTTGGCGCAAATGATCAGCCGCAAAAATGAGGTCGTCGCTGGGCTTACCAAGGGCGTCGAACACCTCTTGAAAAAGAACAAGGTGGAATGGGTGAAGGGAAGCGCCCGTTTCACGGCACACGATCGCCTCGCCGTCGATCTGGCCGAGGGTGGCGCTCGATCTCTGACGGCAACCAAGGGGATCATCGTAGCAACCGGCTCGGATGTCGCGCGGCTGCCAGGTATCGACATTGATGAGGAGCGCGTCGTCTCGAATACGGGCGCGCTCTCGTTGAAGAAGGTGCCGGATCATCTGGTCGTCATCGGCGGCGGCTATATCGGCCTTGAACTGGGCTGCGTCTGGCGTCGGTTGGGCGCCAGGGTGACTGTGATTGAGTTCCTCGAGAGCATCGTGCCCAGCATGGATCGCGAGATCTCGCGACACCTGCTTAAAACGCTGAAGCAGCAAGGGCTAGACTTCCGGTTCCAGACCAAAGTGACGAGCGTCGAGAAGCGCCCCGACGACCTGCTTATCGCCATCGAGCCGTCAAACGGCGGTGCAACCGAGACCCTCGCGGCCGACGTCGTGCTGGTCGCAGTGGGCCGTAGACCCTACACAGACGGCCTAGGGCTGGACCAAGTCGGTGTCTTGCTCGACCCCAAGGGCCGCATACCTGTGGAGCTTGGTTTCAAGACTGTTGTCCCCGGAATTTACGCTATCGGCGACGTTATCGCGGGACCGATGCTTGCGCACAAAACGACGCTGGATGGGGTGCGCTGCGTGGAGGGGATCGCCGGCCGCTATCCAGGGGTCGACTACAACACCGTACCCGCCGTCATCTACACCTCTCCCGAGGTCGCGAGCGTTGGCAAAACGGAAGAGGAACTGAAGGCAGCCGGCGTCGACTACAAGTCCGGCACATTCCCGTTCCTGGCGAACAGCCGCGCGCGATGCAACGGCGACACCCGCGGGCTCACGAAGCTGCTGGCAGACGTGTGGAGGGCGGTGACAAACCAGGCCAATGGAGCGCCTGCGATTTGCTGAGCGCGGCGGTGTAAAAGCCGGCCATTGGTTAGGCTGCTCCTTTTGGAGCGGCCAGGGATGTTTGCCGTGGAGA
>NZ_JBDZDK010000054.1:0-12545 GCF_040049155.1 Sphingomonas silueang
AGCAGGTACGGCGCCACCAGCGACCATTCCTCCTCGCTGACATCAGAGGGATACGGCTTGCGGCAAATGCTCATTCAATAACGGGTGAATCAGCCCCGCTTACAAGTCCATAACAGCCTCTAGGCCGTAGACTCATAAGCGCGGAGCCACAGCCGCATTGAGGCGAGCTGGACCATGGCGAAGAAGTTGGCGGCGAGCTTGTCGTATCGGGTGGCGACCCGGCGGAAGTGCTTGAGCTTGGAGAAGAACCGCTCGATCAGGTTGCGCTCACGGTAGAGGCGCTTGCTGAAGCAGGGTTTCCAGCGCCGGTTGCTCTTGGGCGGGATGTTGGGCGTCGCGCCCTGATCCTGGATCATCTCGCGGATGCGGTTGGCATCATAGGCTTTGTCCGCCAGCACGATGGTGCGCGGGCCGAGATGGTCGAGCAGCTCGTCCGCGATCTGCCCGTCGTGCGTCTGTCCGGCCGTTAGGCCGAGCCGGATCGGAAGCCCTTGTGCGTCGACGACGACATGGATTTTGGTCGTGAGCCCGCCACGTGATCGACCGATGCAGTTATCCGCACCCCCTTTTTTGCCGTCGCAGCCTGTTGGTGGGCGCGAACAGAGGTGCTGTCGATCATCTGGATCTCGCCGTCATGCGCGGCGCTGATGGCGGTCATGAGCCGATCCCAGACGCCCGCCTGCCGCCATCGATTGAAGCGGTTGTAGCAGGTGGTGCGCGGGCCATAGCGCTCCGGCAGGTCGCGCCACGGTGCCCCCGACCGCAACACCCAGAAGATGCCGTTCAGTACGCGCCGGTCATCGACGCGCGGCACGCCTCGCGGCTTGTGGGGCAGCAGCGGCTCGATCACGCGCCACTCGAAGTCTGTCAGGTCATAGCGGCTCATGCAGAGCGTGAATCACGAGACGGCTCCGGAGGGAAGCCTCAGCTGTGAGCTGTCCACGCGATGTACAGCATGACGACCAAGACAACAGCGGCAGTTCCGACGACGCCCCAAAATGCCAGCGGCTCGTCCTCTCGCGACAGCCCTTCACCCGCTGCGGCATTGCCCCTGATAAGCGTCCGGACGATCCCCGCCGCCATCAGCAGCGCCACAAACAATGCTGGTCCTTGCCCCATTGCCGCGTTGTAGCCAGCCAGCCAGAACGCTCAACCGTTTATGGGTTCACAACCTAGGTCGGATCGACATTCAGGATTCCCAAACGCGCTGAACGGTGGTTCATAAGCATCCGTGTTATGGCGCGGAGCGGATAATGGGGATCAGGCGGTACGAGTTGAGCGAGGCGCAATGGTCCCGGATTGCCTCGCTGGTTCCGGGCAAGACGGCTGATCCTGGCCGAACGGGTTCGGATAACCGGCTGTTTGTGAACGGATGTTTGTGGGTGCTGCGCTCTGGCGCGCATTGGTGCGATCTGCCGGAACGCTACGGCAAGTGGAAGACGGTGCATCGGCGTTTCAGCCGCTGGTGCCACGCTGGCGTCTGGGAGCGGGTGTTCGAGGCGCTGACGGTGGATCGCGACAATCAGTATCTGATGATCGACAGCACCATCGTTCGCGCCCATCAGCAGGCGGCGAGCGGAAAAGGGGGGGCAAGGATCAGGCGCTGGGGCGTTCCCGAGGCGGACTGACGACCAAGATTCACATGCTCGCCGACACGTTCGGCCGACCTTTGCGGTTTCGCATCACGCCCGGGCAGGCCAGCGACATCGCCTCGGCACCCGCCCTGCTCGAAGGCCAGCGCGGCAAAGCGGTGCTCGCCGACAAGGCGTATGACGGCAATGACTTGCGCAGTCAGATCGCTGCGATGAACGCCGAGGCGGTGATCCCGTCCAAGCGCAACCGCAAGGTCGCCATCTCGCACGATGCCCTCATCTACAAGCATCGCAACCAGATCGAGAGATGCTTCGGTCGCCTCAAACATTTCCGACGCTTCGCTACTCGCTACGACCGCCGCATCATCCACTTCACCGGCTTCGTCCATCTCGCCGCTGCCATGATCTGGCTACGATGAATGTCGATCCGGCCTAGTTGAACCGACCCCTGCGTCATTCGTGACTGAAAGCGGAGAGGGAGAGGCAGGGGGGTGAACCCGATCAGGAGTTGTATTCCATGCCCTCCTTTCAGCACACCTGCGCGCCGACCTTCACTATCTGGGGGCCACCCTACACCACCACTGAACGTCTACCGGGTATCTGGCACGTCACCACCGCGAGCCATGGCGGCTTCGTCCTGTCCGACGAACGGCAAGCGGGGATGCCGGACTCGCTGCGGTGCGAGAGCGTCTTCTACGAGGAGGATGTCGAGTGGACGCGCGTCGTGCTCGCTTTCGAGGCCGAGCTGCGCGCCGCAGCTGATCCGTATCTCGCAATCGAATTGCCGATCGCGCATCAGATCGCCTGCAACTGGCTGCCCGAGCAATATGGCGCGTTCACCGGCAAGACGATCGCTGCCCGCGATAGCCATATCCTGCGCCGGCGTGCCGCCTATCAGGCAGCGATCGGCCAGTACGTCGCGGGTGCGGCGTGGGGCGACTGGGCAGCCTGGGTGCCGGCGGGCAAGGTCGGCGTCGTCTTTCGCGAAGTCGAAGGCGTCGATGCGCTCGTGCACCCGACCTATACGGCACGCGAGAAGTGGGGCCTGGTCGACGCGGACCGTTACAGGACGCGAGGAGACGGCGACACGCTCGAGAGCCTCGATGCGACGATGCTGGATAGGCCACCACCGCTGTCTTGAAGCGGATCATTCAAAAGCGATACGCCGGCAATGATAGAGACGGCGTCGCCGGCTATGCTCGACCCCAGGTGGAAGGACTCTTCCGATGAGCGATGCACGCTGCAAGTTCAGTTGGGGTGATGCCTTCTCGCGGCGATCCATGGCGCGTGAGCTGGTCGGGACGATCGAAATCCTCATCATCGGCACCGCGCTATACTGGCTATGTACCTCTGCTGCCGGCAAGCACCTATGGGTCTGGATGGCAGTCGGGCTGCCGCTGAACTTCGCCTACATCTTCGTCGGCGGATATGTTCGCCACCACCTTGGGCTGATCGGTGACGACAACGATCGGTAGCAGGATCCGCCGTGCATCTATCCTGTAGCTGACGACGCGAACGGACTGAACCACACCAGGGCACATGGGAGAGGAGAGGGATGGGAGATTGCACGCGCGGGAAGTCGCGCGGAGCAACCGGAGCCAGCCCCCATGATCCTCGACACCGCACAGCGCCAGCGTCAGGCACTCGATCCCGCCGCGCTGACCAGCATCACCGCCACGCTGAACGCACTGACCCGCGCGGTCGAGGATTGCGGTCGCGCGGTCGTCGCGCCCGAGCACGACCCGGCGACCATGCTCCTCGCCTGCCATCTCGGCCGTATCGGCGCGCACGGCGTCACGGAGGTCGTGCAGCAGCAGCGCCGGCAGCAGATCGCGACCAATGTCGACGAACGGCTTCTGATCGCGATCGCCGAGGCGGGCCTCACGAACGACGGCATCGTGGAGCGCTTCCACGAACAGGCGCGGCTTGTGCTGACCCGCTTGGCGTCAGTCCTTGGTACGGCGATCGGGACGTTCGAGGTACGCATCGACCTTGACGTCGGCCTGACCGGCACGTCGGTCCTGCACGGCGACACCATCTGCGTGACGCTGGGGTTCGGCTATACCCGCGACCGCTGCACGGTCAGCTACCGGCGGGTGCGTGGGCGGCACGACGACTGCGGCGGTCGGCCGCATCGCGTCGGCCTGCAAGAGCTGCTGGACATGCCCGCCTTGGCCGAGCGCATCGTCCGCGACCTTGCGATGGTGCCGGTCCTGCCGTCGCGGTCGATCCACACGATCGCTCAGGCGGCCTGAGCGATGCGGAACGATAGCTTCCGTCCAGGGGACGCGGACCACTGGCGCGCGCGGGGCCGACCGGACAACGAGGCCGAGGCGCTGGCGGCGATCTGGCGCGCCTTCCCCGAGCTGCCCCACGATCAGCCGCTGGAGGCGCGCCAGGCACGCTCGCGCCAGCGGGTCGAGGCGCTGCGCCCGTTCCACGACGCGATCGATGCAGCGCGAGAGGCGAAGCGCCGGGCCGACAACTTCGCGTTCATGGACGCCCAGGCGGACGAGGGCACGATCTCGACCCGCGACCTCGCCATCCTCACTGCCCGCGACCGCCATGCACTGGACTGGGACGAGGCGGTCGTCTTCGCCGATGGCTGGTATGCCGCCCACGCCGGATGGGACTACAACCCGCGTCCGTGGCGCAGCCTGCGTCCTGATACCGCCCAGCGTCTCGCGGCGTATGACCTCGGTTTCGTCGAGGGCGGGGGCAATGTCGCCGATCCGTTCGATGCCGCCCGCCGCGCCAATCTGGTGGCGCTGCGCATGGATAACGCACCGCGACCCACGGTCATGCCGGTGCGAGGACGTCCGCTGCCAAGCGCCTGGCCCAAGCCCGACGATGCCGCCCGCCCGGCGTCGTGGGCGCGCCGTCTGGCACTGATCGGCGATGCCAGTTTGCTGGACCGGGTGCGCGGCCATATCGCCGCACAGGCTATGACGGTCGTGGCGATCGGGGCGGACGGCTTCGCATGTGGTGACACGGCTGACCTGACGCGCCCGCTGACGGCGGCTAGAGCGGATGCGCTGCTCGGGCAGCCGCACTATCGCGCCGAACTGCGCGCGCTGATCGCCGGGCGCGAGTACGACGACCTGCTGGTGATCGCCGAGGGCGAGGCGCTGCGCGTCATCGACGGCATGGCGGACGTGCTGCCGCTCTGCCGCACGATGGAGCGGACCCGCAATTCCGCCCTCCTACAGCGCGCGCAGCTGCGGCTGTGGCTCAGCCGCGGGCGTGGTGTCGGCGACACCATCGGCGGGGGTCACATCCGCTGGGGCAAGACGCTGCCGTTCCTCAGCGGTCGCCTTGGCGAGTTCACCGCCCGGCATGTCGGTCCGGCACCGGTGCGGGGGCATCTCGTGCGCATCGAAACCGGGGCGGGCCGTCTGGCAGACGGATACGCCACCGCGGGAGGCGTACCGCTCGACCCCACCATCGTCGTGACCAACAAGGCCCGGTTGCGGGAAGCGATGGGGCGCGCGCTACGCGCCTTCGCCGGGGCAACGCGGTTGATGGCGCAGGCAGCATGAGCGCCCGTCAACCCGACCTGTTCTTTGGCGACAAGCGTCCGCCGCGGTGCCTGCCGCCAGAGCGCGCGTATCGCCGCGCCGAACGGACGGTCACGAAGCCATATGCGTGGGAGACCATGGGGACGTGGGTACGGTACATGCACCGGCTGTTCGCCATCGAGCAGCCGAGTAGCGAGTTCTATCGGCGCGTTGCGGGGACGGCACGGGAACTGACCGTGAGCCAGATCCGGGAATGCCGCCACGATGATGACCTCGCGCGATGCGAGACGATGCTGGTCGATGCGCGTGGCGGATGGTTGTCCGGGCTTGACCGCGTCTTTAGCTGGCGGGAACGTGGCGAATTGCTGGTTGAAGTTCGTAACCGACGTCGCTTGCTGGCAATGGGTCGCTTGACGCCGAAGGCGAAGGGGCCGCGCCTCGATCCGACGTTGCTGCCGACTGAGGCGCTTGAACGGCTCATTCAGACCCACCCGGATGCGGCGCTGGTCGACAGGCTGCGGGTAGAACGTCACCAACACTTCCTATATCGATAAAAATAGCTATCTTATCGCTCAAAGGAGCAACGCATGTCCAGCATCGCTACAGAACAGAGTGTACGCGCCACAACGCATACCCCCGCCTTTCCCTATGCGGGCATCTTTCACGCCTCGCCGGTCGAACGCATCCGCCTCATCCGACAGGGGGTGTCGGCGCGCAAGGTGAAGCACTTCATCAACGAGCTTCACTTCGATCAGCAGGTGATGATGGATGCGCTCAACCTGAAGACCGCGACCGTAAACAAGAAGGCGGTACGCGATCAGCCGTTGTCGATCGAGGACGGCGAACGGGTCATCGGTCTCGCCCGCCTCGTGGGGCAGGTCGAGGCGATGGTCGAGGAAGCGGGCGGCGCGCCCGGTTTCGATACCGCGGCATGGCTGTCGGCGTGGTTGCGCGAACCGCTGCCCGCGCTTGGCGACGACCGTCCCATCGACCTTCTCGACACGATGGAGGGGCAGGCGCTGGTGTCGCGCACGCTGATGCAGATCCAGGGCGGAGCCTATGCGTGACCCGCTCGGCATGGCGGATCGCGACGGATACCCGAAGCTATACGGCCGATGACCTGTCGGGCGCCGGTGCCAGGATCTCCGGCGGGCGATGGAACGACGTCGGTGTGCCGCTGCTGTATGCGGCGGAGAGCCGGGCGCTGGCCTGTCTCGAAACCGTGGTGCATCTCAATGCCGCGGGTCTGCCGTTCAACCGCTATCTGGTCGAGATCGAGATTCCGGACGACCTGTGGGCCGCAGCCGAGACGGTCGATCCGCAGCGGATCGATCCGGGCTGGGATGCCCAGCCCGCGGCGATGGTCAGCGCCATGTTCGGGACCAGATGGGCGGAAAGCCGCCGCTCGCTGATCCTGCTGGTTCCCTCGGTCATCGTGCCCGAGGAGCGCAACATCCTCATCAACCCCGAGCACCCTGATATTGCCCGGGTGACGGCGCGCAAGGTCCGCAAATGGCTGTACGATCCGCGCTTCGATCGGCGCAGCTATCTCCCGGAAGCGTGACCTCCTTGTTGAAGCCACTGCGGTTCTTGGTCGGAGAGAAGGGGGAGGGATGAAGGTATCGCCGGGGAATGGTCCCGGCCTTGCCGGAGACCTGCCCCATGCTGCCGCCCACGATCCATGCCCGCGTCGCGCCCGAGACGATCTCGAAGGTCGGTCGCCTCTTCAACGGCTCGCTCGACGACATCCTGACCGAGCTACTGCAGAACAGCCGCCGCGCTGGGGCAAGCCGCATCACCGTCACCGCCGACCTGACGGCCGACGATCCGGTCTTCAGCATCGCCGACGACGGCCACGGCATCGCTGATCCCTCCTCGATCCTGACGCTCGGGCGTTCGGACTGGTCGGACGATACCCGGCGTCGCGAGGATCCGGCGGGCATGGGCGTCTTCAGCCTTGCCGGACGTGCGGTGACGATCCGCTCGTTCTCCAGCACCGCCGCCAGCGGATGGCGCGCCGACATTCCCGCCGATGGCTGGGATAGCGGCCAACCTATCGACGTGTGCGCCGACCCGATCGCCGGTGGCACCGAGATCACCCTGGTAATGCCGAAGCACTGGCGCCTGCAGATCGCCCAGGCGGTAGCTCGCGTCGCGCGCTACTATCCGCTGCCCGTGTCGTGGAACGGCATCGAGGTCGAGCAGCGGGCATGGCTCGCCGATGCGGTCCATGTCGAGGACTGGAACGGCAGCCGGATCGGCGTGCTCCGCGAAATGCCGTCGCACTATCGCCGCGCCGATCCGCGGCTGAACTTCCACGGCCTCACCATTGGCTGCGAGCTGCCCATCGTCATCGAGGTCGATCGTGGTCGCCATTGGACGGTGCGGGTCGAGATACTCGACACCCCGGACCTGCAGCTGGTGCTGCCGGCGCGCAAGGAAGTCGTCCAGAACGACACACTCACCGCGCTTCGTGCCGCCGCTCATGCGACGATCTTCCGCGCGATCGCGGCGTCGGGTTCGCACCGCCTGTCCCACACCGACTGGTCGGTTGCGCGGGACATGGGCATCGAGCTGTCCGAGGCGGATGCCTATCTCGAGGGCTGGTTCCCCGCGATCGCCGATGGCGACTGCTACGACAGCGGACAGCCCGTCACCGGGCTGGCGATGACCGTCATGCCCGACCTGCCCGCGATCGTCGCGCAGCCGCTGGCGCGCTGTCTTGGGCGGCACAATCCAATCGACGCGCCGCTCGTGCATGGCGAGGAACGGTTCGCCGGCTACCGCTGGTACGACACGCTGGCTCGTGTCAAGGACGTCGCCTTCCGCGTCACTGCAGGCGAACAGGTCGCGACGATCGATATCGCCGGCGACGCGAACCCCGCGATCGAGAGCGGCTTCGTCGATGCGATCGACTTGGTGATGACGCTCTCGCATGCCGGTGCCAGCGCCACGACGACGACCGCGACCGATGTCGCGTTCGCGGGCGACGCGTGGGGAGGACGGGAAGCCGAGGAGGTCGGCCTGTTCATCGTGCGGGACTGCGATGCCGATCCGAGCGACATGGTCGACCTGTTCGAGCGCGCGATCTTCTCGGTCAGCAGCGACAGCGACTGTGACAGCCCCGCGACCCAGCGCGATGCGTTTCGCACCCAGGCTGCCGAGCGGATTACCACCCTCATGGTCGGCCCCGACGAAGCGATCGAGCAGCGGCTGCGAACGCTGATGCTGCAATGCCGCTGGCTCATCCCCGAGGGGCGCGCGGCAACGATCTGGCTCGACAAGACCGAGGTCTCTGTATCGCTATCCCCGCTCGAACTGGTGGCGGCCTGAGATGGCGCGCTACGATCATGCGGTCACGATCGCATTCAGCGTCATCTCGAACGACCCGCAAGGCCTGGACTTCACCCCGATCGATTTGCGCGCTGCCTTATTCTCTCGCATCGCCGCACTTGGGCTTTCCGATGAATGGCTGGAGGCGGTGGGAGCGCCGTTCGACAGCCACCCGGCCGACGAGGCGACAGCGTGATCCCGCCGCCCCGCGTCCTTGCCTACGGCGTCGGTGTCGACAGCACCGCCCTGCTGGTCGAACTGGTCGCACGCGGCGAAGCACCCGATCTCGTGCTGACCGCCGACACCGCGGTCGAGAAGCCGGAGACCTACGCCTATCTCGACGTCATCGGACCGTGGATGCGGGCGCGCGGCATCCACCACGAGATCGTCTCCTACCAGCCCAAGCGGTTCAAGCATTGGCCGCCCTATTACGGGCTGCTGGAGATGTGCCTGACCAACGCCACGCTGCCGAGCAAATCGCTCGGCGGCAGCTCGTGCAGTCTGAAATACAAGAAGGCACCACAGGATGCGTTCCTCCGGTCCTGGTCGCCCGCGATCTCGGCGTGGGAGCGGGGGCAGCGGGTCATCCGCCTGATCGGCTATGACGCCGGACCGCGCGACACGCAGCGCGCAAACCACGCGCTGGCGATCGACGATCCGCTCTATGACTGCTAGTACCCGTTGCGCGAGTGGGGCTGGGACCGCGACGCCTGCACTGCCAGGATCGAGGCCGAAGGTCTGCCGGTGCCCCCTAAGTCGGCTTGCTGGCTGTGCGTATCCAACAGGCCGCAAGAGATTCGCGAGCTGCCGGCATGGTGCCTGCGGCTGATCGTGCTGGTCGAAGCACGCGCCGCGCCGCGGCTGCACACCGTCGAAGGACTGTGGCGGCGCTCGACCAAGGCGCGGCCGGGGTCGGTGACGCTGTTCATCCGCCATGAACGGTTGCTGCCGGGGGATGAGATCGACCGCATCGTGCGGGACGCGCCGACGGAGCTGATCCGCTTCCAGGACGTCGCCGCCACCATCCCGGTCGGAGAGCGGCCGACGATGCGCGACTGGCTCGATCGCTTTCATGCAGGCCTGCCCGCAAGGCCGCTTGCAGCGTGATCGAACTGCCCGCAAACGTACAGCTTGGTATACGATCATCCGCGTCGTTACCCAATCCGAAGGACCGGACATGAGCCGTTACGAGTTGGACGCGCACTTAGACCGGCCGGAGGTGTCGCACGCCGTCGTGGGGTGGGACCGACCCTTGGCGACCTATTTCGTGCAGGTGTTCCTGAAGGATACCGATGAGATCGCCTATTGGTGGGGCGCCGCACCGGGGGAGGTGACGACCGCCGACGCCGCGATCGCCTTGGTCGCACCGTTCGCGGTGGTACCCGGCGACTTGGCTGCGAACCTGCGCCGTGATGTTGCCGAGCAGCCGGTGCGTCCGCCGAACCACCCGATGGTCGGGCGACGGGTGCGCGTCCGTCGCGAAGGCCAGGCCACTGCCGAGGGTCAGGTCGTACAGGCCCATATCGGAGGCTTTTTCGTACGTCTCGACAATCCCGCGTCTGCAAAAGGGTCGGCGAGCATCCTCGTGTTCCACGACGATATTGAGATCATCGGCGATTGATCCGTAATGGATGCAATAGGGCATCCAATCTCACGAAAGGCATGGAGAGAAGGGGGCGGGAAGGGTCGGATCACAGATGATCCGGGAGAATGTTCATGCCCCACTACATCGATCTCGGCGCCGGCCCCGCCGAAGCCGACTGCGCCCAACTCGGCCGGACCGAGAACTTCGCCCGCCTCAACCGCCTCGAACTCGTCGCCTACCGCGCCGCGCTGATCGCGCGCTTCGGTCCGCCGCCTGCAGGCTGCGGCTACGATATCCGTGATAACCACCACGACTTCGGGATCTACCGGACCCTGATCCTGCGCATCGATCCGGCGATGGCCGAGGATGCTACCGTCGTCACCTATGGCGAGCTGGTCGAAAACGGCCTTGGCTCCTGGATCGAGGCAGGTCTCACCGCGCCGGTCGAATATGACGCGCGCTCACAGGCGGTCAGCGTGCGCGACCTGCGCGACGTCATCGTCTCGGCGCTGCTGGTGACCCGGCCCGGCACCGACGGCAGCTTTCCGGTCGCCGACTTCGCGACCCTGCATGGCAACCTGACGCAAGCCTGGCCGGAGGAAGCCGCCACCGCGCGCGTCCGGCTCGCCGAAGGCGGGGGGGCTGCATCATGAGCAACATCTACACCAAGGTCGCCTTCGGGCTATCGATCACCACCCTGCAGGCGCAGAACATCGAAACAGCGACCATGCTCGAGTTTGATGAGGCTCTCGATGCGGAAGGGACGGAACGTCTCGCGGCCTATGCCGACCTCGGCCCCGAGTTCGCCGAGATCTTCCCGCCGGGCGACGAGGACCCGTTCGCGACCTTCCTCGATCTGTTCGACGATCCGGAACACGTCCAGTTCGGGGTCGACTTCGTCACCGCCGGACCGCTGCCCGATGGCAGCGTCCGCCTGTCGGTCACCGGCGACCATGCCGATGTGTCCGCGATCGGGAGGCTGCTGCACCGCGTCCTGTTCCACGACGCTGATGATGACGCCCTGCCCTTCGGGTTCGAATACGCCCGTACCTGCGACCGGCATCGCCTCGGCGAGTTCGGCGGAGGCTATGTCGTCGCCACAAGGGAGGGCGTCCGGTTCGAGGACACCGCCCTTCAGCTCCAGCACGCGCTGCAGGTCGCGACGGGCGATGTATCGTCGTCGGGGCAAGAGGATATCGCATTGCCCGAGCAGGTCGCCGCCTGAATCAAAGTGGGACCGCAAACGGTAGCAGCCGCCCACGGTCCCACCCTCGAAGGGTCTCCATGTCACCATGAGACCAAGCACCATAACGTACCCGGCGATATCGGGGTTTCAACCACCGACACTTCGGGAACGTCCGCCAGCAGCACTTTGTCACCGAAATCCTTAACACAAGGACAACCATCCATGCCCCTGTCGCCCATCCGCGCCCGTCTTGCCTCGTTCGAAAACGCCTACGCGATCGCCGTGCAGCAGCGGCATCATGGCGGCGGTCAGCGCTTCGTCGTCGGCACCGATGATCCGGTGCAGCCCTATCGCGTCACCACGACGCCACCCGTCGACACCGCATCGCTGCTCGCCTGTGTCGCGTAATGGACAGATGCAGCACGGCCGCGCGAGGTCGTCCCTCACGCGACCGTGTCATGCTTCTCGGCCCGGTATCAGGCGTCGAACGGCGACTTGACCGTCATCATCTCCGAGGCCGACCCACTGGCACCGTGCGGCGAAGGCACCCGCGGCACCGGGATGCCCGCCTCGTGCATCTGGCGGACCATGCCCGCCCGGCGCAGCGCCAGACCCCTCAGCCACGCCATGTCGCTGAACGCCTTGCCCACCTCGATCCGGTCGAGAATGTACCACAGCCGCATCTGCAGCGGGTTGCGCGCGTCGAGCACCGCCTCGGCCATCAGATAGCCCTGCCCGTGCGTGATCTTCTTGCGCCGGTCGTTCTGGAGTTCGAGGTACGTCTCCAGCAGCTCCTGCGTCGCATAGCAGGCTTCGTCGTAGCCGCTCCCCACCAGCGCGCGTGCCAGCAGCCGCCGCGTGATCGACAACTGCTCGTCCTTCATCGCGTCCATCAGCGGCAGGTCGACATTATAGTCGTGCAGGAAATCGGTCGGTTTCATCGCGGCAGCCTCCTTCGATCGGTATGGCACCAACTAGAACAATACGGGAACATAGGTCAATAGTCCTGTCCTATTTTTCTATGTACCGGCCAGCACCACGACGTCCGATCCCCCCGCATCTTCGTGCTATCGACGACAGGAGGAAAGAGGGGCGGGGAGGGCAGGGCAGGCGGGTTGATCCGGACCATGTCGCCCGTATCGGAGACCGATCCATGCGCCACATCCTCGCCTTCTACGAAACCGATCGCGCCTATGGCGGACCCGAGAAGGGCGGATGGTGTGCGCCGTTGTGGCGCGAGAAAGGAGTGCGTCTGATGACGTGATGCTTGTTGGCAATGGCATCTGCCCACCGAGCTTACCGGTGCCCTCGGGCTGAAACTTCGAAAGGAG
>NZ_JBDZDK010000055.1:0-11451 GCF_040049155.1 Sphingomonas silueang
CCCGCATATTATCTGGAGTGAAATCATGGAAAACCGAAGGAAACCTGCGTCTCTCGCCGCCACGCTCGACATAAACTGCGACTGCAAAGAATATGTGTAATGTGGAGCTCCACATTAGACATATTCACGAGGGCTGAGGTCGATTTCGAGGTCGACGCGCTCATCCGGGCTGAGCATGCCCAATCGCCGGTCGAGGATGGACTCGGCCGTCGTCACCAGTTGAAGCACCACCGACTGGCCCGCCATAAGATGCTCGCCGACCGCGGCGATGACCGTTGGCAGCTTCATCGAAAGCAGCACCTGGCCGAAGAAACGCTGCTTGGTGGACTCGAAGCGCGAGCGGGCCGATGCCTTCGCCCCGCTATTCAAAGTGGTGTTCTCGAGACCATCGACGACGCCGGTGAGTTCCAGGGCTTTTTCCATGTTCCGGTGGATGATGGACCAGGCATTGGCGTAAGTGTCGTAGATCTCGATCTGCGCGGGCGTCAGTTCGTGCCGCAGGATCTCATATTCGACACCGGCGAAGCTCAGCGCTCGCGCCATGTAGAGCCCAGTCGCCTTGAGATCGCGTGCGACCAATTCCATGGCGGCGATCCCGCCCTGGCGAATGCTGGAGATGAATTGCTCGCGATTGGCGAACGCCGTCTCCGGTCCCCAGAGCCCGAGCCGCACGGCATAGGCAAGGTTGTTGACCTCGGACGCCCCCGTCGCAGAAGCGTAGAGGATCCGCGCGGCGGGCAGATGGTTCTGGAGCCGAACGCCGCTGATGCCCTGTTGCGATCCCTCCTTGGCTCCGAGTGCGCCCTCGCCTCCTGCGACACCGCCCATCTCGTGCGCTTCGTCGAAGGCGATGACGCCGTCGAAATCGGCGCCGGCCCAGTCGATGATCTGCTTCAGCCGGCTATGTTCCCCGCGCATCGATCGAAGGGTCGGATAGGTGACCAGAAGGACGCCCTGGTCAAGCCTGATGGGTTCGTCGATCTTCCAGTTCGATATGGGCTGAATGTCACCGGCGAGCCCGCCGAGGGCCGTCCAATCACGGCGAGCATCTTCGAGGAGGGGCGCGTTCTTGGTGACCCAGATATTGCGACGCCGCCCCTGAAGCCAGTTGTCAAGAATGGCGGCCGCGATTTGGCGACCCTTGCCTGCCCCGGTTCCGTCCCCGAGGAAGAAACCCTTTCGGTAGCCGCGGCCCTCCTCCGAGATAACGAGGCCGACACCATCCTTGTCCGGTGCGAAGCGCCCAGGGATCGTCTGAGCCCAGGCATGGCCGGCGTAAACGACGGTTTCGAGCTGGGAGGCCGAGAGCAAACGCTCTGTGACAGTCCGCTCCGGCAGCGAAGGGACGTAATCGGGGATCGGCGCTGGGATTGATCCCATGGCAACGGATTCGACGAGCGCAGTCGGGTGTTCGCCGGCTTTGTCGAAAACCAGGCGGCTTGGCCGATAGGGCAGATAGACGCCGGTCTGTTCGAGCAGCGGCGCCGGGGTTTCGAGCCTGGTGTAAGCAACCGGCAAGACATGGTTGCGCACGGCAGCGTGAAAGGCCCGGGGCATGGGCTTGGCGCTTTTGACCGCTCTGAAGAGCGAGATGCCTCCGCCCCGCTTCGGCGCGGGTGCCGGCTGATCTGCGACAAGGGACAGGCGAGGTGTCACGGTGAGAACGTCGAGCAGTTCCGCGATTGATCCACCCTGGATGACTTCTGGTGCGAGCCTGCCGGCGACCTTGTCGATGACGAAGATTCGCACGTCGATAGACGTGCCGTGTTTGAGATAGCAGCCTTCAAGTCGAACAGAGGCTTGCACTGTCGATCCGCGAAGGACGGTCTCGTAGTGGTCGCGCATTCGGGTGGTCGGTCCGAACCAGTCGGGCATGATGGCAACGAGGCGGCCCCCAGTCTGCAATCGGCGAAGTGCAGCCTGAAGATGCCGAACGGCCGCAAGATCATCGACGCCGCGGCCGAGCGACCGCGAAAACGGCGGATTCATGAGGATCAGGGAAGGACGCGGTGCGTCGCCAAGAGCAGCATCAAGAATCGCCCCATCATGGCCGGTGATCGTTGCGCCGGGGAAAACGCCGTGCAGGCGATCGCGGCGGATCGGATCGAGCTCGTTGAGATGCAGCGATCGATGAGCCCCAAGCTGTGCAACGAGCAAACCGTTGCCGGCGCTGGGCTCGAGAATGACGTCATCCTGCCGGACATCTGCGAGCAGAATCGCGACGGCCGCAATGTCGACAGGAGTCGAGAATTGCTGCCATTCGATCTGGTCTTCGCTCCGCACGGTCTGAGTGGGGAGGCGCTGCGCGAGGTCAATCCGCGCGGCGACATCGGCGAGGCTGGCCAGAGGCGCCAATGATCCACGGAGATGAAGGGCGAGTGCGTGCTCTAGCACCTCGAAGCTTGAGCGCTGCGTCCAGCGTCCTTCGGCATCGGTTCCGCCGAACGCCTGCACCATCGCCCGATTGAGATGTTGACGGGTGACCGGCTCGCCTGACGCCAGTTGGGATAGAAGGATGTGCGCAGCGGCACGGTCGCCGCGCTCGGCGGTCTGAAAAAGGTCGGTCATTTGGGAATCTCCTGCGCGGCTGCATCTGTCGCAGCGACACACCCTCGATCCCCCTCCCCTCTCTCCGCCCCGGGATCAGGTCCGGCAGTGCGCGTCGAGGAACTTTGCCCAATCCTTGAAAGCCGGCGGCGGCGGGTCGCGGCGGATGATGAGCCCGGGACGGGCATATTTCGCTTCGGCGGACGCCGCGGCGCGACGCCCTTCTGGATCATTGTCCTCTGCGATCAGCAGGGTCGTAATGCCGGGTGGAATGACCAGTTGATCGAGCCGCCTGGCGCCAAGTGAGGCCCAGCAGGGGATGCCCTTGATGCGGGTGTAGGCGCCGGCAGTCTCGAAACCTTCGGCGATCGCCAGCGTCTCGCCCCCTGCCCGGCCCCGCCATGCGCCTGTCCCAGGCACGCCGAGCATGACTTTTCGGAGGCACTTCGCTGTCGCAGGGTCGAGAAAGTTGCGCTGGATCGCGACGAGCTGCCGGATCTCGCGAACAGCAATCAGCAAAGCCGGTCGATAAACGGTTTTCGGCTTCGGGAGGTATGGGCAGCGCGAATGGAAGCGCACGTCGGCAGGCGCTGGCAACAAGTTGCGTCGCTCAAGATAGCGCTCGGCCAGCGTCCCTTTGACGCCAACGGCCTGCTCCCAGATGCGCGAGACATTGGCGCTGCCTTGCGGTCGATCCTGTTCCGGTATTGCATAATGTTGGCCGGTTCGAACCCGACGCAATTCCCGCAGAACATCATCGCGTGCGCAACCCGCGAAGCACGTCACCAGAATGCCGCGGTCACCTTGGCGGATCGAAAGACTTGGATCGTTGTCGCCATGTGCCGGGCAACGGGCCATAGCCCTGTAGCCGGTCCAGGTGCCGCCAAGAGCGCCTACGAGGTCAACAAGTTCCTGGGTCGGTCGTTTGGCCGTGAGTGGCATAGGACTACCTCCTGCTCGGTAGCCACATCCCCCCTTCCCTCTTTCAGCGCATGGCGCTGTGACCCGGACCTATCAACGATGAGGGTCGGCGCGCTCACGTTGATCGCTTCATCGGGCACGACTCGGGCTCGTTCGCAGGCGACGAACGGCTCGGACATCATCGGTCAATCGTCAGGCCGGTTCTTCCGCCGATCCGCATATTTGATCACGAAGGCCTCCCAGAGCCGCATCCATTCGGTGTCGGTCCGGGGCCTCTTGATATCGGCGAATCCCTTGCGGAATGCGTTGGCCATATCGTCGACTGACCAAGGATGGCCCTTAGTGAGACCGACACTCCGAAACGCCTGTTCGCGGTCGCCATAGGAAAGCGTTCCCGGCGGGAATGCGTGAAGCGGTTCGTCTGATTTCGCTGCGGGTTTCGTTGCCTGCGGAACGGTGCGAACCGATGATCTCGGTGCCGTTTCGACGCCTGGCGCCCCAACAAGTCGCAAATGGGGTCCGACCAATTTACGCTCCATCGGCGCTGGAGACGGATGAAGGACCACCTTCCTGCCGGAGAGATCGACGTTCGCGTTGGGATAAACCGCCGAGACGAGCTGCATCGTCTCCCGCACCGTTTGACGAAAGCGCTTGCTGTCAGCCTCGTTGCCGAGGTGCTTTGCCAGTTGATCCCAAGAAATGATCTGCCCCTTGTCGGAGCCGATCCGTGGGAGGCGATAGGCAAGATAGGTATAGAGATCGAGCGCCGTTGGCGTCCCTTTAAGCTCCCGGATCGCTACTTCGTTTAATGGGACAGCGTGCTCGATAAGGTGACTGTAGAAGACCTCCGACATACGGATTTCCCGCGCGAAGGTGCCGTTCTTGTCGAGTGAACCAGCATATTCATTTGAGATCTTCACATCGCGGACCGCAAAGGCGTTGTCGTCCGTTTCGGTGCCATCCCAGCGAATCTGCCACTCGCACGCCAGCAAGCGGTCGACCTGTTCGCGCATCAGATTTGCGGTGCCACGGGGGCCATAGGACACCGTTTGATAGCCAAGCCGCCGCATCCATTCCGTGAAGTTGCGGCCGAGATAGACGTCGCGCGAACGCTTCATTACCGCCTGTGAAAGCAGATAGATGAGCGCAACCCTGGGATAGGCCCCATATGGAACACCCAGGCTTCTCATGACCGACTTGCCATCGATATTTTGAAGAACCGGCCGAGGGTTGATTGCCAGCGCGTACTTGCCGTCTTCCCGGATAATCGGGAGCGTGTCGTCCTTCGGGCGCTTGGTCGGGAGCGACATGGCGCAAAGCGCGGAATGGAGAAATGCCGGGACAGGCTCTTCGTCGTGGACTCGCAGGAAGGCGTCGAGCGTCAATTGGGTTCCGGCAGTGGAGGCAAGCTTCCGGACATTCTCTGCACCGCCATCGATCATGGCGAGTGCATATTGGTGCCCAATCGGCCTATGCTGATCTCCGTTCATTGTTCCGCCCTTCCCCGAATCTCCGGGGTCTGTGATGGCGCTGTCTCAACAGGTTTGGGTTTCGAAATCAACCCTGTTGGCAGTTTTGGCGGGAAATCAGGGGTGAGAGTTGCAATTCGACCGATGATCTCGGTGCCGCTTTTGCCGAATCGCCCCTTCCCACTTTCAAAAATCGAAATTTTGAAGCCGATTCGCGAATCGGATTGATTCAGGGATTCATGTAATAGGTATGCGCTCCGAGATCATCGGTCTGTTGGCACCGAGATCATTGGTAGGACGCACCGAGATCATCGGAAGGTACTGAGATCATCGGTATTTATCCACAGGGCATCGCTCGGTGCAGCCGGACGCAGCAAGTTTTCGGAAAGCTTGCACCGACTCGGAGATCATCGGTGCGCCTCTACCAGGGCGCATTGGCATTACCTTGAAATCCGAAACGGCTCGGAGATCATCGGTAAAGTTGTAAGTTCGATGGCCAAATCGTTGCTCGAAACTGCCAACGTCGCTATTGTGGGCCATCAAACCCACAAAAGCGGAATCTCATGGCCACTGATCCCACAAATGTCCCCGCCGATGACCTTCTGGAAGGTGGCCTGGATGTGCTTCACCGTAAAGCGCTCACGATCCTCAAGCGGATCCGCGACAGCGCGGTCGATCCAGAGACAGGGCAGAAGCGAGCCCCCACCTTCCCTATCTCCAAGGCTGCATCACTTGTCGGACGCACCGCGTCGGCGATCCGAGAAGCTGAACGCGACGGGCGTTTGCCGGAGCGTGGGCGGACGGCTTCCGGTCATCGCGTCCAATATACGCTCGAAGAACTCGATCATATGCGTGAGGTGTTCGGAACGCGTCCGTGGCGCAGCCCGGAAGATCCACCCGCCATTCTCTCGGTCTGCAATTTCAAGGGCGGTGTCGGCAAGTCCACGATCGCGCTGCACCTGGCTCAGCACTTCGCGATCAACGGCTATCGTGTGCTGTTTATCGACTGCGACAGCCAAGCTTCATCGACAATGATGTTCGGCTACCGACCAGACGTCGATCTGGAGGAGGACGACACGCTCTATGGGCATTTCCATAACCCGGAATTGCTGGGTGTGCGAAAGATCATTCGGAAGACCCACTTCCATGGGCTCGATCTGATCCCTGCGAATTTGCGGCTCTACAATCTCGAATACGAGATCGCCGGCTACCTCGCGCGCAATCAGAACCTGAACATCATCGACCTGATCGCCGAGGCCATCGACTCGGTGGTAGAAGATTACGATGTGGTGATCATGGATCCGCCTCCAGCACTCGGCATGGTCTCCATGGCGGTCCTTCAAGCAGCCAATGCGATGGTGATCCCCGTGCCGCCAAGCCTGGTCGACTTCGCATCGACGGTGTCGTTTATCGACATGGCGAAGACCACGATGAAGCAGCTCGAGCAGCTCGCGGGGAGGGGGCGCCCGGCTTACAATTTCATCCGTCTCGTCGGCAGCCGGGTCGACGACAGCAAGTCGATGCATCGTGAGATACTTTCGATGATGCGGAGCGTTTTCGGAGGCTCAATGTCTTCTTCGGTGATGGTCACCAGTGCGGAGATCGACAATGCCAGCTCGCGGATGAAGACGGTCTTTGAACTGGAAAGGCCCGTCACTTCGCACGAGGTTTACAACCGGTGCATGAGGCATCTGAATGAGGTTTGCCGAGACATCGAAGAAGACGTTTTGCGGACCTGGCCGAGCCGGGCAGGGGGGCAGCTTTGAGCAGCAGTTGCCACGTGGCAACAGCGGGCAATTGTTCGCCGTCTATGGGGCTGAAATCTGCTAAGAATGATGCGTTGTTGCCACGTGGCAACCGAGCAAGGAAAGCGTTTATAAACAGTATCATGAGCCAAATTCCAGGATCAGTTTTCCCTCAGAAAAGGGGAGCCGAAGGCGAGGCGAATTTCGGTTTGTTGCCACGTGGCAACAGACCAACAAATCGGGTCTCCAAGATGCCGGAAATTCGAGTAGGAGCGAGCCGATGACAAAAGGAAATAAGGGCTTCGGCTCGATGTTCACCGAAGGCCTGGATAATGAGGCCGAGCTTGACAATGCGAGCCCCTCGGAAGGGATCATGGCGAGCCGAAGCCAGACCCTGGCGCGGATAGCGAGCGGCAAGACGGTTACCGATCGAACGGAGTGGGTGGACCCGGCTCGTTGCCGTCCCTGGCGGATGCACAATCGCGACCTGGACCATTTGTCCGAAGAGAGCTGTCGCGATCTGATCGACTCCTTTCTCGCGGCGAAGCGGCAGCGCATCCCGGCGATCGTGCGTCGTCTGAAGGACGATCCTGACTACGATTATGAGATCATCGCTGGCGTTCGCCGGTGGTGGACCGTCCAGTGGCTCCGCGAACATCATCATCCAGAATTTGATTATCTCGTCACGATCCAGACCGTCACGGATGAAGAGGCATTCCGGGTTTCGGACGTTGAAAATCGGTCGCGAAAGGACATTTCAGACTGGGAGCGTGCAAAGGAATATGCGCGAGCGCTGTCGGAGTTTTACGAGAACTCCCAGTCCCAGATGGCGGAGCATCTCAACCTCTCGCGGTCATGGCTGAGCCGCCTGCTGGATGTTGCGAGGCTTCCTGAGGAGATCGTGGCGGCATTTTCGGACACCCACGACATTACCGTTCGAGTGGCGCGCGATATCAAACCGCTGACCAGCGAACCGAAAACTCTGAAGCGAATGCGAGACGAGGCCGAGCGCATCGAGGCCGAGCGTAGGAATGGTGGTTCCAGTCTGACCGGACCCGAGGTGGCGAAGCGACTTGTTCGTGCGACCGTTGAGGCAAAGAAGAAGGAGACTGGCGAGCGAGAGATCACGGGCAAAGGCGGAAAGACGATTCTGCGCTATGCCAGTGCCAGAGGTGGGGGGATCACGATCAAGATCGTGCCCCGGACCGGCGCCACGAAGGCCGAGCTCATGAAAGCGATCGAAGAACTGTTGCCGGCGAGCTGAGCAAAACAAGCGAGACGGCGTTTCAGTACGGAGGGCGTCCCGGTCGCTATTCGGCCCGCAGCCGGCGCTGCGCGGCAGGCGTGGTGGGCAGCGCCGCGAGGAGCTTTCGGGCACCCTGAGGTGTCACAGACAGCAGCTTCGAAACGGAGGATGCCTGGAGCCCTGGATAGGCGATCAATAGGCGCCCGAGAAGCGGCAGGCGACTTCGCTGAGTTGCACCTAAATTGGTGAGCTTGGCGACGTCATGCTCAATTGCGGAAAGCTCGCGGAGCCCCGCCGCGCTGATCTGCCCGATCTCCTTAGCGAGGAACCCGGTCAGCGCGGCAGGGGAAGGGGGCATGAACTTGGGGAGCGGCACCAGTGAGGGGATGATGCGGCTCGTGAAGCCAGCGCGGTAGAGCATGCGAGGAAGAGCGGTCGCGACGAGCCAGTTGCGATCGCGGCAGCGGGGAGGAAGCTCCAACGAGCGTCCGTCGATCGCAACAACCTCCGAGGCGCCGACCGGAAGACGCTCGGTCATTTCGGCAAGAGCGAACACGCGCTCGGCGATGGACCGGAGATCGGCGACGGGGAAGGGTGCATCCGCCGCAGACTTCACCTGACGCCAGAGCGGGCCGAAGTGTGCGAGATCGTCTCCACCATAGCGCTCAGCCTCTGCACGGTCGTCGAGGATGGTTCGGAGAGCATTGAGGGATGCGCGGCCAACCGGGTCTCTGACATCCTCGTCCCGACTTAGTGCGAGGTGGAAAATGGACGCCACCGATATCGGATCGTTGAGACCTTCGGAGGCGCGGGGAGGGGCGCTTCGCCCCGCGATCCAATCCTGCAGGTCGCCGACAGCGATCGGCACGCCGGCGAGACCTGCTAACGCCGCGGCGCCGTGAAGGCGCGATCGCGCAAGGAAAATGTCGGCGCTTGTACTATGATGAAGCCGGCCGTCGAGCCGGCCGAGCAGCAACATTGGGTCATTTGCGCGGCGGTCGACGATCTCCTGCATCGCTCTTACGCTTAGCGCGTGAGGAAACCAAAGTCAGCAGTTGGTTTCGCCTCATGCTATCGTCGAAAAGTTCATATGCGATAATTGCACTTATCACATAAGCGTAATTGACCTCTCTTTATAAGATGCGATACGAAGCGCCGCTGAGGAGCGAGGCGCGTCATGAGCACCGAATCGACGCAAGAAGAGTCAGAATCCGCTATAGCGCCCGCTGAGACTGCTCTGGCGCCCATTGAGCCGTTGGGCGACCTTGCGTGGGCGATCGTGCAGATGAGGGCTGCCGAGCCCATCGTCGTGAACGAGGCGCTGATCGCTGCGTACCAGCACGCGTCATCCCCCCACAGCATCCGCGCCCTGAAATCTGACGTCGAGGCTTTCGACGCCTGGTGTCGGCGCTCCAACCGGATCGCGTTGCCGGCCACGGCCGAGACGGTGGCCGATTATCTCGACGCGCGGGCAGGGAAGGGGAGCCGGCCCGCCTCGTTGTCCCGCTACAAGGCATCGATCGCCAAGATCCACCAGCTGCTCGACCTCAAGGACCCGACGCAGGCCGAGCTGGTCAAGCTGCGGCTGCGCGCAATCCGCCGGGAGAAGGGCACCGCACAGGCCCAGGCACGTCCTCTGCGCTTCAAGGGGCCGGTGCGAGATGTGGAGCGCGACAAGGCGCGGGGGTTGAACATCCGCGCACTGCTCGAGAGTTGCGGGGACGATCCGCCAGGCCTTCGGGACCGAGCGTTGTTATCGGTGGCCTATGACACGGGGCTGCGAGCATCGGAGCTCGTAGCGATAAGGGTCGGGGACATTCTCGAGGCGCTTGATCCCGAGGCGCGCCTCCTCGCCATCGCGCGGAGCAAAGGCGATCAGGAGGGCGAGGGGGCCACAGCCTATTTGTCGCCTCGCTCTGTGCGGGCTGTCGCGGCGTGGAGAGATTCCGCTGGGATAGACGCGGGGCCGTTGTTCAGGCGGGTGCAGGTACGGCGCTACAAGGCGCGGGCAGCCGTGAAGGGTCGTTCGATCGACAGCATCTCGGGCCGTGAGACTTGGGATCTGCGCAAGACGCTGTCCAAGCCCGCTGTGAAGGCGCGGGTCGAGTATGACATCGGCGCCGCGGCGCTCCATCCGGGATCGATCGGCCCGATCTGGCGGGCAATCATTCAGCGTGCGTTCGATCGCGGCGCATTGGGCGACCTTACCGCTGACGATCTGGCCCGACTGCTGAAGGGAATAAGCGCTCATTCGACGCGGGTGGGTCTTAATCAGGACCTGTTCGTCGCGGGCGAAGATCTGGCTGGGATCATGGACGCGCTGCGCTGGAAAAGTCCGCGCATGCCGCTCGCCTACAATCGCAACCTGGCTGCTGAAGCTGGGGCCGTAGGTCGTCTCGCGCGCAAGCTGGAATGACTTGGTTTGGGACGAAGCCGCCACTCGCAGGCCCGGTTGTGGATCGCGGGTCTTAGAAAAAGCGGCCACTCGCAGGCGCTGGATATCAACCGAAGAACGGAGAGAAATGCTCGGCATCTTCAAGCCATCGCTATATTGCTACCTACATATGCACAGGCGAAGCTAGTTACGGTGCTGCCGCTGCTTCTGCTCCCCCACTCGGCGGATGTCTGCCCCGCCTCTTCGATCTCGATCTGCTGAGTCGAAATACACCAGCCAAAAGATGTGGCGCCACATCTTGGAACGGGCGTGTCTGTAACATATCGCGACTATGGCGCTTGCCACCGTGTGGCGATCCATATCGCCAATTTGGGTATCTAGTGAAGGTCCGCGTGATTCGTTCGAGTTTCTGGTTGCAACTGCGATGCGATCGGTCATGGAACACCGGAGATTGGCCTTTTAGCGGTGTGGGCAATCAGATGATTGCCGCTTACCGCTTCGCATACATCCCTCGCAGCATGGCAAAGAGCCGCTGAACAGCCTCAGGATTGGCAACAGGTTCGCTGTCGTCGCGGCGAATGTAGGTGGTCAACAGCAACCGCTTCGTGCTGTTCGCGGTCATGGTGCAGATGCCCACGCGCGAGACGTTGATCGGGAACGCGATGCACCAGGTCGCCGGCCCCTTGCCCGTGCTGCTCGTACGCGCCAGTTCACCGATCGGCATGTCGATGAGCCGGTCGGATTTCCACGCCAGCATCGCCGCAGCATCTTCCGGCGCAGCATTGGCGGGAACGACCGGGTCATCGAACAGATAGACGTCGATCGGCCTTGCACCTGCATAGACGACCCGTGACCGCGCGATCCATTTGGTATCCCCAGGCGGATCGAGATTGACTTCGTGCTGCACCACACGCTCGGGACCATTGCCGCTGCCGACCGGCGGGAGGGTGCTGGCGAGCGCGCGGGCGGTAAACGATCGCTCCCCCTCGGACATTCCGGGCGTTTCCTGTGGATCGGCGTGGAAAAGGGACCCCGGTAGCGGGGTGATCGGCGTCGAAAAAGGACCCCTCATCCCGGTGGTCTAGGCTGTTCGCTTGGCGGTGTGTCAGGCGGCGAGATCGGGATGCT
>NZ_JBDZDK010000056.1:0-11171 GCF_040049155.1 Sphingomonas silueang
ATCCACGACATGCTCGATCGCCAGTACCGCGCTACACTTGACGAACCGATCGGGATGCTGGGCGATATCACCCCGCGTGCGGCCGCCAAGACCGCCGCGGGCCGCGATCGTCTTGCTGCCTGGGTCAAGCACCTCGAGAACCGCAGCGGTGCCAAGCCCGATCCGAGCGACCCGATGGTGACCTACGACTTCACATGGATGTGGCGCGAACTCGGTATCGAAAACCTGCGGAAATAGCCCGCCCGACGACGACGACGACGCCTACCGTGAATCTGTGTCCCTACAATGTACAGGAGCCCCCTTGATTCTCTTGCCGGCATCATAGCCGCGCGGCCCGCCCGCTTCGGTGGTCTTGACCGATTGACTGTCGATGATGCCGGCAGTCGGTTCGGCCTCGCGGCCTTCTGCGACCCGCACCCCGGCCACCAGCACCGCGTTGATCGCGTCGAGCAGGCCGCTGTCGCGCATCCGGTAGAAATGGTACTGCACTGTCGTGAACGATGGAAAGTCACGCGGCAGTTGCGCCCACTGGCACCCCGTCGCCGCCAGGTACTGGATCGCATCCCACACGTCCCGTGCCCGGTGCAGGCGCGGACGGCCTACCCTGGTCGTGCGGGCCAGCAGCGGCGCGATGATCGCCCATTCCCGATCGGTGCAGTCGCTTGCGTACCGCAGACCTCTTCTGTCATGCTCGCGCCGAGCGGTTTTGGTCCAGCCCATGTGATCCCCGTGGTCTTCGCAACCCTCGGTGAATCACAACTGGCTGAAATCTCTCAACTTAATTTTCGGTCGGGCTCTAAGCAAGCACAACGGAAGCTACATTATCTCTTGGCGGTTTCTGGCGTCTAAACAGACCCCGTGCAAGCGACAATGCCACCACTTGTAGGTTAAGAAACGCCACCCCGGCAATAGTAACGCTGCGCGTCCGACGTAGGAAGATAGCGAAGAGCAGCGCTTGAAACATCAGCGCAACCAGTGGAAGCCACACGATCCATGGCATCACAAGTAGAGATATGGCAAACGCTACCCAGCTCATTACCACTGCGATCGGTCGCCAGAACAACCTCACCGCGCTCAAGAACCATGCCGTTCCCCAGCCTGCCCGTAAGAGCTCGCCCGGCCCATCGAGATGATGTGAACGCCAGCGAGCCGCCAAAAGAGTGCCAGTTGTCTGAGTTTTACCGAAATGCCGTACCGCCGGTTCCGCTATCCGTTCCAAACGGAAGCCTTCCGCGCGCAAGCGAAACGCTAGTTCCTTCTCCTCATATGAATGGAGGTTGCGGTTAGTTAGATAGCCCACTTGGCGAATGGCATCGGTGCGGTATAGTCCGCCCATGTCAAGCGATTCGACTGGTCCGGTTACGACCCCATCGTTGGTAGCCTTGCGGCGCTCAAATTCGTAATTGCCTTCGCCATGCTCTTCGACCCTGCCAGCAATACCCGCAAGGTGAGGATCCGCCGCTAACCGAGAAATACCATGGCGTAGGAAATCAGGGAACAACTCCATATCGCCGTCAAGAATGTAAACGTATTCGCAGTCAAGATGCTGGAAACCTAACTGAGCTCCAATGCCGCAGGAACGCTCGGAAGTGTCGGCGAGCTGCACTATCCGAATATTGAACGACTTGGCTATTTCGAGCGTTCCGTCAGTCGACCCGCTGTCGGCAAGGACCACTGTTGCATCCATATTGCCGGTCGCATGCAGTGCTGAACGAATTGCGCGCTCAATATGCACGTGTTCGTTCAGCGCCTTGATAACGATTCCGACTGTCGTATGAGGAAACTGTGTTACATTCATGATGCCATTCTCGTCCCAAGGTGCGTACCGCATCAGCAGTTCAATATCAGAATACTAAAAGCGACCTTCATGAACAATGTTACGACGCATCCCGGCGTCATTCGCATATTCGCAGCCACTGCCAGTATAAATCAGCCATCACGATAGGCATTCGGCATGCCAATCGATTTAGTAGGTTAGCGCAACACCCAACCTGCAGCGGGCAAATATGCTATTAACTGAGCGATACTATACAATCGTTGCCGTGGAGGCAAACCTCCGTAACTTATCGAAGCGCTCCACCTGCCGCCCCCTTTGCCGTATCGCAGGGCATGCCTATCGCTTCCATATAATAACGCACGTATCCAGTTACAACCATTTTGCACCTCTGTACAAAGCGTAAACATTTTCGAATTAGCGTGCCTATGATTTCAGCCCTATATTGCAACAGTTTCGACAGCTTTAATAAGCCTGTCTGCTGCATTATCCCAATTGAACCTGCCTGCGAGTGCAGTTCGTTGAACCGTATCTAACGCCGCCACCGGCTTCTCCGCAAAATGCGACGTGATACGTGCGGCAAGCCAGTCACATGCGCTAGGATCAGTTGGATCGAAGGTTTCGATCATGTTGCCGGCGATTTCCTCCATTGCAGTTAAGCATGAGGCGATGGTTGGCACACCGAACAGCATTGCATCGAGAAGCGGAAGCCCGAACCCTTCTGCCGCACTCGGATAAACGAACAGGCTGGCGCCACGATACAATTCTATCAACGATAAGTCGCCTAACCCCTTTCGGCTTTCGATCCTAGAATCGTTTGGAAATTCGTATTTGAAACCCAAATCAAATGCGCCTACTACAATTAGATTTGCTTCAACATTTGTTTTGTGAAAGGCATCTACAAGTAAGTGGATATTTTTTCTTTCCTCTATTCTTCCTACAGCCAGCACGTAGGGATTAGCGGGCTTCAATCGAGGCAAGTTATAGCAGGCGGGATTGAATGAAGGTCCGTTTAGTATGGTGAGCACGCGGTTCGGTGCTAAGCGATAGAAGCGGAGTACCTGCTGACGAGTATATTCGCTTACTGTTACCACAAGCGATGATCTCGCAATAGAAATGGAGAAAAAAATCCATATACGAATACGATTTACTATTGGAAAAAACTGTGGATGCGTCATGGGTAAAATATCGTGAATGAACACAATATTTTTTGTCTTACTTAACAGTGGGGTATTGTACTGAAATATTCCTACATCAATATGGTCGCGCTGGAATATGCGTGGGAATATTTTCAATAGTCGCTTGATTCCTCCGCCCTGTTCAATTTTTTCATGCCGAAAATTACTGTCGCCAATAGAGCTTTTGGCAACCACTGGATCTTCTGAATAAATGAATACGTCGTGCGGCGGAGCTCTACGAGCCAATGCCTGCAAAAGTCGGGTCAGCGTTGTTCTCGTTCCTTGAAAACGACCTGTTACAACGTGCGCATCAATACCAATCCGAAGTCGCTTTGCATTCATTTAATCAAACTCCACTTATTCATCTATAATATCAGTTCCAACCCGGAAACCATCCGAGCAATGATCCAACGCACTTTCTACTTTTAATTCGATCGTAGTTACAAATCTATAGAGATCGATGGCAGATTGTATAACGTTAGCCTTTCTGGCCCAGCCTTTGTAAAAAAACAGGCTCCCCTTCCGTCAGGGGAGGCATACCTGATCTGACGGAAACGAGCCATCCATCGGGGTTTGGCTGCCGACAGGTAACTGCTCACTTGGTTGGCGCCTGGCGGCGTGATCAGGCGACGGCGAAGCCGCCGTCGACGAGGTTGCGGATGACACCAAGGGCAGACTGGCCTTGTAGTCGTGCGGTTCCGGTGATGGAACGGTAGCCGGCATGGATGGCGGCGCCCCAGTCGGAGCGAAAGCCGCCGGTGACCTTGCGGAAGACGACGGAGGGGCGGATTTCGCGCTTTGATACGTTGTTGGTGGCGGGTACGGCGCGGTTGGTGAGGAAGACGAAGAACTTCGCCCGCCACGCCTTGATCTGCTTCATCAGCGCCTTGCCCGCCGGGTGTGCGACAGGGGCAAGCATCATCCGGGACAGCCTGAGGTCGGCCCTGGCGGCATAGCTGGCGAGCGTGGTGTCCTTGAGGTGCCGTCGTCGCCGGCCGACCCGGATCGCCCAGCGCAGGTGGTCGCGAACCTTCGGCGCGAAGACCGTGTCACCGCAGTCGATGGCATATTGAACGTCGCGCAGGACATGGGCGAGGCAGACCTGGTGCCGGCCACCCAGTTCCTGCTGGCCGCCGTAGCGATCCGATATCCAGACGTCGGGACGATGGTCGCCCAGCACCGTTTCGGCGACGCTTCGCGCCCGGCGCGGGGCGATCTCGTGCAGTACCGCCTGGTCCGAAATGAACACCCACTGCCACTGGGTGACGCCGTTGGTGCGGGTAGTGGCTTCGTCCGAGGCGATGATCCGGGCGGTACGCAGCTTTTCGCGGATCGCGGCGGTCGCCTCGGCCATCCCCGTTCCCAGGCGCTGGAACATGTTGGCGATGGCGCCCTGCGAGATGTTCAGGCCGAACATCTCGGCGGCAAGCCGCGACAGCCGCGCGAAACTCACATGATGGCTGTGATGAAGGTAGGTCAGCACCGCACGGATGCCGGGGCCGAACGGCGTACCAGGCGCCATCCCCGCCGGTGCCTCGGCACGGTAGCGCCGACCGCACCCGCCGCAGCGACCGCCGAACAGTTCCACCCGCGTCACCACCGGGCGGATCGGCGGCAGATCGATATGATCGTAGCGGTGCTGGCAGCGCTGCGCGGCCCCCGACACCTCGGTCCCGCAATGCCCGCAAGCCGCCGCCATGACGCGCTCGGTCCTGTCCGGCGTCTCCCTCAGCGGCCGTGCCTTGCCCTCGCGCGGCGGGCGCGGCCTGTTCGATGCCTTGCCCCCCTTCGGCTTGCCCCGACCGAACCCGTCCTTCGAGGGCGGCACATGCGAGTTGCCCGATGTCTTGGGCGGGCGACCCACCAGCGCTTCCAGTTCCGTAATCCGCAACGCCTGCTGCTCGATCAGGTCCTGCTGCTGCACCAGCAGCGCATCCTTCTCGGCGGCACTCAGTCTGAAGCGGGGCATAAGCGGCATGACCCCATGGAATCAGATAGCAGCCGTCGCCGCAACCCCTCTCAGCCAACCATGTGAGCAGTTACAGTTCGGTCGTATCACTCTGTTGTGTATCAGGACGAAAACAAACGGACAGCGCTAGCATGCAAACTGAGAGAGACCAGCTAGGCTGAATCAATCCGGCTGACTCGGACACACTGTACAATGAGTGAAAGACGAGTGTGGCGACAACCATCTGCTGACCCTGCCGCACGCGGTCCGACGTTAGCAATTTTCCAACAATGGCAAGTATCCAGGCAACATATAGTGCAATGATCGCCCACCCTAACTCCAAAATCCCAGTAAGATAGCCGCTTTGGATGCCAATACTATCCTTCCGACGAAAAAGCTTCTGAGCCTCAATCGAAACCTGCGATCCGCCACCCGTACCGAAGCCGGTACCAAGGCGATGCTGATATGTCAGATCGAATACCTGGCCCCATAGTAGTGTTCGATTTGTCATAGTTGGATCGCGGCCAAAAAACTCAAAAGTCGCTTCGATGTTTGTAACAAACAAAAACGCACCAAGGGCTGTAACGCTGAGAGTGCAAGCAATCCATATGTAACGCATTTGCCGGCTAACTATCGGGATAAAAACCAAAGAAGCTGACAAACCGATTGCCAGTCCTATTATGGGTGTAGTAGATCGAGACATAGACAAAGCAAACGCGTCCAATATGGCTACCGACCAACAAATAATGCGCGGCACTCCCATTATGCGCCAAGCGAAAACGGATATTATAATGTTAGTTGCCAAAAATGGACCGAAAACATTTTTATGTCCAAATAGTCCTCGCCAAGAAAAGAAATGATTACTGCCCATCAGAGCATGTGTGTCACCAACTGCTGCCAACGCAATAGAAGCAATTATTACAATCACTCCCACCATCCAAAATAGCAGCGTAGCAAGTCGCGGTCCAAGTAATTTGACCGCCAAAAATGGGTAGCAGAACACCATAAGTAACATCATGCTTGAAAATAAAGTTGTACTGGTATCAAAACTCCATGTAACGGAAGCTAAAGCGAAAAAATATATTGAGACTGGTAAATAACCTAATGATTTCGCAGGATTGCCCAAAAACCATAAAAATGGTACCAAAGCCCCCGTTGCGAAAACAACGAATGGCTTGGTTGCAAAAAGTCCAGAGCTTTGCTCCGCGAAAACAACCGAAGCTGTTTCGTTATCTATCGCAGACCATGAGAACCGAGAGATAATAAGCAGGAAGAGCAAAAATATCGGTATAAAAATGTGCCTAATTTGCATCAGGTTTACTCAATCATTCAGCTGCTACGACAACAGCAGCTCCATCGGCGATACGCGCCGCTACTTCGAACTGCCTTACTACGATCTAGCGCTTTCGCCAATCGTCCATTAGAGGCTGCCTTGAATCTGCGACTGTATCGCCCAGCCTCTCGGGGACCGTTTTGATTAAAGAATCTGCCAGTTATCAAAAAGCGACAACGGCGGCGGCCGTTCGCTGGGTGGCGCTCGGGAACGGCGTTCGTACCGTCTTCGCGACGATGCAGCTAGTTGTCATTGCTAGTATAGTGTCGGTAGCGGAGTTTGGTATTATCGTACTGATCACGACAATTCTTCAGACAATACAACAACTGAGTGATGGAGGGCTAAGTACAGCCCTTATCCGCTTTCGTAACGTTACCGATCATCAAAAGTCGTCTTTGTTTTGGGCAAATTTTGGTGTAGGCGCCATTCTAACTATTGCGCTTTCGTTTGGATCCAAATTAGTAGCGGAATTCTTTCATGCTCCTACAATGATACAGGCGCTCCGTGTTGCTGCCGGCACTTTCATACTTCAAGCTGCTTATTTACAATTCCGGGTCTTGGCCGAGCGGGATCTTAATTTTGGTAGAGTAGTCATCGCTGAATGTGCTGGAGCAATGGTATCCTTCGTTGTGGCGATCGTACTCGCTACTTGGTCTTACGGCATAATGTCAGTTGTTTTTGGTCAAGTAGCCAGTTGCGTAGTGCAGCTTATATTAGCTATTCTGTTATTGGGGAAAAATTGGACGCCCTTGTTTAGATTTAGAGCTTCAGATCTTCGAATTTTTATAGGCTATAGTCTAGATATGTTTTTGGCAGGTATTGCAATTGCAATAACAGTTCAAGCCGATATGATATTTGCGGGTCGTTACTTTAGTAAAATAGATTTGGGCAGCTACGCCCAACCTAGGGATTTGTGTCTTAAGATTATGTTGGCCGTGCTACCTATTATTACGCGTGTTGGTTTGCCGCTAATGGCAAAAAGCCAATCATCACCAATAAGTGTTGGTAAAATTTACCTGAAGATAGTCCGTCTTACGTCAACAGTAGCATTCTCTATTTATTTACCACTCGGAATTGTAGCATCTTATCTTATGCCATTAATTTTGGGATCGCAATGGTCCGGAGCCGCATCATTGTTCACCCCGATTGCGATATGGTTCAGTTTCCGTAGTACCATAAATCCATTTGGAACATACCTGACGTCACTCGGTGAAAGCCGTTTAGCCCTAATCTATCAAAGTGCGTTCGCCGCTTTGATTCTTGGAGTGTCATTCGTTCTGGTTCACTACGGTCCATTTGCCTTATCACTTGGTATGATTGGAGTGTATATCGCTTTCTCACAGGTTTGCTGGCTAGTACTTTGGAAGAGGTCAGGAATTACTTTTTTCGCTTACCAATCTAATGTGATACGGCCTGCATTAGGCGCTATACCTGCATCGTCAGTGCTCTGGATTTTGCTGTATTTTATCAGCCCTACTATCATAGATTTGATCACGACTTTAAAGGTAGGTTTAGTTCTTGCCGTTGGAGCTGTTGCGCTATTGATTGGTAATATCTTCATAAACAAGGAAGGAATCAGTCACGCCTTTAGTATGTTGCCGAGCCAGCTAAGAAAGTGGGTATCATAATGGCAAAAATGCTAACCGGTTTGTTCGCGGCGACTATGGCTACTGTGGGTATACAGGTGGTCCAGTCTCCCTCCAAGCCGACGCCACCTGTTGAGGCTAAGGATAGAAGATCGGCACCTTCCAAGATTCCAACTCGTGAATCAAAAGCTGGAATGGCAATTGAGTTGGGAACCTACTATTTTCCCGGTTGGCATAGAGACAGATTTTTTAATAACCGCGACACATGGGCGCCAATCAAACCTTATATCGAACGCCGACCTTTGAAGGGTTGGTATGACGATACCAAACTGTCGGTTCTGATGAAACAAGCTAATGAGATGTCGGACGCCGGTATCAATTTTGTTGTATTCGATTGGTATTTTGAAAATGGTCGGGTGCAAGCGGATAAGCCTCTGCGTAATTTTCTTGGACTGCGTGGGTCAGCGCCGCGCGCAGCGCTAATGTGGGCACGACATGGCAATTCTCCACCCACAAAGGTAGAGGAGTGGCGCTCTATAGTAAAAATTTGGATTGACTACGCAAAGTCCCCCAAATTTTATCGTATTGATGGCCATCCAGTGGTAATGATTTTTGACACTGGGCGAATGGCACGCGAGGCGACATTGGCTGGCGGTAGCCTCAATGAATGGCTTAGTATTGCGAACTCAGCAGCCAAGAAGCACGGTCTGCTATCATTTTATTTCGTCGCCGGTGTATGGAACGATACGGATACCACTATCGCCTCGCTGCCGGGAACGGGCTTCAGGGCTTTAACAAGCTACAATTTTAAGCGGCGATCTGCTGGGCACCCGGAAGTCCATGGTTATGACGAAATGGACCGCTTGTATCAGACAATCTGGCCAGGATTGGTTAGCAATGCGGCTAAGCTACCTGTAATTCTACCTCTCACGACTGGATGGGACCGACGACCATGGGGTGGCAGTTCAGACCCACGAACAGACGCATCGGTTGCAACGCCTGACCAGTTCACCAACCATCTACAGTCGGCGCGCACCTTGATGCAACGTACCGGAGTGCGTAGAGCGGTGATCTGCTGCTGGAACGAGTATGGGGAAGGTTCTTTGCTCGAACCGAATATGGGTCAAGGAACGGCGAATCTTAACGCAGTTAAGGCTGTCTTCAAATAAGGAGGCTTGAGAACAGAATGCGCATCTGTTTTTTTTTCGAGGGTTTGAAACCTGGCGGCATCGAGCGTATGCTCGCTAATTTCACTTACGAAATGCAGGATCGCGGCTATAACTTTACTTTGATCCTTACTGGTAGTCCGACGAGTCAGGACTACGCTATTGCTTCCGATACAGAAGTTAAATGGCTGCGACATCCTACCAATAGCGCACGGGGTTCAATTCCTTCGTTGGTAAGAGAGCTTCGCAAAGGTGATTATGACATTTTAATATCTGCAATGCCAGAGTTTAACAATGCTGCGGTTCTTGCCCGGATTTTGTCCGGAACAAAAACCAAGAACCTATTAACAGAGCGAACTAGTCCCTATCCAGATTACGCACTTAGAAGTCCCAAGCAGAAAATTTGGCATCGAGCTGCCGCCATATTCTACCCACGTGCCGCTGCCATCGTTGCAGTGTCACGCGGGCTAGCCGATTCTCTTGCTCGGTTCGCGAGGTTGGACCGCTCCAAGATCGACGTTATATACAATCCTGCCTACCGACCTTTAAACGACGCTGATCGTACGGGTCAGATACATCCTTGGCTGACTGATGGTGCTGGCCCTGTCGTAGTAACAGCGGGTCGCCTAGCAACACAAAAGGATTTTCCGACTTTCCTGCGAGCAATTAAAAAGGTCAAGATTAGCCGGCCTGACGTGCGCGCAATCGTGTTGGGCGATGGCGATCTGCGAGGCGAGTTAGAGGCGATGGCAGTCAATCTCGGAATCGCTGACGCGATAGCATTCCCTGGCTTCGTACCCGATATCCGCGAAAGTCTGTCGGCTTCACGTCTTTTCGTGCTTAGTTCTGCATGGGAAGGCTTCGGCAACGTTCTTGTTGAGGCGCTTGGTGCTGGTTGTAGCATCGTTTCGACGTCATGTCCTGACGGGCCTGCCGAAATTCTTTCGGACGGTGATTTTGGCATATTAGTTAATGTCGGTGACGATGATGCAATGGCGGATGGGATTATTCGTATAATCGAGCAACCTTCCGATCCCCAAGATCAAATTAATCGGGCAAAACAGTTTTCAGTTGTTCATGCTTTTACTCAATATGAGGCAATATTTCGTAGGATCACCGCAAAGTGAAGCGGAGAGATATTTATGTGGAGGTCGTTTAATTTTCGCTGAGAGTTGACCCGGCGTTTTCATCGAGAAATGACCCAGGTCGAAGGGTATGTGCCTGCCCGTAAGGCTGCGGGTCAAGTCGGGTTTTGTCTTTCCGGGGTTTGCCGGGGGGGGTGGACGCGGAAGCGGAAGCTGTCGTTGCCGATCTCGACGATGTGGCAGTGATGACCGTACTGTGTCGGAAGCACGGGATGTCGAGTGCGACCTACTACGCGTGGAAGGCGAAATTCGGCGGCCTGGAGGTGTCCGACGCGAAGCAGCCGCGGTCGCTCGAAGAGGAGAACGCACGGTTCAAGCGGCTGCTCGCGGACACGATGCCTGACAACGCGGGTCTGAAGGATTTGCTGTTAAAAAATGGTAGCGCCCCACGCGAAGCGGCAAGCGGTCGCGCATCTCCAGGCGACGTTGGGGATGAGCGAGCGGCGGGCGTGCACGATCGTCGGGGCGGACCGCACGAGCGTGCGGTATCGTTCGTGCCGGACGGATGATGGCGACCTGCGGTCGCGGCTATGCGAGCTGCCGCAGCAGCGCAAGCGGTTCGGCTATCGGCGTCTGCACGTCCTGCTGCGCCGGGACGGCATCACGATCAACCGCAAGAAGACCTAGCGGCTCTACCGCGAGGAGGGGCTGACGGTCTGGCGCAGGAAGGGACGAAGGCGTGCCGTAGGCGCGCGGGCGCCTGCACCGGTGCTGGCACTTCCCAACCAGCGCTGGAGCCTGGACTTCGTTCACGACCAGCTTGTCACCGGACGGCGGTTCCGCGTGCTCAACATCGTCGACGACGTGACACGCGAGTGCCTTCGGGCGGTGGTGGACACGTCGATCTCGGGCCCCCGCGTCCTGCCCGAACTGGCCGATCTGATCGCCGAGCGTGGCAGGCCGAAGATGATCGTCAGCGACAACGTCCTATGTCGGGAAGCAGCGGCGGGTTTTTGCCAGCAGATATCCATGCACCGACAACCATCGGCACGGCATGCATTCTGAGCCAGATGGCTCCCACCGTCAACGGGATCGCTCCCT
>NZ_JBDZDK010000057.1:0-11147 GCF_040049155.1 Sphingomonas silueang
CTGGACCGGGGTCGCCTTGAAGCCGGTGGGCGTGCGCACGAACACGACCGACTTGCCCTCGAAACTCTGGACCGCCGTCGTCGGCACGCGGACCGCCCCGCTCCCGCCGCTGCCCGTGAGCTGGACGGCAGCCGTCACCGGCTCGCCGACCCGCCATTCACCACCGCGATTGTCGAGCGTGGCAAGGGCGGGCACGAGCCGCGTCTGCGGATCGAGTGCTGGCGACACGAAGGTCACGCGCGCGGTCGCCTGACGGCCCGCCGCCTTGACCAGTACCGTGTTGCCGGGGCGTACCCGGCCCGCATCCTCAGCCTTCAGATTGAGCGCGATCGACACCTGGCTCAGGTTGGCAATGCGATAGAGTTCGGCGTCCGCCGCAACCGTCTGTCCCAGCGTCACGGGGCGCGCGATGATCTGGCCCGAGATCGGCGCGGCGATGCCGAGCCGGTTGAGACCACCGCCGCCGACACCGGCGGCCGACACCATGCTCCGCGCCTGCGTCAGCGCGATCCGCGCTTCCGTCGCCGCCGTGCGGGCAGCAATCAGATCCTGCTCAGGAGACACCTTCTGCGCGTACAGCCGTTGCTCGCGTGCGAGGTTCGAATTGGCGAGCTGAAGCCGTGCCCGTGCCGCTTCGACCTCGCCCTTGATTTGCGCCGCCTCGCGGCTCTCGATTACCGCAATAGTCTGGCCGCGCCCCACGGATTGACCAAGGTTGCGCGTCAGTGCGACCACCCGTCCCGCGATCGCGGCCGAGACGACTTGCGTGCCTTGGGGATCGCCCTCGATGATCGCGGGAAGCTCGATCGTTCCGGCTCCGCCGATGATCGGCCGTCCGACCTGGACGCCCGCCGCAGCGATCTGATCGGCACCCAATAGGACGACGCCCTCATCAGCGTGACCGCCTTCAGCACCGCCCTTTTCCGCACCAGCAGCCGCTTCATTGCCGGCTGCTCCATTGGCGGCCGCCTCGTTCCCGGTGTCTTTGCCACCGCAGGCAGCCAACAGCAGGGCGAGTGACGCCGCGCCCGCGAGATAGAAGCTCTTCATCACTGATTTCCCCCATTGGGCGCAGGAGCGGTCAGTCGCTCCACTTGCGCGCGGGCATTCTGGTAGTTGGCAAGCGCATCGATCGCGGCGACCCGCGTTTCAGCGAGAGTGCGTTCCGCATCGAGCAATTCGAGCTGGCCGAACTTGCCCTCGCGATAACCGATCCGCGCGATGCGGGCGGCCTCCTGTGCAGCCGCCAGCGCCGGCCCAGACGCCGCACGAGCCGTCGTTGCGGCATTGGCCGCTTGCGCCTGCGCGTCCGTGATCGCCTGTTCGATGTCGAGCGCGGTCACGCGACGCTGTGCATCCGCCTGTGTCCGCTGCGCGGTCGCCTGCGCGATCGCCGCGCGACCATTGTTGAACACCGGGATCGGGATCGTCACGGTGAACACCGCCGCCATATCGTTGGTCGCTTCCAGGCGGCGGATCGCAGGCCCGACATTGAGGTCAGGGACGCGATTGGCGCGCGCGAGCCGCACGCCGGCTTCCGCGATCGAGAAATCCGCGTTCGCCGCCGCCAGCGCGAGCGTGCCGGTTGTGTTGACCGGTGCCACCGGCCCATAGACGTTCGCCCCCGGCAGGCGATCGAGCAGCGTGTCATCGAGCGCGCCGTCGATCGGTCGGCCAATCCGACGCGCCAGATTGGCGCGGGCGGCCTCTGCCAAGCGAAGCTGCCGCTCCACATTGGCATCGGCATTGATGCGCGCGACATCCGCGCGCTGTTGCTCCAGCGGCGACGCACGTCCCGCCTGCACCCGGACGCTCGCAGCGCGCAGCGCGTCGCTGGCGATCCGGGCCTGATCCCGCGCCGTCGCCACCCGCCGGTCGGCTGCGACCGCTTCGACATAGAGCTGCGTCACCTGAAGCCGGACATCGGCTGCGATGATCGCGGCCTGGATCTCGGCCCGGGACAATTGCGCATTGGCGACCGCGACGCGGGCGCCGCGCTTGCCGCCTAGCTCGATCGGGATCGCAAAGCCGACCGTAGATTCCGCGCTGCGGACACCCCGATACGGCCCCGAGCCGATGACGTTCTCAACCTGGCCCTGGACAACCGGGTTGGGCCGCAATCCGGCGACCGTACGGCCCGCACGGGCCGCGTCAATCGCGGCTGTCGCCGCTTCGGCAGCAGGGGCCGAACCACCCGCTGCACTGACCGCTTGGTCAAGAGTGTAGATCGGCACGTCCTGCGTAACAGCCGCGGACGGTCCGACCTGCGCCTGCGCCATAGTGACGCACGACGCTGCGGCCAGCATGGCCGCGAGGATACGATACATGAAAATAGGACTCCTGACGATGATCGACAGGGGCGCGCCCAACGCGCGCCCAAATCGGACGTCAGGCTTGCGGAGGCCTCAAATGGACCATGCCAGTGCGGCCATCGAGCGACGCAGAGGCGGAGATTGTCGGCTTGGGCATCGTGAGGACGTGGGTATATTCGATCGTCGTGCGCGCAGGCGCACCAACATCATGCCCGTGACAGTGATTGTGATGGTGCGGGACGTTCTTGTCCGCATCCGACGGAACCTCGTCGATGTCACCGGCGGTATGAACGGTAAACTCAACGCCCGCGATGCTTCCCCCCGCCAAATCGGCGGCATGAGCCATGCCGGAGAAGCTGGTGAGAACCAGCATCAGGCATGTCAGGAGAGGCAAAAAGGCTCGCACGAACCCGCCCTTACCACGGAGAGGTTTCCATGTCATTGCAATAACTCGCGAGCCGGTGCCTTCGCGGCACGCCATGCCGGCCAGGCTTCGCGAAGCACGCGCCATGCCGAGCGCAGGAAAATCGCGGCGATCAATCCGCCGACAATGATGTCCGGCCAAACCGAGCCGGTCAGGCCGACCAATCCGGCAGCCGCGAGAACCCCGACGTTCGACGCGACATCATTGCGCGAGCACTCGAACGTGCTCGACATATTCACATTCTCGCGGCGGAAGCGCCAGAGCAGCGCCAGGCAGATGAGGTTCGCAACCAGCGCGGCGCTGCCAACCCCGAGCATCAAGCCCGATGCCGGAGGAACGCCGTTCGCAATCTTGTCCGCGATCTCGAAAATGACCGCGACGCCGAAAGCCAAGATGATGCCGCCCTTCGCCAGCGCCGCGCCCGCTCCCCAGCGCGCCCCCTGATGCAGTGCATAGAGACTGAGCGCATAGACCACCGCGTCGCCGAACATGTCGACCGAATCCGCCATCAAGGCGGAGGAACGCGCGACAACGCCGCCGCCAAATTCGACCACGAACATCGCGAGATTGATGAGCATCACGATGATTAGCACGCGGCGCTGCTCGGCCTTGCGACCGAGTTCCGCGATCGTGTCGCGTTTCGCTGAGCAACAAGCGTCTGCCATTATCGAAGCTCGATTCGTGGATCAGACGCTCTATATGAACCCTCATCCTACTAGAGGGTCAAGAGGTAAGCGATGAAGATTGGTGAGATCGCGCAGCGGACCGGGCTGAAGGTCGAGACGGTTCGATTCTACGAGGCCGAGGGTCTGATCGCGCCCCCGGAGCGCAGCGGTGGAAACTATCGGCTCTACGGGCAATCGCATCTCGATCGTCTCGCGTTCATCAAACGCTCGCGTGATCTGGGTTTCACCCTCGACCAGGTGCGCGACCTCCTTCGCTTGGCGGACGATCCTCGCGGTTCCTGCGCAGAGGCCGACGCGATAGCTACGGTTCACATTCAGGAGATTGACCGCAAGCTAGCGGACCTTGCTGCGCTCCGTGCTGAGATCGCGCAGTGGGGCGGCGCCTGCACTGCCACGATCATCGCTGATTGCCGCGTCATAGACGCCCTCTCGCACGCTTGAGGGTACAAGTAGCAAGCCGCGTATTACTCTTTGAGCGGGGGCTCACGCGGAGATCACCGATGCACGATCATATGAGCGCCGAGATGCAGGCTTGCATGGACGCCTGCCATCACTGCCACGTCACCTGCCTGTCGATGACCACCCAGCACTGCCTTCAGGTGGGCGGCGCACATGCCGCGCCCGACCACATCAAGATCATGCTCGATTGCGCGCAAATTTGCGCCACCTCACTCGATTTCATGGCGCGCGGGTCCGACCAGCATAAGCTCGTATGCGGCATCTGCGCCCAGATCTGCCGAGCTTGCGCAGAGACCTGCCGCGGGCTCGACGGCATGGAAGAGTGCGTCGCCGCGTGCGAGCGCTGTGCTGATGCATGCGAGAAGATGGCCGCCTGATCGGTGATGGGCGGGTGGCGATCGGCCGCCCGCTCCTCACATCGCCGTTGCGGGGGGCTCGAGCATCCCCAGCCAGGCGACCAGAGCGAGGATCGTGACCGCACAGCTCGTCTCGATCGCGAGGCTGCGCCACAGAGCACCAAGCGCGGCCCGATGATCGCCCGCGGCAACCGAGCGCTCGAAAACCGGCGTCAGCCGGAAACGATTGAGGGAGGCCAGCCCCAGCATCGCGCCGAACAGTACCAGCTTGGCGAGGAGGAGCTGGCCGTAAAGGGTGGTCAGAAGTCTCGGTAAATTGCCGGCACCGACCAGCAGCCAGCCATTGACCAGGCCCGTCACAACGATCGTGCCGACCACGAGCGTGCCGACCAGACCGAAGCCGTGCAACGCCCGGTGGGTCAGTCTGAGATGCGCGACGTCGACGCGAACTGCCGGTCGCACCACGAGCAGCGTCAACCCGAGCAGTGCGCCGACCCAGGCTCCGGCCGCCAACAGATGCAGAATATCGGCCAGCAGATGGACCCAGCCCGTCGCGCCCTCATCCATCGCGCCATGGCCTGTCCAGGCGAGCGTCGCGAGCGCAATGCCCGCCGCGAGCGCCACCATGCCGAGCGGCGCGGTACGTCCTGCCGCGATCAGCGCGGCGATCACGGCCACAATCAGCGCGACCATGCGCGCTTCCCACGCCGTGCCCGTCGCGGAGCCGGTGATCAGCATTCCGATCGCTTCCCGATCGATCGGCCACGGCGGCGCTCCAGCCATTGCCGCGGCGAGCAGGACGAGCGCAATGCCTGAAAACAGAAGGCCGAGCAGGCCACTCCCCACCAGCCAAGGGCGCAAGGCGAGTGCGTCTGCGCGCTCCCCGGCCTTGAGCCCGTAGAGGCTGAACGCCGACAGGCCGAACAGCCCGCTCAACGTCGCATAAAGCGCGAAGCGGACCCCGATCAACGGCCAGTCGGCATCCACCTTACTTCACCGCGAAGGCGAAGTTGCCCGACACCCGATGCGTGTCGGCCGAGACGACGTGCCATGCGACGCTGTAGCGGCCCGCGCCGAGCGGCGACTTGGGCACCACGACCAGCGTTCGGCCATCGGGTGCAACCTGGGTGGTGGTTGCAACCTTCATCGGTGGGTGCGTGGTGCCGCCATGGCCCGTCATCATCAAGTCCGCACCGGAGAATTTCGGCATCAGCCTCTCGCTGAACTGCAAAGCGACACGCGCGGGCTTGGCAACGGTCGCGTTGGGCGCGGGTGAGGCCACAACGAGCTTCGGGTGAGCCTGCGCCGCACTGGCGAGGCTCAGGAGAGTGAGGGCGGCAGGAAGGGCGAGACTACGCATGGGGTACTCCGACGAGGTTCGTGCACCCTTCTACGCGGCGCGCTGCCCGACCCCTCACCGGCGGTTGAGGGATGATGGGCAGCGATGCGTATCCGATGATAGAGGGGTGGAGTGGAAAGCATGGACGATCTAGACAGAGCATTGGCGCGACTAGCGGGCGCACCCGCCCCGGCCGCTTTGGAGGGTATCGAGGACCAAGTCCTCAGACGGATCGGCAGCCGCCCCGCCGTGCGCGGAGCCGGGCTCGGGATCGGTGTGATAACCGCCGCGGCGCTCGGTGTCGGGATCGTCGGTGCCGAGCTGCCCGCGACGGCAAGCCCTGCCGTCTCGCTCGCGCCGCTCGGCGGAGCCTCCCCCCTCGCTCCTTCCGCGTTGCTGATCGGCGAGCCATGACCTCGACCAAGCGGGTTGTCCTGTGCGCCTTGCTCGCCTTCCTGGCAGCGATTGGTGGTGTCTTTATCGGGCGCGCGCTGCTGCCGCAGCCCAAGCAACCCGGTGCGGCGCTCCACGAGGTGCTGCACCACAAGCTCGCGCTCGATGGCGACCAGCAGGCCCGATTGAAGGTGCTCGAAGACCGGTTCGCGGTGCAACGCCGCGCCCTCGAGCTGGAGATGCGTGCCGCCAATGCCCGCCTTGCCGAGGCGATCGAGGCCGAGCACGGCAATGGTCCGCGAGTGGCCGCCGCGGTCGACCAGAGCCATGCCGCGATGGGCGAGCTGCAGAAGGCGACGCTGGCGCACATCTTCGCCATGCGTCAGCTTCTCCGGCCCGATCAGACCTCTCAATTCGATGACGCGGTGGTGAAGGCGCTCACCGACGGCCAGGGGTGAGCCTCGATTGGACCGCGCTGTCGGATGGCGAACTGGCGACGCTCAGCATCGCCGGCCGACAAGCCGCTTTCGCCGAGATCGTGCGACGCTATCGGCAGCCGATGTTCCGGCTTTCGCGCGCCTTCCTCGGCGATGCCGACGAAGCGCTGGACGTGACGCAGGAAGCGTTTGTGGCCGCGCATCAGGCCTTGTCGCGCTACGACCCCAACCGATCGATGCAGGCGTGGCTAACGACCATCGCCGTCAACAAATGCCGCGATTGGGCGCGTAAGCGTGCCGTGCGCCGGTTTCTGTCGTTCGCGCTGCCGAACGACGAACAGGTCCAGAGCATCGTCGACGAACAGGTGCCGATCGACGACGCAGCCGGCGATCGGCAGGAACTCGACCGCGTGACGCGCGCCATCTCGACCCTGCCGGCTAACCTGAAGGAGCCTCTGGTACTTCGGACGATCGAAGGGCTGAGCCAGGCCGAAACGGCCGAGGTGCTGGGGATCAGCCAGAAGGCGGTGGAAACTCGCCTTTATCGCGCGCGGGCGCGGCTGCTCGAAAAACTAGGGAACCGCTGAGGGTTGGACAGATCGGCCGCGTAGAAGGGTCGACGGCCCTTCACGGCCCCATTCTTAGGAGCTTGCATGTCGCGCGTTCTCGACCGCCGCCAGGTGCTGCGCGGTGCCAGTCTGGCAGGCGGCGGCCTCGCCTTGTCGGCCTATATGCCGGCATGGGCACAGCCCGTCTCGGCCGGCATCGCCAAGCCGTTGCCCACGGTGTCGGGCGAGGACATCACGCTCAAGGTCGCGCACCAGATGATGATGATCGACGGGCGGCAGAGCCACGCCATCGGCATCAACGGCACCGTGCCCGCTCCGCTCATCCGCTTGCGCGAGGGACAGAACGTCCGCCTCCACGTCGTCAACGAGCTCGACGAGGAAACCTCGATCCACTGGCATGGGCTGCTGCTGCCGTTTCAGATGGACGGGGTGCCGGGGATCGCCTTTCCGGGTATTCCGGCGCGATCGACGTTCACCTACGAGTTCCCGATCATCCAGAGCGGCACCTACTGGTACCATAGCCATTCGGGGCTTCAGGAGCAGGAGGGGCATTACGGCCCGATCCTGATCGACCCGAAGAACCCCGATCCGGTGAAGTTCGACCGGGAGCACGTGATCGTGCTGTCCGACCACAGCTTCCACCACCCGCACTACCTCTTCGATCGGTTGAAGAAGGAGTCGGGCTACTTCAACCGCCAGCGCCAGACCCTGGCCGGGCTTCTCGCCGGCAAGGATCAGTCGCTGAAAGAGCGGTTGGAGTGGGGCAAGATGCGGATGGACCCCGCCGACGTCGCCGACGTCACGGGCTCGGTCTACACCTACCTGGTCAACGGCTACGGCCCCAAGGACAATTGGACCGCGCTATTCCGCCCCGGCGAGCGGGTGCGGCTGCGCTTCATCAACGCCTCGTCGATGACCACCTTCAACGTCCGCATTCCGGGCCTGCCGATGACGATCGTCGCGGCCGACGGCTTGAACGTGCGCCCGGTCGAGATCGACGAGTTCCAGTTCGGCCCGGCCGAGACCTATGACGCGATCGTCACCCCGCCCGACCTGCGCGCCTATACGCTGGTCGGTGAGAGCATCGATCGCTCCGGCATGGCCCGCGCGACGCTCGCTCCGCGCGAGGGCATGGCGGCCGAGGTGCCCCCGCTCCGCAAGCGCCCGCTCGCGACCATGAAGGACATGGGCATGGGCGGCATGGATCATGGCACGATGGACCACGGCGGCATGAATCATGGCGCCATGGGCGGCGCTGCGGGTTCGATGTCCGGCATGGACCATGCTGCGATGGGGCATGGCGCGGGCACCGGCGCGATGGCGGGTATGGATCATTCCCAAATGAACCACGGCGCGGCCGGCACCGCGGCAGGCGGCATGGCAGGCATGGACCACGGCCAGGCTCAGGGCGGCGCCATGGCCGGTATGGACCATGGCTCCGGCACGATGCCGGCGATGAACGGCGATCAGATGGGCGGGATGGACATGGGCGGCATGAGCCATTCCATGCGCGATTTCAGCAATGCCCCCGAGGTTAAAAAGGGACCGGGCGTGCAGACCATCTCGCCGATGCCGGTCGATCGGACCGGCGATCCCGGGCAGGGGCTGGAGAATGTCGGGCATCGCGTTCTCACCTATCGCGACCTGATGGCGCTCGACCGCAACCCGGACACACGCGCACCGGAGCGGGAGATCAAGCTCCACCTCACCGGCAACATGGAGCGCTATATGTGGGGCTTCGACGGCGAGAAGCTGTCGGAGAACCCCGACCCGATCACGCTGCTTCACGGCGAGCGGGTACGGGTGACGCTCATCAACGACACGATGATGGGACATCCGATCCACATCCACGGCCACTTCTTCGACCTGGTGACCGGCAAGGGCGCCTATGCCCCCCGAAAGCATACGGTGCTGGTGCAGCCGGGAGGCACGGTGAGCTGGGACGTGACCGGCGAGGAAGGCGACTGGGCCTTCCACTGCCACATGCTCTACCACATGCACGCGGGCATGATGCGCGTTGTCCAGGTCCGCAAGGCCGGGGAGGCCGCGGCGTGATCCGGTCGCTCCTCCTCGCCGGTATGGCGCCGCTCGGCCTTGCGACACCCGCATTCGGGCAGACCATGGACCATTCCATGCACAACATGCCGGGCATGACGATGCCGGCAAAGCCGGCCGCCAAGCCGAAGGCGAAAGCCGCGGCCAAGTCCGCGACTAAGCGTAAGGCTCCCGTCCGACGCACCGCGCCGCGGCGCGCGCAACCGGCGAAGACGCAGGCTGCCGACCCTCATGCCGGGCATGACATGAGCGGGATGCAGGGAATGGATATGAGCGGTCAGCAGCAGGCTGCGCCCACCCAGAACCCGCACGCCGGGCACGATATGTCTGCTATGCCGGGCATGGCAGCATCGACAGGTGCGGGGCAGGACCCGCATGCCGGCCACGACATGAGCACGATGCCGGGCATGGCGATGCCCGGCGATCAGCCCGCTGCCAAGGTCGGAACCGACCTTCCCCCCGGCAACAAGCCCGCTCCCGCTGCAGCCGGGGACCACCTCGCCGATCGTTTCTGGGGCGCGGACGCCATGGCCAGCTCGCGCGAGAACGATCTACGCCGCGAGCATGGCGGAATGACCGTCTATCAGATCCTCTTCAATCTCGCCGAATATCAGGCTCGCAAGGGTGGCGACGGCTATCGCTGGGATGGCGAGGCCTGGATCGGGGGCGACATCAATCGCTTTACGCTAAAGAGCGAGGGCGAAGGCACGTTCGGCAAGCCGCTCGAACAGGCCGAGGTGCAGGCGCTCTACAGCCGCGCGCTCGATCCATACTGGAACCTTCAGGCGGGCGTTCGCTACGACTTCAAGCCCAACCCCTCGCGCACCTACGCGACGGTAGGGATCGAGGGGCTGGCCCCCGGTTGGTTCGAGGTGGAGGGCGCATTGTTCCTCTCCGACAAGGGCGACGTGCTTGGCCGTGCGGAGGGCTATTACGACCAGCGCATCACCAACTGGTTCGTGCTCCAGCCTAGGGTGGAGGCCAATTTCTCCGCGCAGGACGTGCCCGAAACCGGCACCGGCTCCGGGCTCACGGACCTCGAGGCCGGGCTTCGGCTTCGCTACGAGGGCCGGCGCGAGTTCGCGCCCTACATCGGCGTGTCGTGGGAGCGGCAGTTCGGCGACACCGCGCGCTTCACCCGCGCACGCGGTGACAATACGGGCGGCTTCAGCTTCGTCGCGGGCGTGAGGACCTGGTTCTGAGCCCGCGGCTCCGCCTCCATGTCGGGGCAAGCAAGGTTCACCGCTGGCTTGCGCTCCTGATCGGGGCGCAGGCGATCGTCTGGTTCACCAGCGGGCTCGTCATGAGCCTGCTGCCGATCGACACCGTGCATGGCGATCACCGGATCGACCGGAACGTCGAACCGGCCCTGATCGCCACTCAGGATTTCGCGCCCGTCCCTGCCCTTCTCGCATCGGCCGGAGCGCCGGTGCGTCAGCTCCAGCACCGGATGCTGCTGGGGCGGCCGATCGTCGAAGCCCAGCTCGGCGACGGCAAGGTGCGTTTGCTGGACGCCCGCACCGCAAAGCCGCTGCCCCCGGTCGACGGCCCGGCCGCAGCGCTGATCGCAAGGCAGGCGTATCGCGGCGAAACTGGTTCGGCGCCCGTCGTCGAGCGGATCGAGCGCCTCAGCACCGAGTACCGCGGTGCCCTCCCCGCCTGGCGTGCTTCCTTCCCCGACACCGACGGAACCCGCATCTACGTCGCGGCGGAGACTGGCCGGCTGACATCGGTGCGAACCGGCACGTGGCGGCTCTACGACTTCTTCTGGGGACTCCACATCATGGATTGGACCGAGCACGAACGGTTCAACACGCCGTGGCTCAACGCCTTCGCAGCGGGGGGACTCGTGTTCGCCGTCGCCGGGGCAATCCTGCTCTTCATGCGCTGGCCCCGTCGACGGCGCAGAAAAGCTCAAGGGGTCCGCTAGAGAGCCGCGTATGCCTGAGTGGGTGGGGCCGCACAGGAGAGCGCATGATGGGGGCGTCACATAAAACGGGCACAGATATACGCTCTCATGACTGCCATCCGAGATACTGCCCGAGTTTACCCCTTCGCTGGCCGCAAGACCAGCGTTCGCATTGACCTTGGCGGGTGTGCCGCGGACGCCTGATCGA
>NZ_JBDZDK010000058.1:0-10817 GCF_040049155.1 Sphingomonas silueang
CAGCATCCCGATCTCGCCGCCTGACACACCGCCAAGCGAACAGCCTAGACCACCGGGATGAGGGGTCCTTTTTCGACGCCGATCACCCCGCTACCGGGGTCCCTTTTCCACGCCGATCCACAGTCAGGCAGCTTTCGAACATCAGATCGCGCGAAGCAGACATTAGCTTCGTTTGCAGGTCGAGCCGCTAAGACCCACAAACCCGGACATTCAGCGCAACCTGAGCGGCACCCGGAAACGGACGTTCGTTCATCCTTACGGTCTCGTGGGCAATGTCGATGCCGCGCTTAAACAACAGGTCTTTTACGTTCCGCAACGAGAGCGGGCAGCCGACATACGTCGCCACTACCAGTGGGATCACCTCGGGCGACTGGCGAAGCGAAGCGCCGTCGCTCCGACTCCGCCCCCCGCGGCTGATGTCCCTGTCGCATACCCTTGTCGGGCGCGGCTTTGCCGACCGCTTCCTTGGCTTTCGCGATCAGGCAGGGCGAGAGCGGATGCATTTCTGCGATCCTCTCTGGCGCCTTGAGCGTCAAAATCGACCATTATGGATGAACGTCGACACGAGCATTGGACGGAGGCGTAACGATCGCTACCATCGCAATGCGCGAAACTGCGCCAGGAGAGTCGATGGCAAAAGCCGTGCGCCAGCAAAAGACCGCCGCTACGATCGCGACGCGGACAATTTCGCTTCGGCTGCTGAGAAAGGACCGCACCGTCGACGACGCCGTACGCGCCAATCGCGAGCTTCAGGAACACGCCACCAAAACGGGGCGTCTATTCTACGACCAGTCTGACGACAACACGCCGCCCTGGCTCGAGCTGCTCAACCAGTTCACCGCGGACGGCGAACTCCGGCTCCGCAACAAGAGCTGCGCCGCCATCCTGTTTCTCGACATCGCGTCAACCGGAGGCGGCGCCCGCACCTTCGCGCTGACCTTCGGGGGCGGCCATCTGGCGATCCACGCTGACGCATTCGAACGCAACTTCGGGCTCAAGGTCGCCCTGAATTCGATCGTCCGCGCCAACCTCAAGAATCTCGATGTCGCGACCCTTGAGGCGACGTCGTTCCAGAAGCGCGTCCAGGCGAGCCGCAAGTCCGATCTCGGAGATTTCGGCATCGACACCGAGCACGATCTCCTTCGGCTCGCCGGCGGGGTGCCGACCGACACCAATTTCGCAAGCTCCCTGTCGGGCAAGGATGCGCTGACCTTGACCGCGAAGATTTCGGCCGATGCGGTCGCGGCCAAGTGCGCAGCGGCGCTCAAGCTGTTCGAAGCGAACGACTACAAAAAGGACTATGCGTTCATCGACCAGATCAGCCCGGTGCGGGAGACCGATCTGGTGCTCGCGCTGGACGCGCTCGTCTTCGCGGAAGTTCAGCGCCTGCTGGCGGGTCAGCCGTCGGACCTGCATCTGACCATCCCCGAGATCATCGACCCCGAGGCCACACACGAAATCGGCTATTTCGGCCCCGGTTTCCGGCCGGGAGCGAAAACTGGCTACGGCGAACTGACGATCGAGGATTACATAGCCGAACTCAAGGCCGGCAAGCCCGCCGAGCTGAAGGACATGGCCGACATCAAGTCCAGCCAGGAAATCCGCGTCGTCATCGACGGGCAGGGCAACAAGCAGCGCCGCGAGCGGCTTTACGACTGTTTCGTCTTCGAAACCGCCCACAAGAGCAAGACCTACGTCCTGTTCGCGGGCGACTGGTATTGCATTGAGGACAAGTTCTTCGCGAGCGTCGAAGCCGATTTCCAGAAATTGCTGTCGGCCGCGCCCGTCGTTGCCAGCACGAAGGCGCTCAACGAGCAGGAATTGATCGCGGAACTCGACAAGGACCCCGACCTCCTCAACCTCGACAAGGTCAAGGCGTCGCCCGCAGGCGCCCCCGGCGCCAATCTCGAGCCGTGCGATTTTTTGTCGCGCGACAAGCGCTTCATCCATCTCAAGGATGGTCACGGGTCCGCGCCGATCAGCCATCTGTGGAGCCAGGGCGTGGTCGCCGCGGAGTCGTTCGTGCGCGACGAGACCTTCCGCAAGGCCATGCGGGATTCGGCAATCAAGCGGCAGAAGAAGGCGAAGAAATCAGGCTTCGAACTGCTTCTTCCCGACGGACGGTCGAAGCCGGTCCCCGCCGACTACAAGGTCGTCTACGGGATCATGCGCCATCGCTATCAACGGTCGAAGAAACTGGGGTTGCCCTTCTTCAGCAAGGTAAGCCTCCGCGCCGCCGCCAGCAGGATCGAGCTGATGGGTTTCACTGTCGAGGTGCATCTTATCGAGAAGAGATGAGGCTCTGACAGGCTGGTCCCTCAACCCCCAACGCCAGGGGCAAAAACGTCCATGTCAAACTGTCTGCGTACTGGATATGCCTCCAGCGTCACGCGAAATGCCGACGCGCGATGCGCTATCCTCGACAAGGAGATGGGGTGTGGATGCGCAGCCGTCGGCGCGACACCGCGCAATGCGGCGTTCCTGTACGACAATGCCGAAATGCTGCCTTGAGAGAGTTTTCCGCACTGTTTAGCCAATGCCAATGTTTACTGAGTACAAGCCGTTCCGCAACAGACTGCGACGGATCGACGCGCTTCCGGCGCTGGAAGCGGTGTGGGCATTCATTCAGTTCCTCCAGTTCGACAGGCCCCTGCCGCCGGCATTCCGCCACCCGCTCGCGGCCTATCGATCTGGTACGGCGCTGGGTTTGCTCGAATGGGAGTTTGAGACCCTCGCGCGGGAGATAGTCGCCAACTGCCCATTGCGAGGCGACCGGACGATCGACGACTGGAACGCGGTGTCGGCGCTGATCAATGAAGTGAGGCGTCTTGAGGGGGCCGCCTATCGTGGAAGAGTCGACGCGGCCGAGGTCATGTATGAACTCAGCCGGATATCCCATCGGCAATGGCCCTGGCAGGCGCGGGTCGATCACGAAAACGTCGCGCGCCACTACAAGCTCTACGATCATCCGGAAGTACGCCCGCTCATCGAGCGCGAGTTCGGGATGAGCATCACGGAAATGTACCAGATCGGACTGGCGCTGAGCGGAGCGTTCCAGGACTCGATGTACCACGCGCTCCCGATCGCCAACCAGATCAACGACGTCGCACCCGAGACCGTCGACCGCTTCCTCCAGCGCTTCTCGGCGGACTTGTCGACGCTCGGCGCGACCGTCCGAGCGCGGGCGAGCTTCGACGTGAACTGGGCCTATGCGTTCAATCCGCTCCGCCTCCACCCGCTCGTCCGCACCCCCGACGGCCGCCTGGCGGCGCCGCTGACGCCGTTGCTGCTGCGGCGCCTGCTCGACGGAATTTACTTCGACATCGTTCCGGTGCCGGAGTTCGGCAACGCCATGGGCGCGTCATTCCAGGCCTATGTCGGCGACGTCGTGACCGCCGCCGACCATAATGGTCGCATGACCCTGTTGCCGGAGCAGCGCTATGGCCCGGCCGGTCGCGCGCGCGACAGCGTGGACTGGATTGTCGACGACGACAGCGGAACGCTCTTCATCGAGTGCAAGGTCGCGCGCATGAAGCTCGCGGGCAAAATCGACCTGACGTCGCGCGATGCGCTGACCGAGGAACTGGCGCGGCTCGCCTCCAGTATCGTGCAGATGTACGCCGCGCTGCGCGATGCGCTGGAGGGTCGCTATCCTCACTGGCAACCGGGAGCACGACCGGTCTTTCCGATGCTTCTGACCTTGGATGAATGGAACGCGTTCGGGCAGCATATCGCGGCGATCCTCGATCCGCAGGTCGCGGCGGGCTTCGCGCAGCGCGGCCTCGATCCGGCTCTGCTGACGGACTATCCCTATCAGATCTGCTCGGTTGAAGCATTCGAGGCCGCCGTCCAGATCATGGGCGTCAGCTCAATCGTAGAATTCATGTTGGCCAAGCTGGACGGCGAACACCGGCTGTGGCCGATGCATTCGTTCATCGCGAATTGCCGCCAGGACGAATTTGCCCGGTGCCGGTCCCTCTTTCCCGAGGTCTGGACGACGCTCGAAGCGACCGCGAAACGCGCATAGCGCTCGCAGAACGCCGCCGCACCTGGTTGGCAGAAACGCCGGCTTGGATCGGTCGCGGAACTGATGAATAGTCGGCGCATGGAAGGAAGCGATCCAGACAGGGAGGGAATCGCCGCTGCGACGGACGACGAGTCGGATACTTGGCGGTCGCGGCTTCGCGAAACGGCGCGGCAACCGTTCTGGCTACTGTCGCCGACCTGGGCATTGGCCAATATCCTGAAGCCGCGGTCGGACAGAAAGCGCCGCGCCGCGGTCATTCGCCGGCTCAACTGGCTCTACTTCCTGCTGTCGCTCGCCACCCTGGCGCTGGCGACGCTGCTCTCCGGCAACGATCTGGCGCGCATCCAGCCCGACCATTACGTCTGGTGGGCCGCCGTCCTGCAATATCTGCTGCTCGCCCGGTTCTTCGAGGTCTCCTGGGCATTTCTCCGCGACGCGTTCGACAAACTGGAGAGTCCGGACTCGTCGAGCGATCTCGGATGGGGCGAGCGTGTCCGCCTCGCCATGCGCAGCTACGTGGAGCTGGTTTCGAACTTCGCGCTGATCTACGCGCTCCTCCCGGCGTCGGCATGGCTGCCAACGGAGCTTCCCAAGCCGCCAGGCAGGCTCACCGATCTCGTCTGGTACAGTGGCAATGTTGTGACGACGAGCGGCGGCGGCGGCTATCTGCCGGCCGACATTACGCTTAAGGCGCTGAGTCTGTGCGAAGTGTTCTGCGGGGTCATCCTGCTGGTGGTCAGCTTCACGATCTACACCAGCCGGGCGCTCGGGAACACGCCGCGGCAACTGGACACAACGGACGCCCACTGAACGCTTCGCGTCACGCGATCATGGACGGTAGAACAACGTGTCGAGCATGGCTGCGCGAGCCTCCCACAGCTCCCCATCGCCCGCGTCCGGTTTGTCAACGTTGTACCAGTCCGACAATCGGATCGGCTCAATTACGCGCTCCCAGTAATTGTCTAGGTCGAGCGTGGTGCGGGCGAAGCCCAGCGCTTTGGCCGCCTGGACGATGTTGGGTTTGCAGACGCACAGAAAGGTGTCCGGCCGTTTCATCGCGAGCAGCCGCGTCGCGGTCGGCACGCCGCCAGTGCGCGACGAGCCCGTGAATGCCTCCCGGAACAGCCGGCAGAAGCGGTCATACTGGCCCTGCGTCACGTCGCCGGCCAAGGGGATGCCGTCGAGCGCCCTGGCCAGAAAACGGTCGTTCTGCTCGATCCGGTTCGCGAAGTCGCCCGCGCCGCGCATCGATCCGAACCAGCCCCATTCGCGGTCGAGATCGGGTCCGACCTTCTGATACTCGCCTAGGATGCCGGCTACCGCCTTGCGTTGTGGGGCCAAGAAGCGCGCGAACGAAGCCTCCGTCGCGAACCAGCGTCGGGCCACGGCTATCAGCTCCAAGCTCCGGTCAACGTCATGATGACGGGAGGCCCGGACCCGCCGCGCATATTCATCCCAGTCCATCGCCGTGATGGCGCCGGCCGCCGCAACGCGTTCCTCTGGTACGGGATCGCGCGGCGCCTTGGGCAGCCTCGCGGCGCGAACGCAACTGGCGCGATAGGCATCTGCGTAGGGCTGCGTCACTCGCCGCCCATACCCGGCGCTGGTCCGTGCGAACGCGATGATGTCGGCCAGCGCCGGATCGTCGATCGTGCCGGTGAGCGCAACTGCCGCTTCGAGGTTTTTGCCGAGGCCGCCACCGGTGAAATTGGCGCTGCCGATAATCGCCGCGACGCGCCTGCCGCTGCGGAAGCCATAGACCTTGGGATGATAGGTCCCGTCGGCGAATCTGGTCGCGACATAGCTGTGCGGCACGCCGACCAGCGCTGCAACGAGATCGGGGTCGGTCTGGCTGAACGCTACCCCGAAGGTGACGTTGCGGAACTTGGCGCGATTGGCGAGAAGTCGCTCGGTCATATCGGCATGTGATCCCCAGGCAACGGCCCAGTGAAATTGGTCATGCTCGTCCATGAGGCGCCGCAGCTTTCGCCGCACCGCCTGCGCCTCCAGGAATTCCACGTCCATTCGCCCCCTCCAGGCGCGCAATTTGCGCTGTCTCGGCATATCGGGATCGGCGCCCGACGGAAGCCGCAGGTATCAGCGAAGACTCCGCATACCAATCGACGTGCGAGCTGGGCGGTTGCACCAGCTCTCTCGTCAAGCAAAATCTACTACGTCAATCCCGCCGCTCAGGTCAGGGTCGCATAACGTCACCTCCTTAATGTCCAACTCTTGTCAGAAGCTGATGTTCATGGTTAGTCTGAACGACACCCCGTAGCGACAGAAGTTAGGCCGTTTGCCGAACGGCAGGTTCTAGACGAGCCTTTGTCTGAAACGGACATTCGATATGCCTCGGTTTGCCGATCTGAATGCGGACCGGGAGCGCGGAATGACCTTCGACGAATATCAGACCGGTGGGATGGCGCTATACGCCGACTTCGCCGAGGCGGTGGCGGACATCCTCGAGGCGGCGATCGCCGAGCAACGCGACCTTCGCCTGCAGAACATCCAGTGGCGCGCGAAGGAGTCGGCTTCGCTCGAGGCGAAGCTCGCAAAGGCCGGGGCGAAGGCCGACACGCCGATCGGCGACGTCGCCAAGGACGTCGCGGGCTGCCGCGTGATCCTCTACACCAACGGCGACGTCGAGCGGTTCCGGAACAGCGGCATCCTGCGCGCCAACTTCGAAGTCGATTACGATCGCTCCAAGATGCACTACCCCGAGAGCAAGGAGGAGGGTGCCGAGTTCTTCATATCGGAGAACTGGGTGGTGACGCTGAGCGAACCGCGCTGCGCGCTCCCCGAATACCGCCGGTTCGCCGGACTGCGCTGCGAGATCCAAATCCAGACGATCCTCGACCACGCCTGGGCCGAGATGGCGCACGACACCATTTACAAGCCGATGACCGACGTTGGGTTCGGCGCCGCGAAGATCGAGGCGATGCGCAAGCGGCTGCGCAAGGTGATGCAGGAACACCTCCAGCCAGCGGGCTACGCCTTCGACAAGATCGCCAGCGACTATGCCCGACTGCGCGACGGCAAGGAGATGTTCGACGGCGACGCCCTCGCAACGATCCGCGGCTGCGACGACCGCAACAGCCTCGAGGAGACGGTCGAGCGCTACTCGAACTTCGTGCTGCCCCACTTCGATGACTACATCGCCGCCGCGCCCGACATCATCGACACGATGTCCGACGCGGCGATGCGCGCGCCCGGGATGCCCGAGGTGCCACTCAGATACTTCAACCGCGAATATCCCGGCACCAAGTCCCACGCGGTAATCGTCAAGATCTGCCGGATCTTGGAAAGTGGCTATCTGATCTACGCGGCGCCGGAGCGGATGTTCGAAGCCGTGATCGCCATGCGCCGCTCCGCCGTCACGGACGACGAGCGCAAGCCGATCGACGATCTCGCCCGGCGGTTCGCCCAGTATGACCTCCATGCCTGGAAGAAGGTCGGGCCGGGAATCCAGCGGCTGATCGTCGACAGGATCGCGGGGATGGAGGATGCCTCCCTGGTCGACGCCGCCGCTACCGCCACCATCATGCTGAAGGAGACCCTCTCTAGCACGGTGACCGGCACCAGCTGGAAGGCCGACGCGATGCTGCTTCACAACGGATCGGTCGTCGTCACCGACGAGCTGAAGCAAATCCGCCGCGATGCGCTGGGACAGCTCGAGCGCCTGCACGGGCTCCTCGCCGACCACGGGACGAAGGAAAATGTGCGGCACGCCATGCTCGCCGCGGGCAGCACGCCGAACAACGCCGGCTACACTGATCAGCTCGGCGAAGTCATCATGGACGACCTCGCTCAAGTTATGGGGTTCTTCGCCGGCGTGATCCCCGGCCTAGGGCTCGAGGCAAGGCGGCATCTTGAGGTAGCCGTCCACCAGCGATACTACGCCTACCACGCGCTGCCGCCCGCCATGGCCGGTAACGCCGTGCTGGCGTCAGCGCAGGGGCGGCTGCTCGAGGCGTTCGCCGAAGTCCGTGCCGCGCTAGACGCCGATCCCGAACTGGCCCGCTACCGACTGCTCGTCGGCTACGACAGCGTGACCGCGAGCATGTGGGCCAAGCCGGGCTTCGACTACGAGGCGAGGAAGGAAGAGCAGTCCGCCGGCATCGAAGCGCTGATCGCGGAAGTCACGGCCGACACGTCGGACGAGTGGCTCGTGCGGCTCGAGCGCTTCGTCGAGACGCGCAGCAGCGATGGGGCGACGTTCATTGGACTCCAGGATTTTATCAAGCGGCTCGCGACGGCTCAGCCCGACATCCTGCTGTCTTGGTTGCCCCGGCTCAGCGACCGCCTCGCGGCATGGCTGCCAGGCATGCTCCATGGACTCTGGGAAGCTGGCCGCGGCCCGGACATAGACCGCCTGCTCGAGGGTTGGATCGGCGAGGACCGGCACCTGTCCTCAATCGCCTACTACCTGCAGTTCGCCGAGGCGTTCCGGTTCGACCTGCTGGCCACCATCACCGCTAAGGGGCTGGCAGTGGCAGACGACGCAATCCTGCACAACGCCGCCATCGCCGCCGCCCGGCAGTCGGCGAAGCGTCCGCAGGGGCTGTTCGACGAGATCTACCTGCCGGCCGCGCGGTCGCTGGCGTCGCGCGGCGTGTTCAACTGGACCGGCGGCATGTTCAATTGGGACCAGGTCGCGCTGCTGAAGGGACTCTCCGCCGATCAGGTCGACCCGCTGCTCGCGCTGATGACAGACGTGCCGCGGCTGGGGAGCGACGGCGAGGCGATGCTCGCCGTCATCGCAGCGGAGCACGTCCAAGCCGTCATCGACCTGATCGGCCGGCGCTTCCAGCACGACAGCAAGAACGGGGACAACTTATACGAGGACCTGCCGCACGGCTTCCACTACCTGCGCGCGCCGCTCGCGGCCGCTCCGGGTGAGATCGTGGCGGCGGCGCGGGCGTGGTTCGACGCCAATCCAGCCTTCTCCCAGTTCCACGGCGGTCGGCTGATCTCTGAGCTTTTCCCCAACTTGGAGCACCCGCTCTATCCGCTGCTCTACGGCCAGCTCGAACAGGGGCGCGAGGGCATCGACTTCGTGCTCTCGGTGCTGAGGGCCTACGAGGGCGAGAAGTTCCTGCATCCGCTGCTGCGCGCGATCGTCGTTTTCCTGCCCGTGGACGACGAGCTGCTGAACATCGTCGACATCGTCATCGACTCGAGCGGCGTGCTCGTTGGCGAATACGGCTCCGTTGAGGCGCAGGAGGCGCGCAAGGCCCTCGTCGCCGAGTGGGAAGCCGACGAGAACGAGGCCGTACGCGACTTCGCCGCGCGCTTCATAAAGTCGGCGGACAACCAGCTGGCGATGGAGCGGCGCCGCGCCGACTGGACCGTCGCGCTGCGCAACATTGAGTTCGATGGCGCGTAAGTGGCTAATGCAGAGCAATTACTCGCGTGAATTGCGACGCGGCTCAAAAGCGGTTTTTCAACCCATGGCGGCCTTTGGCGTAAATGTTGGCGCAGTTACATTACCGCTTATAGGGCGCTTAGCCGCCCGGAATCGGAGGCGGCCTATCCTCGGTCGAGACGGGCCGCCCAGCGCTTCCGATCTCGAAGTATGGCACTAACCTAAGTTGCCGGCGGTCTCCGGCGCACCATCTTTTCGCCCGGACACGCAGCTTCCGACAATGGCGGCATCAATGCTATCTGCACGCTCGTGTAGGCATCGGAGAGTGACTATCGTGTTGAAGGGTGAGAAGCCGCGTATCGACGAGAGCGAAACCGGCGACGGTATTGCAGAGAAGATCATTGCCGAGCGACTGATGAACGCGGGGCTCAACGATCCCGGCGGCGAAGCGGCAGCGATCATTCGGGCGCTGAATAATGCTGAGTACCCGGTCGCGCTCGTTCAGAAGGGGCGACTAATGCGCTTGCTCGACGCCCTGGAGGAGCTGCAGGGCCGGGAAGCTGCGGTTGCATCGCTTCTCGGGCAAGCGAGCACGCTGTTGGCGAAGATCCGAGAAGAGGCTGATCTCCCGCCCTCCAAATAGGGCTAAGCGGGAAGGCGCGAGCCGCCCTTCTGTAAGCTGTAGGGCGGAATGAATAGCACGAGTAGTGGCCAGACGAATAGGCCGGTTAGTGTCCCAGCCATCGTTCGAGCCGCACCTGAGCGAACGTCTGGTCGCCGGAGCATCTCGCGCTGCGCTCTACGACCGCTACTGAGGCGCCTTGCTGACGGTCTGCATCCGAGCGATTCATCGGCAGCTTCGGTCAATGGGAGACGTTCGCGGCAACTGATCTGAACGACTGGCTTTGGTCGCAAATGGCCGTTCCGCTTACTTGATCGAGGCTGCTGCCAGCGCTCCACAGCATGAGTTGGCCGTTGAAGGCAGTTGACTGCGTCCGCTACAGGCTTAGCGCAATCGGTGAGGAGCGGGTCGATCGAGAACCGACACCGGCCGCGCTAACCCTAGTTGTACTTGGCGTACTTCCTACCCTACAACTGCTTTCCTCATCATAGTGCAGGCTCAGGCGTCGACCTCTTCTTCCCGGCTATTCGCCGGCGAAGGGGCTGTCTTTTTGCAGAACACCGCCCAGTCCCGCATGAGCAGCCGGCGTTTGTCGAGAAAGTCGGTCCGGCGATAGGCCGCCTCCACCCTGTTCGAGATTGTGTGGGCGAGCGCCGCTTCCGCGATCTCCCCTGAATAATCGTAAGCGTGGCGTGAGGACCGCAGTTTATGCGGCTTGGGCTGTTGGCTGATCTGTCTGGGGCACCCAGTTCCACGGCATCAGCTCGTCCCAGCGGGTGGCGGGCCAGTCGCCGGCGACCCTG
>NZ_JBDZDK010000059.1:0-10116 GCF_040049155.1 Sphingomonas silueang
AGCAGGTACGGCGCCACCAGCGACCATTCCTCCTCGCTGACATCAGAGGGATACGGCTTGCGGCAAATGCTCATTCAATAACGGGTGAATCAGCCCCGCTTACAAGTCCATAACAGCCTCTAGCGCCGCGCCGAAACATTCGCCCGAGCGAGGGAACTGGGCTCGCCGCACGGCAGTTTGGCGCGCTTAATTTCTCGAAGCTGCTAGTCCGCTACCGGCCCAATAGCGGCCAAACGAGGTACACCTGACCGGTCTTCCGCAGGGGTCTATGGCGGCTTTTCCTAGAACGCCTTCCCACCAGTCACCCACCGCGACGTAATGAGAACCACTCTACGGAAGCAGCAGCGACGCGTCCCCGTAGGAGTAGAACCGATAGCCATTCTCAATGGCATAAGCGTAAGCGTCTTTCATCCGCTCCCGCCCCATCAGCGCCGAGACCAGCATGAACAGCGTCGAGCGCGGCAGGTGGAAGTTGGTCACCAGCCCGTCGATCCCGCGGAAGCGGTAGCCGGGGGTGATGAAGATCGAGGTGTCGCCCTCGAACGGCTGTACCCGCCCGTCCGTGTCGCAGGCGCTTTCGATCAGGCGCAGGCTGGTGGTGCCGACCGCGATCACCCGGCCGCCGTTCGCGCGCACCGCGTTCAGCCGATCGGCGGTGGCGGCGTCGATCCGGCCCCATTCGGCGTGCATCCGGTGGTCGTCGGTATCCTCGGCCTTGACCGGCAGGAAGGTGCCCGCGCCGACGTGCAGCGTCAGCGTCTCGTGCCCGATCCCCGCGGCGGTCAGCGCCGCCATCAGCGCGGGCGTGAAGTGCAGCGCGGCGGTGGGCGCGGCGACCGCGCCTGCTTCCCGCGCGAACATCGTCTGGTAATCCTCGGCATCGCGTGCATCCGCGCCGCCGCGCCTCGCCGCGATATAGGGCGGCAGCGGCATGCGGCCCGCGCGCTCCAGCAGCAGCTCGACCGGCTCCTGCCCGTGAAAGTCGAACACGAAGCTGCCGTCCTCGCCCCGGTCGGCGGCGGTGGCGGAGACGCCCGCGCCGAAATCGATCGTGTCGCCCTCGCGCAGCCGCCGTCCGTTGCGCACGAACGCGCGCCAGCGCCGCAGCCCCTCGCGCTTGTGCAGCGTCGCGCCGATCGTCGCACGCCCACGCCGTCCGTCGAGCTGCGCCGGGATGACCCGGGTGTCGTTGAACACCAGCAGGTCGCCGGCACGCAGGCACGCGGGCAGGTCGGTAACGACCCGGTCGAGCGTCGCCGCGCCGTCCAGCACCAGCATCCGCGCCGAATCGCGCGGCGTCGCGGGCCTCAGCGCGATCCGGTCGTTCGGCAGCTCGAAATCGAACAGATCGACGTGCATCAGTCGCCGACGGTCACTTCCGGGCAGGCGCCGGGGTGCGGCGCGGACCCGCGGGCAGCGGCGCGACGCTCGCGGGCAGCGGGGCGACCGGCGCCTCGGCCCGGTACGGCGGGGGATTGTCCGACGCGATGTATGCGTGGAGGATGCGCGTCGGGTTCGCGGGCGGCTCGCCGCGCTCGATCGTGTCGACATATTGCATGCCGTCGATCACCCGGCCGAACACCGTATATTTCTTGTCGAGCGCAAGGCGCGGGGCGAGCATGATGTAGAACTGGCTGTTCGCGCTGTTCTCGTCCGCCGCGCGCGCCGCCGCCACCGCGCCGCGGACGTGGGGCAGGTAGTTGAACTCCTTCTCCACGTCGGGCAGCTTCGATCCGCCGGTGCCGTCGCCCGCCGGATCGCCGCCCTGCGCCATGAACCCCTCGATCACGCGGTGGAAGGTCAGGCCGTCGTAGAATTTCTCGCGGGTCAGCGTCTTGATCCGCGACACCATCTTGGGCGCGACGTCGGGGCGCAGCCACACCGTCACCCGCCCGCCGCTCGACAGGTCGAGGATCCACAGGTTGCGCGCGTCGGTGGTGGCGGGCGGCGGCGCGCGGCCCGGCACGTCGATGATCTGCGCGCCCGCGGGCAGGGCGACGAGCGAGGCGAGGAACGCGAACAACAGGGCGAAAAGACGCATGGTTTTCCCGGTGTGCCTTTGAAGCGAGGGCAGGTTGGCGCGCTGCATAGACCAAAGCGCCGCTTGCGCCAATCTGAACGTCGCTTCCGTTGGCGGCACCGGCCCGCTCCCCCAACCAGGATACGCTTGGGGGTGGTCGGGTGGGGGAGGGTCGGGTCGATCATGCCCCCGGCATGATCCGAACAGCGCGGGGCGCTGTTCGCCCGGCACTGGCCGGTGCGGCATCCGCGTGCGCAGATCGAATCGTGGCTTCAGAAAGAAGGTTGGCAAAGCCGCCCCCCGCCGTCTATCAGTCGGCAAGACTGGACGGAAAACCGTCTCGGTCCGGCGACGCCACCCGAGCAAGCGGGCGCGCCGGAGAGGGGCTTCAGGGCGCGTTCCCGCGCGCCCGGTGACAAGGGCTGTTGAATGGCGACTGGCGACGATCAACCCATGTCCGCAGGCGGCACCGCCGCGCTGGACGGTTCGCCCGAGAATCCGCGTCGGCGCGACTATCTCTCGATCGGGGCGGTGGCCTTCGCCGGGGTCGGCGCGGGCGTGATCGCGCTCCCGCTCATCAACCAGATGTCGCCCGCGGCGGACACGCTGGCGCTGTCGACGACCGAGATCGACCTGTCGGCGATCGAGCCGGGACAGGCGATCAAGGCGACCTTCCGCAAGCAGCCGCTGTTCGTGCGCAACCTGACGCCGAAGGAAATCGCCGAGGCGAATGCGGTACCGCTGTCCGATCTGCGCGATCCGCAGACGCTGGAGGAGCGGACCAAGACCGGCAAGAACAACTGGCTCATCACGCTGGGCGTCTGCACCCATCTGGGCTGCGTGCCGCTGGGCGCGGGCGAGGGGGAGAACAAGGGCCCGTTCGGCGGCTATTTCTGCCCGTGCCACGGCTCCGCCTATGACACCGCCGGGCGCATCCGCTCCGGCCCCGCGCCGCAGAACCTGCACGTGCCGGAATACACCTTCACGTCCGACACCGTCGTGACGGTCGGCTGAGGAGAGAGACGATGAGCTTCCCCTGGGCCAAGCATTACGCGCCGAAGAATCCGGTCATGCAGTGGATCGACAGCCGCCTGCCGCTGCCGCGCCTCGCATACAACGCGATCGGCGCGGGCTATCCGGTGCCGCGCAACCTCAACTATTTCTGGAACTTCGGCGTGCTCGCGGGTGCGGCGCTGGCGGTGCAGATCATCACCGGCATCGTGCTGGCGATGCATTATGCGGCGAACGGCGCGGTCGCGTTCGATTCGGTCGAACGCATCATGCGCGACGTGCCCTCGGGCTGGTTCCTGCGCTATGCCCATGCCAACGGCGCGTCGATGTTCTTCATCGTCGTCTACACCCATATCGCGCGCGGCATCTATTACGGGTCGTACAAGGCCCCGCGCGAGATGGTGTGGCTGCTCGGCGTCGTCATCTTCCTGCTGATGATGGCCACCGCGTTCATGGGCTATGTGCTGCCGTGGGGGCAGATGAGCTACTGGGGGGCGCAGGTCATCACCGGCTTCTTCTCGGCGATTCCCGGCGTGGGCGAGACGGTGCGGGTGTGGCTGCTGGGCGGCTATGCGCCGGACAATGCCGCGCTCAACCGCTTCTTCTCGCTCCACTATCTGCTGCCGTTCGTGATCGCGGGGGTCATCATCCTCCACATCTGGGCGCTGCACATTCCGGGTTCCAACAACCCGACCGGCGTCGAGGTGAAGGGCGAGCAGGACACGGTCCCCTTCCACCCCTATTACACCGCCAAGGACGGCTTCGGGCTGGGCGTGTTCCTGATCGTGTTCGCGTCGCTGATCTTCTTCGCGCCGAACCTGCTGGGGCATCCGGACAACTACATCCCGGCCAACCCGCTCTCGACGCCCGCGCACATCGTGCCCGAATGGTATTTCCTGCCGTTCTACGCGATCCTGAAGGCGTTCACCGTCGACTTCATCTTCCCGGCGAAGCTGTGGGGCGTGCTGGCGATGTTCGGCTCGATCCTGCTGCTGTTCTTCCTGCCGTGGCTCGACAAGTCGCCGGTCAAGTCGGCCAACTACCGCCCGACCTATCGCATCTTCCTGATCGTGCTGCTGCTCGACGTGCTGCTGCTCGGCTATCTGGGCGGGGCGGAGGCGACGCCGACGACGGTGCTCTTCAGCCAGATCGCGGCGGGATATTATTTCGCGCACTTCCTCGTGATCCTGCCGATCGTGTCGGCGATGGAGCGTCCGCGCCCGCTGCCCAATTCGATCACCGAAGCGGTGCTGAAGGGCGAAGGCGGCACCTCGCCCGCGCAGACCGCCGCCCATGGTCACGCTACCCCGGCCGCGGCCGAGTAAGGGAAACCCGATGCTCTCCTTCGCTTCCCGTTTCCTCGCCCGCAACCTGAACCTCGTCGTCGGCGCAGGCTTCCTGTTCGCGCTGCTGCTCGGCATCTTCTCGACCGTCGGCGGCATGATCCACGACACGCCCGAGGCATCGGCGGAGCATGAGTTCCACCAGAAGCCGCGTGAGGCGGGGCTGCAATCGGCGGGCCTGTTCGGCACCTTCGACAAGCAGCAGCTCCAGCGCGGGTTCCAGGTCTACAAGGAAGTCTGCTCGGCCTGCCATTCGATCCGGCTGGTGTCGTTCCGCGATCTCCAGCAACTCGGCTATGACGAGGGGCAGGTGAAGACGATCGCCACCGAATGGCAGATCGAACAGCCGAGCATCAACCCGGAGACGGGCGAGCCCGCCACGCGCAAGAACCTGCCGTCGGACCGCTTCCCGCTGGTGTTCGCCAACGACGTGGCGGCACGCGCGGCCAACAACAATGCGGTCCCGCCCGACCTGTCGCTGATGACCAAGGCGCGCGACGACGGCCCCGACTACGTCTATTCGCTGCTGACCGGCTATCGCCGCCAGCCCGCCGAGCTGCTGGAGAAATTCCCGCAGGCCAAGACGCCGCAGGGGCTGCACTACAACCCGTGGTTCGCGACGCTGAACCTCGCCATGGCCCCGCCGCTGACCGGTACCGACCAGGTGCAGTATCAGGACGGCACCCGTGCGACCGTCGACCAGATGGCCAAGGACGTCGCCGCGTTCCTGACCTGGACCGCCGAGCCGAAGCTGGAGACGCGCCACACCTGGGGGGTGGCGACCATCCTGTTCCTGCTGATCTTCACCGGCCTCGCCTTCGGTGCCTATCGCAACATCTGGCGCGGCATGAAGCATTGATCGACACGATCGACGCCGGGCAGGACATCGCCCGGCGCATCCGCACCATCCCGGACTTTCCGAAGCCCGGCATCCGGTTTCGCGACATCACCACGCTGATCCTCGACCCGCAGGGCCTGCGGCTTGCGGTCGACGGCATGGTCGCGATGGTCGACGGCCCGGTCGATCTGGTCGCGGGGATCGAGGCGCGCGGCTTCGTGTTCGCGCCCGCCGTGGCGCTGGCGCTCGGGGCGGGTGTGCTGCTGGTGCGCAAGGACGGGAAGCTGCCCGGCGCGACTATCGCCGAAGATTATGCGCTGGAATATGGCACCGACCGGATCACGATCCATGCCGATGCCTGTACGCCCGGCGCGCGGGTGCTGCTGGTCGACGACCTGATCGCCACCGGCGGCACCGCGCGCGCGGCGGTGCGGCTGCTGCGCAAGGCGGGGGCGGTGGTCGAACAGGCGGCGTTCGCGATCGACCTGCCCGATCTGGGCGGCGCCGACGCGCTGCGACGCGAGGGGCTGCGCGTGTCGGCGCTGACCGCGTTTCCGGGCGACTGAGCGCGGGGGCGGATCGACTCTGCCAGCCGTTCCGTCACCCCGGACCGGTTCCGGGGTCCACGGCTCGACAATCGGTGCGGTTCGCGCCTCTATCGATGCGCGTGCGGCTGGGTGGACCCCGGAACCAGTCCGGGGTGACGAAGCGGATGGGGTCATCGATCGAGAACACCACGGACGCGCCTGGCATGAGGCGGCACGTCGCGGGGCAATGGGCTGCGACCGTCCTACACCCACGACGCCGTGCGATGTGCGACCGATGCAACGTCCGCGCCTCCTGATCCTGCCCTGTGGCGACACGCCGCCCGCTTCCGCGCGCGTGCGTCCCGCCTTCGCGCTGTATTCACGCCCTATTCAGCGCGGCCATGCCACTACGCCGTGCAACCTTCGCCAACTTCCGCCGTCCCGACCGGACCGGAACCGCGCTGGCTTCGATTTCGTTTCCATTCATCATACGCGCCGCCTGCGGGCGGATCGCGGTTCGGGAGCATTCGCATGATCCACCGGCTACGCATGATCGCGCTGACGATCGCGGCAGGGGCGGGCGTCTCGGCCTGTACCTATGGCGACTATGGCTATGGCGGGGTGTCGCTCGGCTATGGCACGGGCGGCTATTACGACGGATATTATGGCGGGCCGGGGTTCGGCGGCGGCGGCTTCGGCGCGTTCGGCGATCCCTATTGGGGCTGGTACGGCGACTATTATTATCCGGGCACCGGCTATTACGTCTATGACCGCTATCGCCGCCCGTTCCGCTGGAACGACCGCCAGCGCAACTACTGGCTCGGCCGTCGCGGGGCATGGCGCGGCGAGCGGTTCGACCGGCCCCGCTGGGACGGCTGGGATCGTCCGCGCGGCAGCTATGGCCGCCCCGGTTTCGACCGTCGCCCCGGCTTCCAGAACGTGCCGCGCGGCAGCAGCCAGTCGCCGCTGCCCGGCGGTCGCCCCGGCTGGCAACGTCCGGACGGCGCAACGCCCGATGCCGGGCGCGGCAACTGGCAGCGTCCCGACGGGGCAGGCCGGGGCAACTGGCAACGCCCGGACGGCGCGGGACGCGGCAACTGGCGTCGGCCCGAAGGCGCGACGCCGGGCACCGGGCGTCCCGGCTGGCAGCGGCCCGAGGGCGCGTCCCCCGGCGCGCTCCGGCGTGGTGGCTGGGGCCGGCCCGAGGGTGGCCGACCGGACGGTGCGCGGGGCCCGCGCGGCGGACGTCGCGGCGACTGACCTCAGCGCGGGCGGGTCGCGATCAGCAGCAGCGCGACCAGCGTGAGCACCGCCTCGCCCGCCTGGTTGCGCACCGTCAGCGCGCTGCGCACCCGGCCGATATCGTCGCGGCCGGGTGCGACCTGCTTGTCGAGGATCTCGGTTTCGCAGGTCAGCGTGTCGCCCGGATACACCGGTCGCCGCCAGCGCAACCGGTCGATCCCCGCCGCACCCCGGCTGGCGACCGGATCGGCGGTCATCTGCTCGACCAGCATCGCCATCGCCATGGCGCAGCTGTGCCAGCCGCTCGCCGCCAGCCGCCCGAAATGGGTCTGCGCCGCCGCGTCGTCGGACAGGTGGAACGGCTGCGGGTCATAGCGGCGCGCGAAGTCGAGCACCTCGTCGCGGGTGACGGCATAGCGGCCGAAGCGGGCGGTCTCGCCGACCGCGATATCCTCGAAATAGCGCATGGGTCCGTTTCGCCGGGAAACCGATCCCGTGCAACCGCTCAGCGCAGCGCCGCGTCGAACACGCTCGCATCGCCGTCGAGCGAGGGATCGGCGGGCAGCTTCAGGATGCGGCGCAGCAGCGGGTGGATCGCGGTGTTGCGGAACGCGGGCAGCCGCCCGGCAGCGCGGAACGCCGGACCGCCTGCGACGAACATCGCCTGCATCTCCGGGGCGGCATCGTCATAGCCGTGCGCACCGCCGGGGCGACCCCGCTCGGGCACGGTCGGCAGGACCAGCCAGCCGATATCGGCGAGGCACAGCCACGCGGGCACGCGCGGGTTGGTGCCGTAGCGCAGCCGCGCCGGGACTTGCGCCTTGGGCCAGCATTGCATGTGCGGCACCGGCGTGGTCAGCGCCGCCGCCAGTGCGGCTTCCTGTCCGGGCATCGGTTGCAGCGTGGCATAGGGCCCGGATTCGATCACCCGGTAGCTGCCCGCGGGCGCCACGCGGTCGAGCGCGACGGTGCGCGCCGGATCGGTCGCGGCCATGCCGTGGTCGGCGACGACGATCAGGTTGGCGGTGAGGCCGAGCGCGGCGATCTCGCGCTGCAACCGTCCGATCGCGGCATCGACCCGCTGCATCGCCGCGCGCGTCTGCGGCGCGGCGGGGCCGTTGGCATGGCCCGCGGTATCGACGTCGTCGAAATACAGCGTCAGGAACTGCGGCCGGGTGGCGGCGGGGCGACGGAGCCAGTCGACCACCGCGTCGACCCGCTTTTCCGCCGGGATCGCGGCGGCGAACGCCTGCCAGTCCGACGGGCGCTTCTCCCCTGCATAGACGCCGTGATCGGCCCTGCCGCTGCCGCCCCAGCCGACGCTGCTGCCCGGCCAGAACATGGTGGCGCTGCGCACCCCGCCTTCCTCGGCGGCGACCCAGATCGGCTTGGCCGCGTTCCACCAGAACGGGTCCTCGCTCTCCATGGTGAAGCGTTCGCCGGGGCGCGCCGCGTCTTCCATCGTGTTGCCGACGATGCCGCTGCGGTCGGGCCGGACGCCGGTCGCCAGCGTCCAGAAATTCGGGAAGGTCTTGGTCGGGAACGACGGCTGCATCCTCGCCGACACGCCCTCCGCCGCCAGCCGCGAGAGGTTGGGCGTGCGCGCGGGCGAGAGATAGTCGGGCCGCGCCCCGTCCACGCCGATCAGGATCGTGACCGGCTGCCCCGCTTCCGCCGCGACGGCGGCGGCGGGGCGGACCGGCGGGGTGGCGGCGCAACCGGCAAGCGCGGCGAGGCCGAGGAACAGGGCGGGAAGGCGCATGACGGTTTCTCGCGCAAGGGGGCGGGGGTACGGCACGCTAACCCCCGATGATGACAGCGATGTGGCCGGTCAGACGTTGAAGCGGAACAGCATCACGTCGCCGTCCTGCACGACATATTCCTTGCCCTCCGCGCGCAGCTTGCCCGCGTCGCGCGCGCCGCTCTCGCCCTTGTGCGCGACATAATCGGCATAGGCGATGGTTTCGGCGCGGATGAAGCCGCGCTCGAAATCGCTGTGGATCACACCCGCCGCCTGCGGGGCCTTGGCACCGACCGATACGGTCCAGGCGCGCGCTTCCTTGGGGCCGACCGTGAAGAAGGTCAGCAGGTGGAGCAGCGCGTAACCGGCGCGGATCACGCGGGCGAGGCCGGTTTCGGCGAGGCCGAGGTCGGACAGGAACTCGGCGCGGTCGGCGGGGTCCATCGTCGCGATGTCCGCCTCGATCGCCGCCGAGACGACGACCGCCTCGGCGCCCTCCGCCCTGGCCTTGGCGAACACCTTGGCCGACAGCGCGTTGCCCTCGGCGGCGTCTTCCTCGTTCACGTTGCAGACGTAGAGGACGGGCTTCGCGGTCAGCAGTTGCGCCTGTGCGAACAGCCGCTGCTCCTCCTCGTCCTTGATCTCGGTCAGGCGGGCGGGCTTGCCCTCGCGCAGCAGGTCGAGCGCGCGGCCGAGCACCGCGGCGGCGACCTTCGCCTCCTTGTCGCCCTGCGCACCCTTCTTGGCGAGGTTGGGCACGCGCTTCTCGAGGCTTTCGAGGTCGGAGAGCATCAGCTCGGTCTCGACCGTATCGGCGTCGGCGATCGGATCGACCCGGTCGTCGACATGCTGGATGTCGTCATTCTCGAAACAGCGCAGCACATGGACGATCGCATCGACCTCGCGGATGTTGCCGAGGAACTGGTTGCCCAGCCCCTCGCCCTTCGACGCGCCGCGCACCAGCCCCGCGATGTCGACGAAGGCGAGCTGCGTCTCGATCTTCCGCGCCGATCCGGCGATCGCGGCCAGCGCGTCGAGCCGGGGATCGGGCACCGCGACGTTGCCGACGTTCGGTTCGATCGTGCAGAACGGATAATTGGCCGCCTGTGCCGCCTGCGTCTGCGTCAGCGCGTTGAACAGGGTGGACTTGCCGACATTCGGCAGGCCGACGATACCGCAGCGAAAACCCACTTGGCGCAATCCCGGTGATGATGGAAACGCCGCGCCTTAGCCGCTTCGCGGTCCGAAGGCCAGCCGTCGCGCGTTGCGCCGGTCGCCCGGCGTCCCTCCGGCGTCCCTAGAGTCTGATCCAGCAACGCCGGATCAGGGCGGTACCGGCCCGCTCCCCCACCCGGCCACCCATTCAGGATACGCTGTGGGTGGCCGGGTGGGGG
>NZ_JBDZDK010000060.1:0-9497 GCF_040049155.1 Sphingomonas silueang
CTTATGCACGTCCAGACCAACGTATTTCACTGCCTCCGTCATGACTCGCCTCCGCTGCTGAAAAATCCATCATCAGCATCTCAGATTCGAGCCTCCGAGGCTCGGGCAGTCATGGGGTCTAAGGCCTGAGGGCGTCGGAAAACACCTGTTTTTCGTACATCCGTAAGAAATGGCGTGGTTTAGGACTTACCCGCCATTCAAAAGCGCACGAAGAACGGCGGCTTTCGGCAGGAGCGGACGATCGATAATTTGCCGATGTCATCCCCCGAAACAAGCAAGATCTGGTCGATTGCTGTCCAGAAGCACGCGGCAGAACAACGTGAGAAGCTGATGTCTATCTTTCAATTTTCATTCAGAAATGCGCCTCTCATCCAATTCGAGTTTCACCCCAATCCATTTTTCAAAAGAGAAGGAACGGACTGAATCCGGGATAATGCCCTCGGCGCGCATCAGAATGAACCGATCATTCAGCTTCCTACCAGTCGTGCGGAGCGTACCACATGCGAAATCACTCTTTACACGGATAAAAATCGGCATCAATCCGGCCGGCGTAGCTGGAGATACTGCCGATGCGTTTTTTGCCATGGTCGATGCTCTGCATTGTGGCTTTCGCCTCACCGGCGTTTACGCAGGACGTGCTGCCGCTTCCGCTTGATTATGGTGCTGCGCAAGAGCGGCTGCTCCACCGATCCGACGCGATCGAGGCTTCTGCCGCGAACATACGCAGCAAGGAAGCACAGGAAGGAGCGACCCGGACGCTCGGCCGCCCCGATATCGATATCGAGGCGCAACTGCTGGAATATCAAAAGACGCTCTATCTGCCTCTCGGCTCGCTGGCACCTGTGGCGGAAGCCTTCGGCATCCCCGATCCGCTGAAGTTCAGGCAGGAACGCACCAGTACACGGCCGATCGTCACGGCCACGTTGCCAATCTACGCCGGCGGGCAGATCAGTGGCACGCAGGCCGGCGCACGCGCCCAGGTCGCGCAGGCAAAGGCGGATCGGGACATTGCGATCGACGATGCGCTCGTCCAGCTTGTCCAGGCCTATTACGGGCAACAGCTTGCCGAACGAGCGCTTGGCATCCGCCGCGATGTGCTCGATGGCCTCGAGCGGCACGTTGCCGACGCGGTGAAGCTCGAACAGGCACGCTTCATCAGTCGCGCGCAACGCTTGCAGGCGGAGGTCGCGCGCGACGACGCGGCGCGCGACTATGCACAGGCGATTTCCGATCTTGCCACCGCCAATGCCGCGCTCGCCGGGATACTGCGCGCGCCGGCGGGGGTGCGCCCAATCAGTCCGCTCGGGGTCGATTCGCGGCCACTCGCGCCGCTCGCCACGTTCAAGGCCGCCGCGCTGGACACACATCCCCAGCTCGCCCGGTTGCGGGCGCTGGAGGACCAAGCGGAGGCCGGCGTGAAGATCCAGCAATCAAAGCTCCGGCCGACCATCTACGGCTTTGGGCAATATAATTTCGACCGACGCAATTCACTGCTCACGGATCCCGATTGGTCGATCGGCGTCGGCTTGAAATACAAGCTCATCTCCGGCGCGGGCCGGCAGCAGCAGGTGGAGGCCGCGCGCGCGACAGTGGAGCAGGCCGACGCCGGGCTGCGCGAGGCGCGCACCCAGCTCGATATCGGCGTGACCAAGGCGTGGAATGACGTGGAGGCGGCGCGTAAACGGTTCCTGCTCCTCGACAGTGCGCTGGTCTCGGCGGACGAGAATGTGCGTCTCCAGACCCTATCCTATCGCGAGCAACAAGCGACGTCGCTCGACGTGGTCGACGCGCAACTCGGGCGCGGCCGGGCCCGCATTCAGCGCGCACAGGCGGCGAATGACTATGTGCAAGCGCTCGCCCGGCTACTCAGCATGAGCGGGCAGGTCGACCGGATGCCGGAATATCTCTCGCGGGCCGACAAGGTGATCCCATGACCGAACCCACGCAAGACGACGCGCCCCCGCCTGTCGAGGCCCCCGTGCCCGCCGCCATTCCCGCCGACGCACCCGCACCATCCGACGCGCCAGCACCCGCTGCCCCGCCCGCGCCCACCACGCACGGTCGGCCGATGGTGATCATCGCGGCGATTATCGTGACGGCACTGCTCGCGCTTGGTTTGTGGCTCAGCTACCGCCCCGCGCCCGATCAGCTTCAGGGCATGGTCGATGCGCGCGCACTTCGGATCAGTAGCAAGGTGACCGGGCGGATCGCCGCCTTCCATGTCGAGGAGGGCCAGCCGGTGAAGGCAGGGCAATTGCTCTACACAATCGCCAGCCCCGAAGTTGCCGCCAAGTCCGAACAAGCGGGCGGCGCGCTCGTGGCGGCGCAGGCGGTGGAAAGCAAGGCGGACGAAGGTGCGCGGCCAGAAGATATCCGCGCGGCGGAGGCACAGTGGCGCCGCGCAAAGGCCGCCGCCGAGCTCGCCCAGACCACCTATGCACGCACCCAGCAGCTCTATGAACAGGGTGTGCTCGCCGGTCAGAAAGCGGACGAGGCCCGCACCAATGCCGTCGCCTCCGCCGAACAGGCCAAGGCGGCACGAGCGCAATATGATCTCGCGCTGGCCGGCGCGCGACTGCAGGACAAAAAGGCAGCGAGCGGCCAGGTGCAACAAGCGCGCGGCGCGGTGGCGGAAGTGCAGGCGGCGGCCGACGAAACCCGCGTCATCGCGCCGGCGGATGGCGAAATCGGTAAGCGGCTCGCCCAGCCCGGTGAACTGGTGCCGCAGGGTTTTCCGGTGTTCACGCTCACCGATACCGCTCATCCATGGGTGACGCTGAACGTGCGCGAGGATCAGCTCCACGGCCTCGCCCGCGGCAAAGAACTGAGCGGCACAATCCCCGCGCTTGGCAATCTGCGCGCGCGCTTCCGCGTGATCTATACGGCACCGGCTGGCGACTTTGCGACCTGGCGGGCAACGCGGCAATCGAGCGGCTTCGATATCAAGAGCTTTGAGGTTCGCGTTATGCCCATCGCGCCATTCGTGGCGCTGCGGCCGGGCATGACCGTGCTGTTCGACTGGCCGGCATAACAGGGTGGGGAACGCCTTCGGCAGCGCGCTTCGCCGGGAAATGCGTTTCCTCGCCACCAGTTTCTGGGACCGTGCGCTGGTGATCTGGGTGCCATTGCTGCTGATGGCGGTGGTGGCGATCCAGTTTTCCGCGGGCGTGATGCGCGACCTGCCGATTGCGGTGGTCGATCTGGACGGCACCGCCATCGCGCGTGAACTGACCCGCCGGCTCGATGCGGCGCCGGGGCTGCGTGTCGTGGCGCAGGTGCCAGATATGCAGGCGGCCGAACGGATCGTACGCTCCAACCGCGCCTATGCAGTCGTGCTGATCCCGGCGGATACCGAGCGCGCGGTGCTGCGCGGGACGACCGGCAGCATCACCACCTTTTACAACGCCAGTTATTCGACCGCTTCGGGGGCAGCCCTGCGCGAGATTGGCGCGGTCGTGCAGGCCTATGCCGCAACGCTCGGCACCGAGCAGGCCGCCGCTCTCGCCGGGCCCGGCCAGGTGCGCCGGCCGCCGGTTGCCGCGCAGAGCACCATTCTGTTCAATCCGCAGAGCAGCTACGAACTGCAACTCGTGGCGCTGATCCACCCCGCGCTGCTGCACCTGATCTTCATGGTTGCCGTCGCGAGCGCACTGGGCCGCGAGTTGCGCGACGGCACGATCGGTGCATGGATCGGCGGAGAGGATCGGCGGAGGGCGATCGCCGCGGTGGCGGGCAAGTTGACGCCATATCTGGCAATTTTCACCGGCTGGGGATTGCTGGCCACCGGCTATCTCGCCGGGCTGCGCGGCTGGCCGGTCGCGGGCAGCGTGATTCTGCTGCTCATCGGCTATGTCGCCATGTACCTCGCCTATATCGGCGTGACCTTGCTGATCGTCGGCCTCACCTTGTCGATGGGCAGGACGTTATCGATCGCCGGGCTTTACGCGGGCGCCTCCTTCGCCTTTGCGGGCGCGATTTTCCCGATCGAATCCGCCTCCAGCTTCGCCCGGATCTGGAGTGCGCTCCTGCCCTATTCGGCATTCGCCAAGCTGCTGTCGGAACAATGGATTATGGGCGCGCCCGCGATGAAATCTGCCGGGCAGCTGCTCGCTATGCTCGCCTTCCTGATCGTCGGGACAGGCATCGGGCTGCCGCTTTACCTGGCGGCTGCACGCCGGCCGCAAGCCTGGGGGCGACGATGATCGGCCGCGCCTTCCTCGCCACCTTCCGCGCAATCCTGGCCGACAGCTCGGCGCTGATGCTGCTGATCGGGTCGTGCCTTCTTTATTCCTTCTTCTACCCCACCGCTTATTCCGGCGAGGTGCCGGTGCGGATGCCGGTGGCGGTGGTCGATCTGGATCATAGCGCCACCAGCCGATCGCTGGAGACCCGGCTCGGCGCGTTGCAACAGGCGGAAGTGGTCGCGCGGCTCCCGTCCCCCGCCGTCGCGCTACGCTGGCTGGAAGAACGGCGGGTGAGCGCGATCGTGGTGATTCCGCAAGGCTTTGAACAGCGCATCCTGTCCGGCGGTCAAGGGACCGTCGCGCTCTATGGCAACGGCGCCTATCTGCTGCGCAGTTCGACCGCGCTTGCCGGCATTGGTGCGGCATTGGGAGAGATCGGACGCGATGCTGCGGTTGCCCAGGCGATGGCCAGCGGGGCGCCGGCCGCCGCCCCGCTGGCGATGATCCAGCGCCCCTTGTTCAACACCCGCGAGGGCTACGGCAGCACGATCTTTCCCGGTGTCGCCTTTCTCATCATCCAGCAGACCTTGTTGATGGGGCTCACCGTGCTTGCCGCAACGATGCGAGAGCGCCAGGGAACGCTCAGCTTCGCGCCACGCACCCTGCTCGGCATCGCGCTGGCCTTTCTCGTCATCGGGTGCGCGGACATCGCCTATTTCACTGGTTTCGTCTTCTGGTTTCAGGATTATCCGCGCGGGGCTGCCGATCCGCTGACGCTGGTCGTGTCCGCAACGCTGTTCATATCCGCGACGGTCGCCGGCGCGTTGGCGCTCGCCAGCTTTTTCCGCACGCGTGAGCGCCCCATCCAGTTGTGGATCGTCACCTCGGTCCCGATCTTCTTCCTGTCCGGTCTGTCCTGGCCAAGCGAGGCGACGCCGCACTGGCTATCGCTGTTGGCGCGCCTCCTGCCGACGACGCCGGGAATCAAACTGATGGTTGGCGTCAACCAGATGGGCGCAACGCTGGTCGAGCAGCGAGGTGCGTTGATCAATCTCGCGCTGCTAACCATTTTTTACGGTGCGATCGCGGTATCGCGCTATCGCCTGCGGCCTTGCGGAGCGCCATAGCCCGCCGACTGAACATGCCCCCTGTTTGGTAGCGAGCCATTCACATCTCACGGCCGATTTTAAACTTTACGGGCGGACGAGGGACGCTCTGCCGCTGTCGTCTCACGGCCTCTTACCCCTTCGTCTTGGGATCTGACGATCGCTCAGTGACTTGGCTCCAGCCGCGAGCGCGTAATTCCACCTCCTGAATGAATAACTGGTTTCGAGATCATGCCTTCAGAAATTGAAGGACACCGATCGGGCGCTCCGCGACTCTGCGGTTGAACGAAACCCGAACGGCCATTTTTGGCAGGAGCGGTCATTCCCCGAGCGTCGGAGAACGACTTGAGTTGGTCGACTGCTGCCAGTAGCTCTTAAGTTGCATTCTGCCGTCAATCACATGTTTGCCGACACCCTGGCCGACCACCTCGGCTCGGCCTATCGCGAACCGGCCTTTTCTGCGCGACAAACCCTGTCGCAATGCTAAGCTGCACGGGAACTCTGGATTCGAGGTTTTCCGCACATGCTGGTTGGCTACATGCGCGTGTCTTCGGCCGATGACCGCCAGTCGGTCGGTCTTCAGCGCGACGCGCTCGTCGCGGCCGGGGTCGACGAGCGGCACCTTCACACTGACAAGGCATCCGGCGCGCGCGACGACCGGCCGGGGCTGAAGGCCTGCCTTGAATACCTGAAGGCCGGCGACATGCTGGTGGTGTGGAAGCTGGACCGGCTCGGCCGGTCTTTGCCGCACCTGCTCGGCATCGTCACCGACCTGAAGGCGCGCGGCGTCGCGTTCCGGTCGCTGACCGAGCAGATGGACACGACCACTCCGCACGGCGAGCTGCTGTTCTCCATCTTCGGCGCGCTCGCGCAGTATGAGCGTGCTCTAACCCGCGAGCGCGTCATCGCCGGGCTAGCAGCCGCGAAGCGTCGCGGGCGGCAAGGCGGGCGGCCGCCCACGATCGATCCCGAGCAGATCGAGCAGATCAGGGCCGCGCTCGATAGCGGTGCCAGCAAAGCATCGGTCTGCCGCTCCTTCAAGGTGGCTCGGTCGACCCTGCTCGACACACTGGAACGGGTGGGCTGGACCGCCTCAGCCAAGGCCTGATCCAGTGCCGCATCGCGCTGTTCTCACCGAGGGGCAGCGCGACGCGCTACTCGCTCTCCCCGACACTGAACTCGACCTGGTCCGGCACTGGACGCTGAGCGCCGACGATCTGCGCGTCATCGTCAGCAGGCGGCGTCCGCACAACCGGCTCGGCTTCGCCGTCCAGCTCTGCGCGCTCCGTTATCCCGGCCGGCTGCTCCGGCCGGGGGAGCTGATCCCGAACGCGCCGCTCGCGTTCGTCGCCGACCAGCTCGACGTCGATCCGGAGGCGCTCGCCGGCTATGCGTCGCGCGGGCCGACCCGCTACGAGCACCTCGACACGCTGCGCGACGTGTTCGGGTTCCGGCAGCTCAGCCGTCCGGCAAGGGCGGAGCTGCAAGCATGGCTGCTGCCGGCCGCACTCGCCACGACGGGCGGCGCCGAGCTCGCGCGCATGCTCCTGGACGAGTTCCGCAGGCGACAGATCATCGTGCCCGGGATCACGCTGGTCGAGCGCATGGTGGCCCGGGCGCTGCTCGACGCCGAACGCCACGTCGCCGAGCTGCTTACCCGAAAACTCACCGCAGAGCAGCGCGACGGGCTGGAAGGACTGCTCGTGCCCCACGCAACGGCGAGGACAAGCGTACTCGCCTGGGTGCGACAGCCGCCTGGGCGACCGGGCCGGCGCGCGTTCTCGGCTATCCTCGATCGGCTCGCCGCCTTACGCGTGCTCCGGCTCAACCCAGCACTGACCGACGCCGTGCATCCCGAGCGCCTGCGGCGGCTCACGGGCGAGGGCGCGCGGCTCACCGCCCAGCACCTCGCCACCTTAAACCCCTCTCGACGTCGTGCGGTGCTGGTCGCGACCGCGCTGGAGACGCAGGTCACGCTGACCGACGACGCGGTTCTCATGTTCGAGCGGCTGTTCGGCCAAATGTTCCGCCGCGTCGAACGGCGCGAGGAAGCCGCGCTGAAGCGCGACCGGCGCAACATCACGGCCAAGATCAGGCTGCTCGCGCGGTTGGGCGACGCGCTCCTTGCCGCGCGGAGCAACGGCGACGACCCGCTCGCCGCGGTCGAGCGCGTCATTGGTTGGGACGAGCTCGGCTCTGAGGTGGAGGAGGCGAAGCGCCTGGTCCGGCCCGACCCGCTCGACCCTGTCGAGCTCGCCCGGTCCAACTTCCCCATCCTGCGCCAGATCGGCCCCGCGTTCGTGCAAGCCTTCACGTTCGGGGCGGTGCCGGCCTGCTTGGCGCTCGCGCGCGGTGTTGAGATTGTGCGACTGCTCGGAACCGGTCGCCTGCGCAAGCTCCCGGCCGATGCGCCCGTCGGCTTCATTCGCCAGACCTGGCGACGTCGCATCGGTCGGGATGGCATGGACCGGCGCACCTACGAGTTCTGCGTGCTGGCCGAGCTGCGCGACCGGCTGCGCGCGGGCGACATGTGGGTGGAAGGAAGCCGCCGCTATCGCGCGGTCGCGCAGCAGCTCATCCCCGCGCCCGTGTTCGCCGCGATGCGGGAGGCGGGACCACTGCCGGTGCCGTTGCCGGGATCCGCGGCCGAGTGGCTGGCCGGGAAGCGCGAGGTCCTCGCCCGCCGTCTGGGCGAGGTGGCGACTAAGGTCGGTGCCGACGCGCTCGAGGACCGTCGCTACGGGCAGGGCGGCTGCGCATTTCGCCGCTGAAGGCGAGCACGCCCGACGAAGCGGAAGGCGCGCTCGCGCCTTTGTACGCGCACCTGCCGCCGATCCGCGTGACCGACCTCCTCGCCGACGTCGACCGCTGGACGGGGTTCACCGGCTGCTTCACGCACCTGACCACGCGTCGCACTCACGACGACCCGCGCGCGGTGCTCACCGCGGTGCTGGCCGACGCGACCAACCTGGGCCACGCGCGCATGGCGGAAGCGTGCGACCTGGTCAGCCAGCGCCAGCTCGGCTGGTTGTCGTCCTGGCACCTGCGCGAGGAGACCTACGGCACGGCGCTCGCCCGGCTGGTGAACGCGCAGCACCGGATGCCGCTCGCGGCCCTGTTCGGGTCGGGCGCGTCGTCGAGCTCGGACGGGCAGCACTTCCCGCTCAACCGTCGCGCCCAGGCGACCGGGGCCGTCAACCCGCACAAGGGCTCGGAGCCGGCCGCCTCGTTCTACACGCACGTGTCCGACCGCTAAGCGCCTTTCCACTCCAAGGTGATCTCGGCCGGTGCCGGCGAGGCCGCCCATGTGCTCGACGGCCTGCTCCACCACGGGGCCGACCTCAGCATCGAGCGGCACCACACGGACGGCGGCGGGGTGTCGGACCACGTCTTCGCGATGTGTCACGGGATGGGCTTCCTGTTCGCGCCGAGGATCCCGAACCTGTCTGCCAGACGGCTCCACTTGTTTGAGGGCCTCGACCCCGGACCGGACATCGCGCCGCTCGTCGGCGAGGCGATCGACGAAGAGCTGATCACGGCCCACTGGACGGACGTGCTCCGTCTCATGACCTCGGTCCGCACGGGCGCCACCAGCGCGTCCGCCATGCTGGAGCGGCTCGGCTCCTACCCGCGCGCGAACGGCTTGGCGCTCGCGCTGCGGGAGATCGGGCGCGTGGAGCGCACGCTGTTCACGCTCGACTGGATCGAGCACCCCGACGAGCGGCGTCGCGCTACCCGCGAGCTGAACAAGGGCGAGGCGGAGAACGCGCTCAAGCGGGCGATCTTCTTCCATCGCGCAGGTCGGTTGCGCGACCACGGCCTTCAGGCGCAGAGCCATCGCGCGAGCGCCCTCAACCTCGTCGCAGGCGCGATCGTGCTGTGGAACACGACCTACCTTGAAGCCGCCATGCGGCACCTCAAACGCCAGGGTCGCCCCGTGCCGATCGACATGCTGGCCCACCTCTCGCCGCTCGGCTGGCAGCACATCAACCTCACCGGCGACTATCTCTGGACCGAGCCCGCCACCAAACCGGGGCAGCTCCGGCCGTTACGCTCGATGCTCAGCCCGCCGCTGTCCCGAGCCGCTTAGACCCCATGACTGCCCGAGCCTCGGAGGCTCGAATCTGAGATGCTGATGATGGATTTTTCAGCAGCGGAGGCGAGTCATGACGGAGGCAGTGAAATACGTTGGTCTGGACGTGCATAA
>NZ_JBDZDK010000061.1:0-9150 GCF_040049155.1 Sphingomonas silueang
GGATCGTTCCAACGGACTCCAGCCCTGCGCCCGCGCGCAGCAAGTTGGTGGCAAGCGAATGCCGGAAAATGTGCGATCCGGTCGGCACGCCTTCGATCCCGCCGCGCTCATGCGTGCGTGCAACGATGCCGGCGATCTCCGCCGATGAGCGGAACGAACGGAACGGGGCTTGCGCGCGCACGAACAGATGCGGATCGGCGGTCTTGGGACGCGCCGTGGCAATGTAGTCCAGGATCGCGTCACCGACGTCCTGAGGCAATGGCAGGCGATCAGGCCGACGCGTCTTGCCCTTGACCGTCAGGTGGCCCGAGCGCCAGTCGATATCGTCGAGGTGCATATCCCGAATATCACCGGCACGCAGGCCAAGCCGGGCGAGCAGGAGAATGATGGCCTTGTCCCGAACTTCCACCGGGCGATCAGTCGGACATGCGCCGATGATCTGCTCGATCGTTGCCGGGTTAACGTGCCGGGGCAGCGTCGAAAGACGGTAGCGTTGCACTGATGGGATCGCGTGCAACAAAGCTGGACGGCAAATACCCTGCACGACCAGGAACCGAATATAGCTCCGTATTATCGTGACGAGCAGTGATGCCGAACCCGGCGTCTCCTTGCTTCGTTGTTGAAACGCCCGTCTGAGGACGGCTGCATCCCATTGTGAAGGCTCGCCGAGCATAGGCGCGAGCCGCCTGATATCGGCCCGGTAGCGCCGGATCGTCTCATCGGTCGCGCCGCGGTGTTGCTTGAGCCATGCCAGATATGCCGCCATGTGCGGGTCGTCATCCGACACCAGTTCGACTGAAGGGATGACACCGCGGTCGCGCAAGAACTCGACGAAGTGCCGAGCGCCTCGCCGCCGCCGCTTCGCGCCCGAGGCAACAAGCTTGCCTCGCTTGCGCCAGACCGGACATCGACAATCATGCGCGCCGTACTGGTCGATGATCGTGTCATCGATATCGGCCCATTGTCGTCGCGCAATGCGAAGCCAGGCCGCGAAATGCTCGGCCTCGGATCGATAGGACTGGGCCGGTCCTTGCGCGAGTTGCAAGCGATCGATCCCATCGAAATAGTCGGCGAGGTGCCGTGGCAGATCGTCGATCCCGTCGTCGACACCGACGTAGCCTTGATCCTCCAGGAAGCGGACGAAGCGCCTGACTCGCGCTGCAATGTCCGCCTTATAGACTGGCTGCTGCGCCGAATACCGGTGGCAACGGCACCGATGCTTCTCGAACCGCCGAACGGTCCGATCGTCGATCGTGCGGATCGCGATCCCATGCAGTTCCATCCAATGCAGGAAATGACGGGCCGCAGCGCCAAACAGAATCGCACTGCCTGACCTCTCGTCGAGCGACAGAGAGGAGAGGAATGCGGTGAGTAGAGCGTCGTGACTGGGCGGGTCTTCGACCCGGAGCCGGGCCGCTCGAAACGACAATAATGATCTTGATCGCATGTTGGTTCCTTCGACTTGTTCAGGTCGAGGGAACCGTAATTATCTGGAGTGAAATCATGGAAAACCGAAGGAAACCTGCGTCTCTCGCCGCCACGCTCGACATAAACTGCGACTGCAAAGAATATGTCATCGATTATCTCGAGCGCGCTTTCCCTACTCGCCAAATGCGCGTCTTCACCGACGACACAGGCACGCAGCGCTCCGAGCCGATGACGGACGAGACGGGTAATCCCGTCTACAATCCCGAAGCCGAAGCTGCCCGCGCGCTGATGATCGAGCATCTTTGCGCATTGCCGCCGATCATGTCGGCGCTCGACGGCATCCTGGAGCATTTCGGGCATGATCGTGTCGCGGAAGTCACTGGGCGGACAAAACGCCTAATCTCGACGGGCGACGGCCGGCAGAAGCTGGAAACCCGTTCGACCCGTACCAGTCAGGCCGAGGCCGCGGCCTTCATGCAGGGGCTGAAGCGCGTCCTCATTTTCTCGGACGCCGACGGGACGGGGCGATCCTATCACGCATCAATGGACGTGCCGAACCAGGAGCAACGCGTCCATCTGTTGCTCGAGCCGGGCTGGCGCGCGGACCGCGCCATTCAGGGCCTTGGCCGAACCCATCGGACCCATCAGGCGAGCACGCCACTGTTCCGGCCCGTCACGACCGACTGCAAAGGCGAACTCCGCTTCACCAGCACGATTGCGAGGCGGCTCGACAGCCTCGGCGCACTCACACGGGGTCAGCGCCAGACCGGCGGTCAGAATCTCTTCGACCCGGCTGATAATCTGGAGAGCGAATATGCTTGCGCTGCGCTGGTGACGTGGTTCCACTTGCTGGTCGATGGCAAGCTCAAGAGCATCTCGCATTCGGAATTCGAGGATCGGACCGGTCTCGAGCTCTGCGACAAGGACGGCGTCCTGAAAGAGGAACTGCCGCCCATCCAGCGATGGCTAAATCGCATCCTCGCGCTTCCCATCGGCCTGCAGAACAGCATCTTCGATGAGTTTCTGTCCCTGGTCGAGACACGGGTATCGGCGGCGAGGGAGGCTGGCCGGCTCGATGTCGGTGTCGAGACGATCCTCGTCGATTCCGCCACCTTGATCGACGACACACTGCTCCGGACCGACCCGGTCAGCGGGGCGACGTCGCACTTGCTGACCATCGAGATCGCGCGGCGGCGGACCCCTGTCACCTTGGAGCGCGTGCTGCGTATCGCCGACAGCGATAGCACCGCCGTATTTCTGCTCAACGCCAAGTCGGGGATGGTCGCGCTGCAGACCCGCGCCCGAGCGCTCATGGAGGAGAAGGACGGAACGCCGATCCCGCGCTTCGAGCTGACGAGGCCGACCCGGCGGGAATATATCCGCGAGCATGAGCTCTTCGAGAGCGCCTGGAAAATAGTCGATCGGGACGCCTTCTGCGCGAAATGGCAGGCCGAAGCCGATGAAGCGGCGAACAAGGTCGACACCGAGACGATCCGCCTCGCGACCGGCTTGCTTCTGCCGATCTGGTCGGCGCTGCCCAGCGATCATCTGGTGGTCAACCGCATCGCTGACAAAGCGGGAAATAGCTGGCTCGGCCGCCTCGTTTTCGACGAGCACGTTGTCCAGCTTTTCACCAAGCTCGGCATCGATCGCGCCGAGAACCTGCCGCCCTCGGACATCATCAAATCGGCCCATTCCGGTCGAAGCGTTGATGTTGCCCGCCCATTCCCCATGACGATCCGCCGCGCGATGGTGAACCGAAATCATCGCATCGAGATAGTCGGGGCGCCGTCGGATCAGCTCGCCTGGCTGAAATCCTTGGGCTGCTTCACCGAGATCATTCAGTACCGGACACGGGTGTTCCTTCCGGTGAGCATCGCCGCCGACATCCTTGGGCGCATTCTCGCCGATCCTGGGTGAGCGCGGGTCGCCCTTGGTCAAACGACCGAGGCCGCTCTTGGGAAAGAGGGAAGGGGGAACGGGGTGGTGTCCGGGAATTGCCGGACGCCAAGAGGAGTGACCCCGGTGATCCAGACCATCAAACTCGCCAAGCTGCGGCTCTCGCCGATCAACGTCCGTACCGCACCGGACGAACAGCTTCAGATTGAACCCATGGCCGCCAGTATCGAGGCCAAGGGCGTCCTTCAGAATCTGCTCGTCACGCCCGCCAACAAGCCGCGCGGCACCTTCGAGGTCTTCGATGGCGGACGCCGTTGGCGCGCGCTTCGCCTGCTCGCCGAGCGCGGTACGATCTCGGAAGCCGATTTCGATGTCCCCGTCATGATCCTTACCGGCGACGATGCCGAATTGTCCGAAACGTCCACGGCGACCAACTTCCATCAGCTCAAGATGACCCCCGCCGAGGAATGCCGCGCCTTTCAGCACTTCATCGGCTCGACCGGCGATCTCGATGCTGTCGCAAAGCGTTTCGGCGTGACACGTCGCTTCGTCGAGGGGCGCCTGCGCCTCGCCTCGCTGGCAGCGCCGATCTTCGACGCCTTGAGCAAAAGCGAGATCACGCTCGACATCGCCAAAGCCTATGCGTCGACCGAAAGCCACGACAAGCAGCTTCTGGTCTGGAACAGCTACCAGAATGGCCACGTAACGGCCGACACCATCCGCCGCGTCATCGCCAATGAGACGCTCAAGGCCAGCGATCCGATCGCGATTCTGGTCGGCGAGGAGCGGTATCGCGCGGCAGGCGGCAAGGTCGATGGCGACCTCTTCACCGACGGCAACGACCGCTGGAACAATCCCGAGATCGCGCACCGTCTCGCCGGCGACATCATGGAGGCCGAAGCGAGACGCATCGGTGAGGAGACGGGCCTTGCCTGGATCAGGCCGATCGCCAGCAACTACGCCCACAACGCCGCCCACGGCCTCTACCGTGCCATCGTGCAGCCGCCCGCGCTCACCGAGGAGCAATCCGCCCGCCTTGGCGAGATCGAGGCGCGCCGCGCCGAGCTCGAGGCCGAAATGCAGGACGAATCCATCTCGCCCGATGCCTACAAGGCCCTGGACCAGGAGGATGACCGACTGATCGCCGAGGCCGAGGCGATCGAGCATCGCGCGCCCTTGCTGCCAGATGAGCTGCGGCCGCATGTCGGCGCGTTTCTGCTTCTGACGCCGCAGGGCGAGATGCGTCTCGACACCCAATTTTATAGCGAGCAGGAGCTCATCGTCGAAGAACCCGACGCGATCGATGATGCGGGCGGCGGAAATCCCGGCGAACCCGACGAGGGCGGGGCGGGCAGGTTTCGCGTCGGCGTGAAGGATTCGCCCGAGCCAGCTCGCCGACCCGAAGCTGTGGCACCTGGCGGCAAGCCGCTCAGCAATCGGCTCTACGACGAGCTTGCCATACAACGCCGCGATATTCTCGCATCCTGTCTGCTCGCTCAGCCGGCGCTCGCGCTCGATTACGCGCTGTTCGTCATGATCGACGCCCGGGTTTTCGCCGGCGGCGGTTCTGCCGACGAGATCGTTCAATATGGCACCACCATCTGCGCTGATGCCCCGCAGGATCCCGTCACGGCGGATTTGCCCGGCTCACGCGCCCGGTCCTACCTGGCCGAAGCGCATGATGGCCTTGATGCCGGATGGTGCGACCACGATCACGAAATCGATCGGTTCGAAGGGTTTCGCGCGCTCGATGACGACAGCAAGGCGCAGTGGCTGGCCTATATCGTTGCCATGTCGATCGAGGCCAAGCCGCGCGGGGCCAGCGGCCAGGTCGCGATCCACAATCGATTGGCCTCGATCCTCGAGATCGACGTTGCGAGCTGGTGGCGTCCGACCGCGGAAAACTTCTTCGATCGGGTCAACAAGGGCAGCATTTTGAGCCTGCTTCATGACGTCGGCGGCGGCGCGCTGACGGCTCGGCACGCCACCCTGAAGAAGGCGGAGATCTCGGAGAGCTGTGAAAAACTCTTCGCCGGGGCGGCCATTGTCGAGCCCGAGACGAAGGACGCTGTGCTCGCATGGGTGCCGGACGCGATGCGCTTTGGTGCTGCGGCCCCGTGCCCGACCGATCGTCTCGGTGGCGAGCCGGATCGCTCTGCGTTGTCGGATGATCACATGGCGGAAGGCGCTTCGGTCGCGGACGATACGGTGATCGAGCCGGTCGAAGCCTGACCCAGCAGGACAGGGGGGCGGTCGGCGCCACTTGCGCGATCGTCCCCTCCCGCACGCTTGCCTCTCCCGAACCCCATCGTCATCCCGCTGGAGCATCAGCCATGCCTGCGAAAGCCCGTCCGAGCCGCGACGTCGCGGCCGAAATCACCAACCTCATCATCAGAAAGCTGGAAGAAGGCGTCCCGCCCTGGACTCGGCCCTGGCGGGTTGCCGGCGCCGGTGGCCGTCCGCTCCGACACTGCGGCACGCCCTATACCGGGATCAACACGGTCTATCTTTGGGCGATCGCAGACGCGAACGGCTATCGCTCGCGCTACTGGATGACGTATCGCCAGGCCGAAGCGCTCGGCGGCCATGTTCGCCGGGGGGAGCACGGCTCGCTCTCGGTCTATTATTCGAGCTTCAAAAAGACCGAGTCGGACCGGGTGACCGGTGCCGAGAGCGAACGCAGCATTCGTTTCCTTCGCCATTATCTCGTGTTCAACGCCGATCAGATCGATGGGCTGCCCGCCTATTTCTATCCGGACGACGCGACCCCTGCGCCGATCGATCCATCTGCGCGGCAAGCTGCCATCGACGAGTTCTTCGATCATGTGCCGGCAGATGTTCGACATGGCGGCGATCGCGCCTTCTTCCACCCGACATTTGATTTCATCCAGATGCCGCACCGGCGGTCATTCACAACGATGGATCATTACGCCTCGGTGAGGGCACACGAGACCGTTCATTGGTCAGGCGGCAGCTCGCGCCTTGCCCGGACCTTCGGCAAGCGGTTCGGCGACAAAGCTTATAGTTTCGAGGAGCTTGTGGCTGAGATCGGAAGCGGCCTGATTTGCGCGCATTTGGATCTGCCGAACGAACTGCACGACAATCATGCGAGCTACGTCGCCCACTGGCTCGGCATTTTGCGCGCGGACAAGACCGCAATCATTCACGCCGCCTCGAAAGCTGAGCAGGCCTTCAACTACCTTCTGGCGTTTGGCGACAGCGACGACACGGCGTCATCGGCCGAGGGGGTCAGGCAGATCCTCGAGGCGGCCTGACCGCCGCTAATCCGAATTTTCCCCGACATCACAGGAGATACCGATGGGCTGGCTCACCATGTCCCGTTTCCACATGGGCGGACACAAGACCGCCAAGGATTATCTGGACGCGCAATTCACCTATAGCCGCGAGGCGGACGGGACGATCAAGGGACTGAAGGTGCTCGCCTCATCCTGCCCCCAGAATCGCACCTATTATGCTGCGGCTCAGGTGATGATCGACGGCGTCGGCAAGGAGGTTTTCGCGATCGTCTGCAAGGTGATGTGGAATCCCAAAAGCAAGTCCGGCGAGCATTTCGGCTACAAGGATAGTGCGCCGTTGCGGCGCTGAAATGGAGTATCAGTGATGATGAGGTAAGTTGAGAATGCCTCTGCTCGCCGGACTAACCTCGGGCCTCACAAGGTCTGAAATCTCGAAAGGGACGGGGAACAATAGCATGTTCGGAAAAGGCCAGATGCGTCTTAGTCGCAAATGGAGGCGATGACGGTCAGGGCAAGGTGCGTATGGTGAAGGCTACACTGCTTAAATCCCAGTCTGCAGCAATCTATATAGCGATACTGGCGAAAGCGACTGTCACGCCAGGTCCGGATGATGACAGCGGTCTCATGTCTTGGCCGCCTGTTTCTCAGCCCATCCGGTGCGCCTCTCGTCGAGGGGTTTAGTGGACGAACGGGACACCTAACCGCGCCGCATCTCCATTCAGCGTAACTACGGGATGCCCTAAACAGGCGGCTTCTGCCGGCCTGCATGGGTACGGAGCCGCCATATTACTCAAATGCCCGGGGTAATGCCCGGGACATCGACCTCTTCGGAGGCGGCGGTGCAACTGTATAAGGTCTCGAGCGATCGGGCCGAAAGCGGGGAAGACCGGGGGAAGGGCGGCAGCTGTGATTCTTCAACCACCGATCATGGGGTGTGCTGATGCTGCCAGAAACTGTGAAAGGCCGGTTGGAGGCCATTCCGGCGCTCGTTGCGTCGGGCAAAAGGGTGAATGGACTCTATCGTCTGATGGGGTCTCGCCTCCTTTGGGAGGAGGGGCTCCAGAAGATCGGATCCAACAAGGGTGCGATGACGCCGGGTATTGACGGCGAGACCTTCGCGGACTTCGGACCGGAAGACCTCGACCCGATTATCGCCAGCGTGACGGCAGGGACCTATGATCCCAAACCAGTGCGTCGGGTGTTTATCCCGAAAGGCAAGGGCAAACGGCGTCCGCTGGGCATTCCCACGCGCGACGACCGCCTCGTTCAGGAAGTGGCGCGGCAACTGCTCGAACGGATCTATGAACCGGTGTTCTCGAACGCCTCCCATGGATTCCGGCCGGGCCGGTCGTGTCATACGGCGCTTGAACACGTCAAAGCCGTATGGACGGGGGTGAAATGGCTCGTAGATGTGGATGTCGCGGGGTTCTTCGAGAACATCGACCACGACATCCTCCTGCGGCTGTTGCGGAAAAGGATCGATGACGAGAAATTCCTCGGCTTGATCGGCAGCATGCTTAAGGCGGGTGTTATGGAAGACCGGGTTCACACCCGGACCTACAGCGGCACTCCGCAGGGCGGTATCGTCTCGCCAATCTTGGCCAACATCTACCTCCATGAACTCGATATGTTCATGGCGGAACGGATCGCGGCTTTCGAGAGGGGGAAGGTCCGTGCCACGAACCCGGAATATGGGCGACTGGCTGGGCGCATCCAGAAACAACGGAAGCGCGTCACCATGCTGCGGGCCAAAGACAATGTCGACGAGGTGAAGGTTGCGGCCTCCTTGGCCAAAATCCAAACCTTACTGCCGCAAAAGCGGTCCATCCCGTCGAGAGACGCGATGGACCCCGGTTATCGCCGACTTCGTTACTGTCGCTACGCGGACGACTTCATGATTGGGGTTATCGGTAGCAAGGAGGATGCACGAAGCGTGTTCGCCGAAGTCAGGGCATTCCTGACCGAGGCGCTGGCGCTCACGGTGTCCGAGGAGAAAAGCGGTATCCGCAAGGCGAGCGATGGAGCCGCCTTCCTTGGATATGAGGTCCGCACATATACGACACGCCAACGGGTTGTCCGGAGCCGACAAGGTTCCGTCAGCTTCCTTCGTAGGCCGCCGTCGGAAGTGATGCAGCTGCATGTCCCTTGGGAGAAGGTCCACGCGTTCGCTTCTGCAAAAGGTTATGGTGATCTGTCGGTGTTGAAGCCGCGTCATCGTAGCCTGCTGCTCAGCTGCAGCGACGTTGAGATCGTCCTAGCTTACAACGCCGAATTGCGGGGTTTTGCGAACTACTATGCTCTCGCCAAGGATGTGAGCTTCAAGCTGAACAGGCTTGAGTTTCTCCAGCGGTGGAGCTTGTTCAAGACCTTGGCCAGCAAGCACAAAACCAATGTGCGAGCGGTCGTGGCCCGCATGAGGACGGGGCAGGAATTCACCATCGGCTAGGGTCAGGACTCATTGGTCATAGCCAGAAGATGACGGTGGCCGCGAGGGCGACGGCAGAGAAGAAGACGGTTGGGCAGCGGTCGTAGCGAGTTGCGACGCGGCGCCAATCCTTCAGACGGC
>NZ_JBDZDK010000062.1:0-8409 GCF_040049155.1 Sphingomonas silueang
CGATGGCTACCAGCACGGCGCCGGCAGGCGTAGAGGTGAGCTTGGTCATGGTCGGTCGGCCTCCAAAGTGTTGTCTCGATAACTTCACTTTAGATACCTGCTGGCCGGCCATGGCTTGCCCTGGTGAAGCCTGCAGCCGCTTCGCGGCCTTGTCTTCATCAGGGCCACAGTGGCTCCCGTTCCAGCGCTTCCCGATGTGCTACGGCACCGAACTGACCTCAAATGGGGAGTGTCAGGAATTTCGTGTGCGGGCGGGCATAAAGGGGAAGAAGGAGACCCTGTATGTCCCGACGCAAAGAGCCCGCGATACCGAACGAGCTGCTTGATCAGCTACTGGCTGGCGCTGATGCTGGTACCGCCCTGGCGCAGGGCGGCCTGCTGGATGCGCTGAAGAAGGCGTTGACGGAACGCGCTTTGGACGCGGAGATGGATCATCATCTGGCCGGAGACGAGGGCACCGGCAACTCGCGCAACAGCTACGGCCGGAAGACTGATCATCCCCCGGTTTGGCGGACACTGATGATAGGCTCTGCGGAGCCAGGAGGTGTATGATGGCGAGTACGACGAAGCGTGTAAGCGTGGTGTGGAGGCCGCCTTGCGGTAGCGCCGGTAGCGGGGACGCTTGTGGCCTTTGACGAGGGCGCTGGCGGTGCGGGAAGTTATCGGTTCTACGACCAGTCATACGAGCACTCGTATGACTGGTCGGATAGAGGTGGTCGGCCGGGTATCAGGCCGGCGCCGATGGTCGGATGCGGAGAAGCTGGAGATCCTGGCCGAGGCGTTTCGGCCGGGGGTTCGGGTCTGCGATGTCATCGCGCGACGCGAGGTGTCGAGCAGCCTGATCTATACGTGGCGCAAGCAGTTGCGGGAGGGCAAGCTGGCGGGCGTCGCGCCTTCGTTGCCGGTGTTCGCCGAGGTCGAGATTGCCGAGCCTATCCCGCCAGCACCGCAGACGGCGGCATGTTCTACGGGGCTCATCCACATCGACCTTCCGAGCGGTGTACGGATGAGCGTCGACGCGCATGTGGATGCGGGTGCGCTGGCACGGGTGCTGTCGGTGCTGCGGTGACCCCGGTGCCGCTGCCGACGCGGGTGTTCCTGGCGTGCGGCGTGACCGACATGCGCAAGGGGTTCGATGGCCTGGCGGTGCCGGTGCAGCAGGTGCTGGCGCAGAACCCGCATTCAGGTGCCTTGTTCGTGTTCCGGGGCAAGCGCGGTCATCTGGTCAAGCTGCTGTGGTTCGACGGCCAGGGACTTTGCCTGTTTTCCAAGCGGCTCGACCGGGGCCGTTTCGTCTGGCCGGTGACCGCGACAGGCGCGGTGACGCTGACCCCGGCGCAATTGTCGATGCTGCTGGAGGGCATTGACTGGCGCCGCCCCGAGCGGACGTTCACGCCGACGCTGGCGGGGTAGGAACGGCGGTTTTGCGCCACTTTCCCTCGCTCGCCAGCCTGCAATCTGCTATGTAATCCGCGTGTCGGAAGCGCCTGTTTCCCCTGCTGATGCGACCGCGCGGATCGCCGCGCTGGAGGCCTCGCTTGCCCGGGCCAATGCCGCACTCGCCGCCCGCGACCTGCTCATCGACACGCTGCGCGGACAGATCGCCCGGCTGCGGCGGATGCAGTTCGGCGCCTCGTCCGAGAATCTTGGCCGCAAGATCGAGCAGCTCGAACTGGCGCTGGAGGAACTGGAGACGGAGCGTGATGCGCCTGGGCCCGAGGTGGCTGACCCCGGCGTAGCGGTTCGACCGGTGCCCGTCCGCAGTCTGCCAGGGCATCTGCCGCGCGAGGAGGTCGTCCACGAGCCGGCATCGGGTGCCTGCACCTGCCCGGACTGTGGCGGTGCGCTGCGTCCGCTTGGGTCCGATGCGCACGAGATGCTCGACATCGTGCCGGTACGCTGGCGGGTCGTGCGCAACATCCGGCCCAAATACAGCTGCCGGTCCTGTGACAGGATCGTCCAGGCACCGGCACCAGTGAGCGCCATCGCTCGCGGCAAGGCAACCTTTGCCACGCTGGCACACATCGTCGTCTCGAAATTCGACCACCATCTGCCGCTCTACCGTCAGGCCGAGATGATGACGGCGCAAGGGCTCGGCATCGACCGCTCGACGCTGGCGGGCTGAACCGGACAGGCTGCGGCGCTGCTCGACCCCATCGTCAGCCGCATCCGCGACGAAGTCCTCAAGGCCGACAAGATCCATGCCGACGACACGCCCGTGCCGGTGCTCGACCCCGGCCGGGGCAAGACCGCGACCGGGCGGTTGTGGGTGTACGCGGCCGACGACCAGGCATCCAGCGGCACGGCACCACGTGCGATCTGGTATCGCTTCACGCCCGACCGAACCGCCGCGCATCCCATGTCCCATCTCGCCGGCTTTCGCGGTTTCCTCCAGGCCGATGCCTATGCCGGTTATGACGGGCTCTACCGCAGCGGCGTCACCGAGGTCGCATGCTGGGCGCATTCCGGCGCAAGGTCTTCGACCTGCACGAGCGGTCGCCCACGCCGCTGACCACCGACATCCTCGAGCGGATCGGCGCTCTTTACGCTGTCGAGGCCGAGGTCCGCGGCCAGCCGCCTGATATGCGATGCCGAACCCGTCAGGAGAAGAGCGGGCCGCTGGTCGATGACCTGCTCGCGGTGCTCGACGCCACCCTGCGCCGTCTGTCACCGAAGTCCGACATGGCCCGGGCCATCGCCTACGGCACGAAGCGCTGGCCAGCACTGTCGCGCTTCCTCGATGACGGCCGCCTGGAGATGGACAACAATATCGCGGAGCGTGCGCTGCGCGGTGTCGCCGTCGGACGCCGCAACTGGTTGTTCGCCGGCTCTCGCGCAGGTGGCGAACGGGCCGCGGCCATCTATACCGTCATCCAGACCTGCAAGGCCAACGGCGTCGACCCGCAGGCCTATATCGCCGATGTCATCGCCAGGGTCGCTGGCGACTGGCCTGCCAGCCGCTCGGACGAACTCATGCCGTGGAACTGGATGCCGCCGGCAGATCGGCCGATTGCGCAAGCCGCATAATCCGCGGTCTTCACACCGCGCTTACCGAAGCGTCGGTTCACGGACGAGTTCAAGCGCGAGGCGGTGGCGCTTTGGGAGACGAGCGGCCGGCTGCAGACCGAGGTGGCAGCCGAGTTGGGGATCATGCCGACGATGCTGCGTCGCTGGCAGCGCAAACTGCAGGAGATCAGCACTCCGCCGGCAGGCCCGGCGGCAAAGCCACCAGTATCGACGATGGCGTCGCCGGCGGATCAGGCGTCCGAGATTGCGCGGTTGCGGCGCGAGCTGAACCGGGCGCGGATGGAGCGTGACATCCTAAAAAAAGCCGTCGGCATCTTTGCGGAGATGCCGCGGTGAAATTCGCTTTCATCGAGCAGCATGCGTCCACCTGGCCGGTGAACGTTGTCCGTCGTCAGGACATTTGGCGCAGATGGGGGCGTAGATTAGCGGAGAGCGGGCCTCGTCTGGGGGTTGATGTTATGCGGCCAGCTTGCGGTGCAGCAAGCGCCGATATTCGAGGGTCTGTCGCTTGACCCTTTCGCGCCGTTTGATGATGGCGGCGGCCCTGCCGAAGGAGGCGTCGGCCGGGGTCACGTTGGCCAGGCTCTCGTGGTAGCGCTGGTGGTTGTAGTGCTCGACGAAGGCTTGGATCTGGGCCTCCAGGTCGCCGGGTAGGAAGTAGTTCTCCAGCAGGATGCGGTTCTTCAGAGTCTGGTGCCAGCGCTCGATCTTGCCCTGGGTCTGGGGATGCATCGGGGCGCCGCGCACATGGCTCATCTTGTTGGCCTCGATGTATTGAGCCAGCTCACCGGCGATGTAGCTGGGACCGTTGTCGCTGAGCAGCCGGGGCTTGTACGCCACCTTGGCACTGTCGCAGCCGGAAGCCGCCAAGGCCATGTCCAGGGTGTCGGTGACGTCCTGCGCGGTAAGCGTCCGGTCTTCCCCGCCTTGCTGGAGAGGTGATGCGCAAGCCACAGGTGCGGCACTGTGGCAGGCACCGGTGCGGCATCATGGCAACGCGAATTATCGAGATGGTTGAAGCTGAGCCGCGGCGACGGTTCAGTGACGATGACAAGGCGCGGATCGTGTCGGAGGCGATGATGCCGGGGGCGAGCGTGCTGGACGTGGCGCGGCGTCACCGGGTGTGCACGTCGCTGGTGTACCGCTGGCGACGCATGCTGCTGCGCGACGGGGTGGCGAGCGAAGCGTTGCCTGGGGCGGCGTTCGTGCCGGTCGAGGTAGCGGGCGTGCCCATGGTGCCGCATCCAGAGCCGCTCGGACCGGGTGCGGTGGAAGTGGTTGGCCCGGCCGGGCAGCGCATCCGCCTGGCGCCTCCCATCGACGCGCGGGTGCTGAAGGCCGTGCTGGCCGGGTTCGCTTGATCGGGCCGCCGGGCGGCGTCCGGGTGTATCTGGCGGCCGGTGTCACGGACATGCGCAAGGGCTTCGACGGACTGGCGGCGCTGGTGCAGCAACGGCTGCGCCAGGATCCGTTTGGGGGTGCGGTGTACGCCTTCCGGGGCAAGCGCGGCGATCTGGTCAAGCTGCTGTGGTGGGACGGCCAGGGTCTCGTCCTCCATGCCAAGCGTCTGGAGCGGGGCCGGTTCACCTGGCCGGCGACCGCGGACGGCGTCGCGGTGCTGACCCCGGCGCAGTTGTCGATGCTGCTCGAAGGGGTGGACTGGCGGCATCCGATCCGGTCCTCGCAGCCGACCTTGGCTTGGTAAAAAGCACGGTTTCCTGCGGCTTTCGCGTGTATCGGCACGGGTGTTCTGGTATAAGCGGGCGTGTCGCCCGATGCCGCCTCGCTGCCTGACGATATCGCCCTCCTGAAGGTCATGCTCATTGCTGCCGGCGCCGAGCTGGAGCAGTTGCGGATGCAGGTCGCGCAGCTGCGGCGCATGGCTTTTGGCCGCTCCTCGGAGAAACTGACGCATCAGGCGGACCAGTTGGAGCTCGGGTTGGAGGAACGCGAGGCGGAAGCGGCGGCCACGGCAACGCCGACCGTTGCCCGGACGCAGGATGCTACCAGACCCTGCCGCCAACCGCTGCCCGACCATCTGCCCCGCACGGACGTCGTACACGAGGCACCGTGCGTCTGCCCGGACTGCGGCGGTGCCATGCGGCGCATGGGTGAGGACGTTACGGAACAGCTCGACTATGTCCCTGCCTCGTTCCGGGTCGTGCGCCACGTCCGGCCGCGGCTGAGCTGTCGGTCATGCGAGCGCATCGTGCAGGCGCCGTTGCCATCCTTGCCCATCGAGCGCGGCCGGCCCGGTGCCGGGCTGCTCGCACATGTGCTGGTGTCCAAATACGCCGACCATCTGCCGCTCTACCGCCAGTCGGGCATCTACGCGCGCCAGGGCGTCGACCTTGCCCGCTCCACCCTTGCGGACTGGGTCGGGCGCTCGGCCGCGATCCTCGACCCGCTGGTCGACGCGCTCGAGCGCCACGTCATGGGTGGTTTGACCCTCCACGCCGACGACACGCCGGTGCCGGTGCTGGCCCCCGGCGCCGGTCGCACCAGGACGGGCCGGCTGTGGACCTATGTGCGTGACGAGCGCGGGGCTGGCAGCGAGGCCCCGCCCGCCGCGCTGTTCCGCTACGCGCCCGACCGCAAGGGCGAACGCCCCGCCGCGCACTTGCGAACATTCCAGGGCGATCTGCACGCCGATGGCTATGCCGGGTTCGACCGGCTCTATGGAGATCGCATCCGCGAGGTGGCCTGCTGGGCGCATGTCAGGCGCAAGTTCTTCGACGTCCATGCCGCAACCGGCTCCGCCACGGCACGTGAGGCGCTGGACCATATCGCCGGGCTCTATGCCGTCGAACAACACGTGCGTGGTCGGACCCCGGACGAGCGACGACACGCGCGCCAGGCAAGGGCCGGACCGCTGCTCGATGCGTTCCGCCAGTGGCTCGACGCGACCGGACCAAAGCTGTCCCGGCGCTCCGACCTCGCAGTCGCCATCCGCTATGCGCTCACCCGCTGGATGGCGCTGACCCGCTATGCCGACGACGGCCGCCTCGAGATCGACAACAATGCCGCCGAGCGCTCGCTGCGCGGTATTGCCGTCGGTCGCAAGAACTGGCTGTTCGCCGGCTCCGACCAGGGTGGCCATCGCGCCGCCAGCATCTACAGTCTCGTGGAAACCGCCAGGCTCAACGGCGTCGACCCCGAAGCCTGGCTGACCGACACCATCAGCCGCATCGCCGACCATCCGGCCCGACGGGTCGCTGAACTACTGCCGTGGAACTATCGTCCCGTCTGACGCGACACCCTCACCGGACGCTTACCCTGCGCGCGCATGTTGGCGCACAGCTTCCAGGCGATGATGTAGCGCGAGAAATCGTCGAGCACGGTCGACAGATACATCCAGCCCCACCCGATGATCTTGAAGTAGGTGAAGTCTGTCTGCCACATCTGGTTCGGCCGCGTAGTCTTGGTGTGGAAGGCGTCGGCGGCCTTGATCACGACGAAGGCCGGGCTGGTGATGAGGTCGTGGGCCTTGAGCAGCCGGTAGACCGTGGCCTCGGACACAAAGTACTGACGTTCATCGGTAAATCGCACCGACAGTTCGCGCGGGGACAGCTCGCTGTGTTCGAGCGCCATCTCGACGATCTGGCCCTGGATATCGTCGCCGATGCGGTTCCACACCCTGCTCGGCGCCGACGGCCGGTCCTCCAGGGCCTCGGGCCCGCCGTCGAGGTAGCGGTCGTACCAGCGGTAGAAGGTCCGGCGGGGGATGCCCAGTTGGTCCAGCGTGCGCTTGGCCGACAGGTGCGACTGCTCGACGATCCTGATGATCTCCAGCTTCTCGGATGGCAATTTCACGTTGGAGGATCTGGGCTTCATCTTCGTTCCTTCGTCACTGCGACGAAGCCCAGATCCTCCTCAACTCACAACCTCAAATCTGTGCCAGTGGTGCTGACGGGGGACAGTCCGGTCAAAACGGGGGCTGGCTCACTGCGCAAGTTGCACGTTTGGATAGACGGAATGCGCAGAAACACCTAAGATGCAGTGAAGCGGGGAGCGCGACGCCAAATTGGTTTCGTTTCAAAGCCGAATTTTATCAATAATTTTGCGAGATGCAGACGGATGAAGATTGCGGTTTTCGGTCTTGGCTATGTCGGGCTCTCCAACGCTGTGCTGCTGGCGCAGCATAACGAGGTTGCAGCGGTCGACATCTCGGCAGAACGGGTTGACCTGCTGAACGCCCGTCAATCGCCTATCGTCGATGCCGAACTCGAAGCGTTTCTTACTACACGCGCGCTTGATCTCACTGCCACGCGTAATGCCGAGCAAGCATTAGCCGGTGCCGATTATGTAATCGTCGCGACGCCTACCAACTACGACGCGGACACCAACAAGTTTGATACATCTTCAGTCGAAGCAGTTATCCGCACCGCCACCGTCGCTAATCCAGCAGCGACCATCGTCGTGAAATCGACCATTCCAGTCGGGTTTGTCGAGGACGTACGCATCCGGCTGAACGCGCCGCAGGTGATCTTCAGCCCGGAATTTCTGCGTGAAGGCCGCGCGCTTTACGACAATCTTCATCCCTCGCGGATTATCGTCGGCGAGCGATCCGAGCGCGCACGCATCTTCGCCGAGCTGCTGCGACAGGGCGCGGAGAAGAAAGAGATCGACATCCTCTTTACCGATGCGAACGAGGCCGAAGCGATCAAGCTGTTCGCGAACACTTATTTAGCAATGCGGGTAGCATTCTTTAACGAGCTCGATAGCTACGCCATCGCTGGCGGCATGAACACCCGGCAGATCATCAACGGCGTCAGCCTCGATCCGCGGATCGGACGGCATTACAACAATCCGAGCTTTGGTTACGGCGGCTACTGCCTGCCCAAGGACACGAAGCAGTTGCTCGCCAATTATTCCGACGTGCCCCAGAACTTAATCCGCTCGATCGTCGATGCCAACCGCACCCGCAAAGATTTTCTTGCCGAGCAGATTATCGCGCGCAAGCCGCGGACGGTCGGCGTATTTCGTTTAGTGATGAAGGCGGGATCTGATAATTTTCGCCAGTCGTCGATCCAAGGAATCATGAAGCGTCTCAAGGCCAAGGGTATCGAGGTGGTGATCTACGAGCCAGCGATGACGGACGAGACATTCTTCGGCTCGCGGGTTCTGCGCGATCTGGACGCATTCAAGGCGGAAAGCGACATCATTGTCGCAAATCGCCGTACTGTCGAGATCGATGATGTCTGCGGAAAGATCTTTACACGCGACCTGTTCGGGTCAGATTAACTATTGTTTATGGACTGTTGATTTTTGCTGAGAGTTGACCCGGCGGTGGTGGGAATTTCCATCGAGAAGTGACCCGTGTCTCAACCTTTCCCCGACGGTTTGTCGGGGAGTGACGGAGTTGATGAACATGGCGTTACT
>NZ_JBDZDK010000063.1:0-8247 GCF_040049155.1 Sphingomonas silueang
GATCAGTCCGCTTGCCCAGACAATGTGGCTCAATCTTCGCCCATTGGGCATCCGTCAGTACGTCTCGGTCCATCCAAAGCGTGAATCACATTCGTAAAGCTTTGTGAATCCCCACAGACCCTAATGGGTTCATCTTCCTGCCCAACCCGCACGCCGTGCTGTTCGCGCACCGTGGTGGCCAGGGCGCGGCATTGCCCGATCCTGCGCCAAAAGGGCTGAGCACGCATATCGTGCCGGCGAGCTGGAATGCATTTGTGTCGCGCGCACTCGATCTGGGTTGCAAGGACGTGAAGCTGCTGCTCAATCCGCCGCCGGCACCGCCGGCACCGCCGGCCCCACCTGTCGCGCCGCCCGCAAAGCCGAGCGCATCCGCTGCCGTGAAGATCCTGCGCAACCGTGTGGCGCCGTCTGCAAAATCCGCCCCAACCAGCTGAATCAGGGACACCCGAGCCATGTCCAGCCCACCCCCCGGCCTTTACGACAGCTTCACCGAGCAAGGCCTGTTCTGGCTTGCGGACAAGCGCGAGGACGAGATCTCGGGTACACTCAGTTACGATCCCGACAAGGGCGCGATCCTCAAGCTGGTCGGCATCTTCGGGGAGCTGGGCGACGCCTTCAAGCGCGCATTCGGTGGCGCCCGCGACGAAGCGGCGGTCATCCACGGGGTTACCATGAAGGGCAAGCCGCTGAGCCTGCTCCACGCCCATGACATCAACCGGCAGCTCAACATGCCGGGTATTCCGAGCGAAACCTGGTCCTCCAACCTGCTCGTCATCGGCGCGCACATCACCAGCGCCGACGAGGCGATCTTCCCAAAATGCTATTTTCGGTTCGACGAGATCGAGACCTGGCTCGAGCACAAGCCATTCACGGACACCTTCGATTTCGACGCCAAAACGCTCAATGTATTCGCGGAGAAGCCGCGCGAAGTGCCATTTGCCACCCATGCCGAGTTCGCGGTGAGCACGGTCGGCAGCCTCTATTCGGACAACGACACTGGCACCCGCTTCGTGATCGACGTGACCAGCCAGATGGCGATCACGCCGACCGAACCCCGATCACTCGACTGGCATCTCAACCGCGCGGTGCGGCTGCAGGAACTCGCCTCGCTGTGCACCGGCCATTTCCTGCCGCTCACGTCATTCGAGTTGCGTGGCCCTGATGCCGAGCTGGGCGGTGGCGGCACGCGCCCGTCCGAGGTGCACCTCTACGCCCTCATGATCCATGGCGAAGGGCGCAGTGAAACCGGCACGAAGCGCCGCACGCCGATCGTGACCGGACCCGAGCTCAATCGCTTCAACCCGGAGGCGGTGCAGCGCTGGTTTGACCAGTTCGAGGCGTTCGACCCGGCGTTGCGGCTGTTCTTCACGATCACCGGCGCCCGCCAGATGTTCACCAATATCCGGCTGCTGCTCGCCATCCAGGCGCTGGAAGTGTTCCACCGCCGCACCAGTGATCAGGGGATCTTGAGCGGCGAGAATTTCGCCACCTTCACCGAAGCCATGGTCGGGGCCATCCCGGACGACACCGCGCCCGACATGCGCGAGAAACTGGAATCTCTGTACCGCCACGCCAATGAGCCGACCCTCCAGCAGCGGCTCCGCTCGATCGTCGCTTCACTGACCGAAGCCTTTGGCGAGCGGCCTGGCGGGTTCAACAGCAAGTATCTGCGCAAGCTCGTCGACACGCGAAACTATTATACGCATTTCTCCGAAGCGCTGAGCGCGCGGACCTTCGATGGCGAGGGCATGTACTGGGCGACGCGCCGCGTCGTGCTGCTTCTGACCCTCTTGTTTCTGCAACGACTCGGGCTGACCGCCGACGACATCAAGCCGCTGCTTAAACGCCACAATGAGTTCGCGCAGCTCTGGGCCAAAGCGGACCGGCCACGATGATCCGGAACGATGGCTCAATAAGCGGGCGCGCGAAGCGGTATGTCAGTGGCACTGTCGTGAGCCGAGGCATCGCTTATGGCTAGGCGTGGAGGACAGCGCCGGTTCCAAGCGCATCAGGCGCGCCGTCGCCAGGCTGATGCGGCGGCCGAGCCAGTGACGCCGCCACGCGCGGAGGCTGACATCCTTGCCGAACTGCGCCAGCTGTGCCGTACCCCCGGGTTCGCGCATGTCATCGCGCATGTGATCGTCCGCGACAATTTCGTCTTCTACAAGGAGGAGATGAAGCCCGAGGACATGGCGCATCTCTTCGGCTTCAAGCGGCTGATCCGCACCGAGGTCGCGACCCTGATCGGCTATATGATCCAGGCCGGGCCAGAGGTGTTCGCGTGCGAGCCGGAAGATCCGGCCGCACTCGTTGCCCGGGTAGAAGCGCTGCTTGAGGAACTACATCGCCGGATGAGCTGGTCGATGTTCGGCGACGGGCTGGGGAATTTCCTCGCCGCGCGCGAACAGCCTGAAGCGCTGCGCGAGCCGATCTTCTATGGCGGCGAGTCCGCCCTTAATTTCCAGTATCGCGATTTCGCCATCCAGAAATATGGCGCCGACAATAGCTGGCTCGAGTCCCATCGCGGTTTCACGATCGAGGATGCCGCCGCCCTCGTCGATGCATGCCTGGCCTTGACCGAGGAGCAGGTCACGACGCTCTGGCGCGCGGCCGATCCGAACGATCCGGCGAGCTGGTCGCTGCTCCAGGGCTTCATCGTGACCAAGGCAGACCTGATGGACCACAGTGGCCTCGACGACACGTGCGCCGCGGCGGTCCTCGACGCGTTCTCGGTTTCGCTTGGCGAGAATGGCGAGTTCGTCGCGCTCAACGACTATAACCGCGCGGTCTCGACGCCGCTGATCGCGCTTGGCGACGATCGCTACGCCATCCTGCAGCATTATGCGCCGGTCGAGGCGCTCTACGAGACGCCGATGTACTGGATGTACGCCGACAAGGCCTATCGGGCCACCGCGGCTACTCATCGCGGCGATTTCACCGAAGCCTTCACCTATCAGCGGCTGGTCGACGTGTTCGGTGCCGCCAATGTTCATCGCGGCCTCAATCTCGACCGCGCCAAGGGCGAGCGGATCGGCGAGATCGATATTTTGGTCGAGTTCGGCGGTCGGCTGCTGCTCGTCCAGGCCAAGTCGAAACGGCTGACGATCGAGGCGCGCCGTGGCAATGAACTGAGCCTCAGGGCGGACTTCAAGCGTGCGGTTCAGGATGCCTATGATCAGGCCCAGCTCTGCGCCGAGGCGCTGTTCGACCCGACGGTACTGATCACCCGCGCCGATGGCAGCGCCGTCACGCTCAGGCACTCCCCGCAGAAAATCTATCCGATCTGCCTTGTCGCCGACCATTATCCGTCACTGGTCTTCCAGACCGACCGCTTTCTTCAGAGGCGCGAGGTCAACAAGGTCGCACAGCCAATCGTCACCGACATCTTTGCGCTCGACGCGATCGCAGAGCTGCTCGACCGCCCGGTACGGTTCATCGGTTATTGCGAGCTACGCGACCGGTTCGGCGAACGGTTGATCTACTCGCACGAGCTGGTGCTGCTCGCCTGCCATGTCCGTCAGAATCTCTGGGTCGATGAAGGGTTCGGCGGGATGATGCTCCACGACAATATCACCGGCTCGCTTGAGATCGCCATGCTCGCACGGCGACGCGGTATCGCCGGTGAGAAAACGCCCAAAGGGCCGCTGACCGCCTTTGCGGGCACGCCATTCGATGGAATGCTCAGGCGCATCGAGGAACGCCCCGAACCGCCGCTGGTCGACCTGGCGATCTACATGCTCGAGGCCAGTGGCGCCTCGATCAACGCTTATAATGAGGGCGTTGGTCTCATCACCGCTCAGGCGCGGCGAGACATGCGCCAGCATGATTTCAGTCTGGCGATGGGCGGGGAAGGTCTGTCGGTCCACACCAGCTACGCGCGGCGCCGCGAGGCTGAGGAGCGTCTGGAGGCTCATGTCGAGGCCCGCAAATATGCCTGCAAGGCGGATCGCTGGTTCGGATTGTTCGTCGATCCGGCGGACGGCTTGCCGCTCGTCGGCTACGTCCTGAGCTTTCCCTGGGCCTATGATCCGCTACGCGCCGAGCTCGCCCGCGAGCTACCCACCGCCAGTGCGCGCACGCCTTTTTCGCGGACGCTCGAGGGGTTCCAGCCCGTGAAAGCGCGCCGCAGACTTGGTCGCAATGATCCCTGCTTTTGCGGGAGCGGAAAGAAATACAAGAAATGCTGCAGCGTCTGACCGCGTTGGCCAGCTCCGACACATGGCTGCCCGAAGGCCCGACTGCTAAGCACCAGTGGCACGGCTCGCCTGGCGGACACGGTGTACCGGCATGTCGTGCGTATCCATTTCATTCGATGCAAAGCGTGGTCAGCGTTAGCCCTCGGCCAGCCCCACAACTGAAAAGGCCCGCCAAATCCGGCGGGCCTTCATATTGTGACAATCGCAGTGACAAACAGGGGAAGCGCGAGCTTCTTCAAATGGGCCGTAAATCGGCAGAACAGCTTCGTGGAAACATCAGTGATCTTCTTCATGGGCAGCCTCCCTTTGCTAACAACATGGTCAAGAATGACGTGGAGGATGCCATGAACAACGATATGAAAGAACCAGACTCCTAATTGTGCGATCGTCCCACTTCCGGTGGGAAACTCGTGCCCTTCACATAGCGTGACCTGGCGTGAATTGCAATATTACGCGCCGATCGCGGCGGCGCGCATGGGCTGTTCAGCGTGCCTTGGCTGCCGTCGGCATCACCGGTTGTGCGCTCGGTTGGGAAGCGCGGGCGGCCTCATCGCGGAACTGCCGTTCACGGTAGGTCTCGGTGACGAAGTCAATGAACGCGACCGCGGCCCCGACCGCAAGCCGTGCGTGGCGCGGCTGCAACCCGCGATGCTGACCGTCGCGGCCATGGCCCGAACCATAAAGCCCGCGCAGCTCGGCGAGATATTGTGTGAGTGCCGACAGGTTGCGCAGGATAAGCCTGATCGTGTCCGCGCCCTTGGCAGCATCCGTGATATCATCGGGAACCAGCCCAAGTTCCTTCGCCACCAATTTGGTGAGTGCCGGGAGATCGGCGCTGTGGGGATAGCTGATGCCGCGCTTGGTGAGCACCGATTTGCAGCAGCTTTCGACCAGTTCCTTCGCCGTGCCGATCGCGAGCGCCGGGTCACGGTCGACGGCATTTTCGAGCCGCGCGATCTCGCGCTGCATCCATGCCGCGTCGAGGGCGTCGGCAACGGTTCGCGCGCGCATGACCGACCGGCCGCCCATCTCGCCGATCGCCTGGGCCACGAAACGCGGCCGCCCGGCAATCTTTTCGATCTCGACCAGCATCCAGCCCTCGGGCCGCAGCTGGTCGTTGAAGTTGCGCACCATATCGAGCGCCTGGTTGCGGTCGGGGCGGACGACCGGATGGACCGTCTCGGCAAGGAAGGCGAGAAATCGGTCGGCCGGACCGTCGATCAGGTCGAAGCGCTTGTCCTCGAAAACCCAGTCATCGTCCCAGTCATTGTTGTTCCAGCGATGTTGCCAGATATCGCCGGCTGCATCCTTGTAGCGCGAGTCGTGCGAGGGAAGCGCCTCGAGATCCCATAAGCGCTGCAGGAACTCAACATCGTCGAGCGACCCCATCCACGCGATACCGTCGACCTTGAGGCCGTCGATGATGTTCCTGCGTGCGCGCCGCGACACATTGGCCGGGGCTGCTCGCCAGTCGGGCCGCGGCTGGATGCGGGGCCGGATCGATGCGTTGAACCACATCGAGTCATCGCGCTCGTACACCGCCTTTGCGCGCGCGGTGATCTGTTCCTCGACCGTCGCCCGCTTTGCGCCAAGGCGACCATAATGGGCAGGGTCGATCGACAGGAACAAGGTGTAGATCGGCGTTCCGCCGTTCCAGTTGTCGTATCCCGTCTCGGTCACCTCGCAATCTGCTTCGCGCAGCAGTTCCGCCGCCTCGGCCATGCCCTCCGCTGACAGCATTGCCTCTATGGCTGCAAGATGCGCCTCATCGTCTTGGCCATCCACGCGATCGCTCCTTTCACGCCTATGTGTACACGGAACGAAGGCAGAACGAAAGTGAGGGCTTCGAAATGTGCGGGTGCGGCCCCTCTAGATAGCGCACTCTCGTAATCTCGGTGAAGCCGCCAGCCGCTATCGATGACTGAATGTCGAAGTTCGAGAAATTGGTTTCAGCCTTAAACCGTCAAGACTGGCCTTGGTGCTTCGCGTCTTTCTGATGCTAACGACCGCTTCGTGCATCAGATCACCCAGTAGCCGCCAGTCAGCAAACGGCCCAGCTTCTGACGTTCCCAGATGCCGGTCGGGCGAACGTTGAACGTCGGCTTCTGATAAGAGCCGCCGTTCGACACGCCGCAGGCGAACGGCAGCAAAGTCCCAAATCAAGCCGTTTCCATCGGCGCTCCCGCGATATGAACGAGCGGTAGACGTTGGGAAGCCGAAAAAGCCCGCGAACGGCCGGGAGTGGGTCGTAGCTATTCAACCAAGGGGTTATAAAAACGGAAAGGCTGCTGACAGTATCGAACATCTCCAAAAGGTGCTACAAGTCTGAGATGAAACCAACCAATGGCAATTGCTAAGCCGTTGATATCACGAGCCGCTAGAACAACTCGACGCCTCCCGTAGGGGTCACCATTCCCGCCCGGATTGGCGGAAACGGCGGTTTTCTTCCTGTTTACGGCTCGGTGAGTACACCTGGTGAGTACACGGGGAGAAGAAACTGTGGCCAAACCGAAGGCCCTGTGGCGCGATCCGCGCACCGACATCTACTATCTGCGCAGGCGCATCCCAGAGGCGCTGAAGCCCGCCTTCGCGTGCGGCGACTTCCACAAGGTCTCGCTCGGCACCGCCGACCCGCGCGATGCCGAGCGCAAGCTCGCGATCGCGAACGGCGAGTTCGAGAAGAAGGTCGCTGCGTTCCGCGAGGTGCTGAAGTCCGAGGGCGGCGCCGTCCTGTCGGCGGAAGAAGCGCGGGCGCTGGTCGAACGGCACCTCACCCGGCGGTCGAGCGAAGGGTTCGCCTCCGGCGGCCTCGATGCCGCGTTCATCCTGCGCGAGCTCGACGACGTGGTGGCGGACCTCGCCGGCGAGCGCTTGCCGACCGCGCAGTCTATGTCGGCTGAGGAGTGGAAGGCCTATCGCAAACGCGTCGCCGGGTGCGACACGGACGACGAGTTGTCGGATGAGGCCATCGCCCGGCTCGAGGCCGAAATCGCGATCAGTCACCGCGAGACCGGCGAGCGCTGGTTCGAGTACCAGCGGCGGAGCCACCCGTGTTGTTTTGGATGGAGCCCACCCTTCAGGGGGAGTACCGCCTCCTCCGGGGCGAACCAACGTTAGCCAGTAAGTCGAATGGCTTTGAGCTGCTACCTGTTCTTGGACCATTTGGCTGACGGTCATCCAGCATTTGCCGACAGCGGTGGGCCATGTGCCGTTGACGGGTTCACCAGCGATATCGGCGTCTTGTTGCCGATCGCGCTATGCGGTCGCACCTCGTTATAGTCTCTGCGCCAAGCCTCGCATTTTCGCACCGCGTCGTCGAGGCTCATGCACCAGTGCCGGTTCAGGCACTCCGCCCGAAACTTGCCCCCGGCCTTCGCCGGGGCAGGCTGTTGAGGGACTCGATGAACGCATTGTCCGTCGGCTTGCCGGGTCGGCTGAAGTCGAGCGTGACGCCGCGGGTGTACGCCCACAGATCCAGGTCGCGCGAGATGAACTCGCTGCCCTGGTCGACGCGGATCGACGCCGGATAGCCCAGCTCGCCGCACACCCGTTCGAGCACCTCTACGACATCCGGCGCCCGGAAGCGGAACCGCGGCACGATGGCCGGCGAGAACCGGCTGAAGGTGTCGACCACCGTCAGGATGCGCAGCTTTGGCCCCGTCGCGAGCTGGTCATGGACGAAGTCCATGGCCCACACCTCATTCGAACATGACGCCGCGCAGCGGCCTTCTCTCAGCTTCGCCTTCACGTCCCAGCCCTCCCGCCGGAGCAGTACATGGATGCGACGATAGCCGTAACCACCCGCGTCTCGGCGATCTCCTTCATCCGCTTCTTAAGGTCGGCCTGATCGGCGCGGCGCCCACGATAGTGGTAGCTCGATTGCTCCGCCCGGAGCACCCGGCAGTGAACCGCGCCGGGTTTGTCGGAGGTGAACCGCGCCGGGTTTGCCGGAGGCCATGGTTTGTGAGTCACGCTGCCATATCGATGTTGTCTGCGGCAGCATAATATTGCTCTTCGGCTTCAGCAGGCGGGATGTTGCCGATGGGCTCCA
>NZ_JBDZDK010000064.1:0-7245 GCF_040049155.1 Sphingomonas silueang
CAGCATCCCGATCTCGCCGCCTGACACACCGCCAAGCGAACAGCCTAGACCACCGGGATGAGGGGTCCTTTTTCAACGCCGATCACCCCGCTACCGGGGTCCCTTTTCCACGCCGATCCACACGGCAGGAGCGGACCGACAGTCCCGCCGAGAGGAGGCGGGCTGCACCCAGAGGGCCGAAACGTACGTGGAGGACCGGCGCAGCCGGTTGCAGCACGCCGCGGCGGGACTACAGGGCCGTGACGCCCACCCTCGCCAGACGCGCCCGGCGCGTACACCAGCGTGGGGGCACCCCGCGCTGTCCGCTGACGGTGCGCCATGCGCACCGTCACCCGTCAGGGATCGCAACCCGCATGGCCGAGACGGCACGGCTCGGCGCCCCGCCAGCGGCGTAGAGCCCGGTCCTGCGGCATCGCAGGAGACGGCATCGCTCTACTGTCTGAATGTCCCTCGACAGTGCCGTCAGGACCCCAGCGAAGCCCTACTGCCGATCCGGCAAAAGCAGGACCTTGGCGGCTCCCTTCCCAAGAACCGCGAGGTGATGCCATGTCCACCAACCCCGACCGCATCCTGCGTCTGAAGGCCGTCCTCGACCAGACGGGGCTTTGCCGATCCACGCTCTACCGCAAGATGGCCAACGGCACCTTTCCGAAGAACATCCAGCTCAGCACCCGCTGCGTGGGCTGGCGCGCCTCGGCGATCAACGATTGGCTGCGCAATCCGATGTTCTACCATGTCGATGATCATCCTGCCGGATAAGCGCTTCGCAACCCATCGCAGCGGGCCAGCTCGGTTGCGGAAGCTACCTGGAAATCCGCCACCTCGAAAAGCTTGGATTCAAAGATGCGTTGTCATCCTAAGTGTCGACCTCTGGGACTTGGCTGCGGTTCCGCATTGCAACTGGGAATGTCCGCGTATGCCGAAAGCGGTCACTCCTAAAGCGTGTTTAGCCCCGCGCTACCATGGCCGCCGCGTCGGGAGCCGAGTCCTCTCGAACGGCTTTTACTTCTCTCCGGATCATCGACCAGGCGGGGCAATATCCTCGAAGAACGGCAAGACGTATATGCTGAAACATATTATTTTTAAAAGCAATATGCTTGAACATATTTTTCATTGAGTTTGTGGCGGGATTTGATATACTGAGGCATATAATTCATAAAAATATATGCCAGGACAGATAAATGAGTGCGGGAATTGAAGAGATAGCAGCGGGTGTCCGTGAAGCACGTATCGCAAAGGCACTAACCCAGAAGGAACTGGGGCAGCGCGTTGGCTTGCCGCAAAGCCATATCTCGAAAATCGAAAAAGGTACGGTTGATCTCAAACTTTCAAGCCTTGTCGAGATCGCGCGCGCGCTCGACCTTGAGCTCACGCTCGTGCCGCGCAAGGCTCTGCCTGCCGTCGAGGGAGCGGTGCGCGCGCATGGCACGACCGTCGAAACAAGCCGCGCAGTGAGCTTACTCAACGAACAGGCGCAAATCGCAGAACGAATCAAAGCAAACTTTCCAGACATCTCTCAGGTTGAAGGCTTCCAGAATGCGATCCGGAGCATCCTCAGACTGCAATTCGATGCAGCTCAACTCAAAGCCCTCGACGAGGCCTTGCAGCCAGCAAAACGGTTGAAGACGATCATCGAGGCGCAGGGCGGGGCGACGGCTCTCGCCAAACGCATTGAGGAGGCGACTTCGGCTCTCCGGCATTTCCGCAACATTCAGGTGCATCATGCGCCATCGATCGAGGCTGCACGCCAGCTTCCCGCTCACCGGCTGGAGGAGGATGACGCATGATTGACGCAGCTGCTCTCGCCATACTCCTACATGATCGCCGCATCGGGACGCTCGCGCCCCTCGATGGCGATCGTAGCATCTTCACGTTCGACGAGGCCTACCTCGCCGACGAAGATCGCCCGACGCTCTCGCTTGCCTATCGTGACCAATATGGCGCGATCATCAATGCGCCTCGCGCCTATCAAACACAGATCGAGCCGTTCTTCTCGAACCTTTTGCCCGAAGGAACCCTGCGCGATTACCTTGCGCGGCGCGCCGGCGTTAAGTCCGTGCGCGAATATCTCCTTCTCGCGCAGCTTGGCGGAGACTTGCCAGGCGCGGTCAAGGCCGTGCCCGTCGAGGCGCGTGACGTGCAGCCTGAAGACGCAGACGAAGAAGGCGTTGCAGCTGAAGCCAAGCGCGCACTGCGCTTCTCGCTCGCCGGCGTTCAGCTCAAATTTTCAGCCCTGAAGAACAGGGGCAAGAATGGTGGCCTCACCATTCCGGTGAACGGCACGGGCGGCGACTGGATCGTCAAACTGCCGTCAGCCCGTCATCCCGACGTTCCGGAAAACGAATTCGCCGCCATGAGCTTGGCTTCCAAGCTCGGGATCGATGTCCCCGACATCGATCTTCTGCCGCTCGAAACAATTGACGGATTGCCCCACGGAATCACTCGCTACGGGGCGTCGGCATATGCCATACGCCGTTTCGACCGGACCGATGCCGGCCCGGTCCACATCGAGGATTTCGCGCAAGTCTACGGTGTCTATGCCGACGACAAATATGAGAACGCGAGCTACCGGCAAATTTTGTCGGTGCTCGCAATCGAAGCCGATGGGGCAAGCTCGGTCGAATTCATCCGCCGGCTCACCTACTCCGTGCTGATCGGCAATGGCGACATGCATCTGAAGAACTGGTCACTGATCTATCCCGATCAGCGCCGACCTATCTTGGCGCCAGCATATGACCTTCTCTCGACCGTCGCCTATGTCCCTGAGGAGGATGCCGCCCTCAAATTTCATCGGTCACGCGAATGGGAGTCCTTCACCTACCGTGAACTGGAGACGATCGCCGACAAAGCGCGACTGCCGTCGCATCTGGTTATCTCGACAGCGAAGGAAACAGTCGAGCGGTTTGACGAGCTTTGGGAGCAGGAGAAGACGCATCTCACCTTCTCGGGTGAAGTCATTGCCGCAATCGACAAGCACAGAAAGCGCCTCGCAGTCTGAACCAATTGCAACAGATTTCGCGTGCATCGAAACATTTGGCGCACCGCAGCGGAAAGGCTTAATGGCACAGCAATGGCAGGTTGCGGCAGGAGCGGTCATTAGCGCCCGCGGCGCCGAACAGCGAAAGTTAGTCGGCTGTTGCCGGAAGCGATCGACCGGCCATGCGACATTGCCACCGGTCCCAGTTCTCCCATAAAACGACGGCTTTCGGCGAGACTGGACGTCTAAGTGATTGCCAAGATTGCACCGTGAGCGACGAGGTTAGGGCCGAATTTCAGGCCGCGGCTTCTAGGCCGGATCGACATTCATCGTAGCCAGATCATGGCGGCGGCGAGGTGGACGAAGCCGGTGAAGTGGATGGTGCGGCGGTCGTAGCGTGTCGCGAAGCGACGGAAGTGCTTGAGGCGGCCGAAGGATCGCTCGATCTGGTTGCGATGCTTGTAGATGCCGGCATCGTGCGGGATGGCGATCCTGCGGTTTCGCTTGGACGGGATCACCGCCTCGGCGTCCATGCCTGCGATCTGGTCGCGCAAGTCATTGCTGTCATACGCCTTATCGGCGAGTACCGCATTGCCACGCTGACCTTCGAGCAGGCTGGATGCCGAGGCGATGTCGCTGGCCTGCCCGGGCGTGATGCGGAACCGCAAGGGCCGACCAAATGTGTCGGCAAGCATGTGGATCTTGGTGGTCAGTCCACCTCGGGAACGCCCCAGCGCCTGATCCTTGGCCCCCCTTTTCCGGTCGCCGCCTGCTGATGGGCGCGAACGATCGTGCTGTCGATCATCAGATACTGGTTGTCGCGATCCGCCGTCAGCGCCTCGAACACCCGCTCCCAGACGCCGGCATGGCACCAGCGGCTGAAACGCCGATGCACCGTCTTCCACTTGCCGTAGCGTTCCGGCAGATCGCACCAATGGGCGCCAGAGCGCAGCACCCACAAACATCCGTTCACGAACAGGCGGTTATCCGCGCCTGTCCGGCCGGGATCAGCCGTCTTGCCCGGAACCAGCGATGCAATCCGCAACCATTGCGCCTCGCTCAGCTCGTACCGCTTGATCCCCATCACCTGCTCCGCGTCTCGACACGGGCGCCTATGAATCAGCCTTCACGTCGTTTGGGAATCCTGAATGTCGATCCGGCCTAGGCGGCCCATTGCGGGAAGCGGACACCCATTCAGCTGGCCACACGAGCTGCTAACGGTTCACCAGCGGACGTCCGATCTGCCCCTTCCGCTTTTCAATTGCGTAAGTTCGTTCATCAACAGGCTTGGGCACGCACCTCTCAAAAGAGCGGTGAGAATACGTGGCGCGCGGCAAAGGACGTCTCCGCCGCGCACACGTTCGATCAGTCGTCGTAACCTTCAATCTCGAACGTCACGTCCTCGCCGAAGATCGACTTCAGATCCTCTTCCAGAGCGTCGACGTTAGGATAGTGAACTCCTTGATCGACCTTTTTCGAAAGATCGTTACCTTGTTCGTCCGAGATCGACTCGATCTGAAACATCCCGCCCGCTCCCGCACGCTCTGAAGTTTCACTATCCAATGTCAAAGTCAGGTGCATTTAGTCCTCCATGCGGCTGCCATGATGCCGCTGCTACCATAATTTAAGCTTAACGAAGCCGAGGTTCCATGATGACCAGCATCAACCCACCTCAAGCCATTCCGCAGCTTGCGCTAGAATGACCGTTTACGTCGCAAGATGCTCAGGGCATACTGCTCGTCAGCCTCTAATGCGTTCGTCTGGCGACCAATCTTCCCAGCGGAACTAATCGAGCGCCGCGAACTTCATACCGACGATGAGATCGGACAGCGTACCGCCCTTCGTTTCCATGTAGGCTTTCAGCGAAGACCATTCAAAATCATCGTCGATGGTCTTTATAAAGAGCTGCGCGACCCCGTCGTCGACATCGATGTCTCCCAGCTGGTTGCGGTCGAGGGTTTCGCCGAGGCGCTTGATCCGACTTTGCGTGAGAGGCGCTTCGTTGATTCGCAGCGTGCGCAGATCGTTCGGATTGACCGACACGCCGTTCGGATACTCCCTGGCTCCGGTCAGCTGCAGTGCCTTCTCGACTATGGCAACGATAAGCTGGCGATCCTTGACAGTAAAGTGCCGCAATTTTTCCGCATAGGCAGCGACTGCGGCGGGCGCGCCCGCATCGAGTGATGCAGTGGTACTGATCGCTGAGAGGTAGGCGCCGTAGCCTGCCAGCGTCTCCGGCAGCGACAGGCCCGTTTCGTCGGACTCGTCGGTGATCTCGTCGAGATACGCCTTCCGGAGCAACTCGCCGACCGCCGAGAACCTCTTCTCGCGATCGGCTTTCCATTTGACCAGCTTCGCTCGCGTATAGGTCTGAGGATCCTTGTCGACGAGGGTGTGGCAGGTGGCGCAGAGCAGGATCAGATTTTCGAAGGCGCGACGCTCGTCCGGGCTCATGCTCTTGTCATAGCGTGGCCCTCCACCGCTCTCGGCCGCGATATGCGCCGCCTCGCCCACGAGCTTACCCGTCGCGTTCAGCAGTGTCGTGTTGCATCCGGGCCGCGCGCACTGGTTGCCGGACAAGGCGAAAAGCCGCCTCATCGTGTCAGTGCTGGGGGCCTTGCGGGCCGGCTTGACCGAGCTTGCCTTCACGGTCGCTGCCACCTTGATCTTCGCCTTAGCCATGCGCGTTATCCGCACGCTGCATTGCAAACTCCGCTTGTCGCTCAGTCACATAGGACGTCTGCTCCGCCACGAGATCCTGAAAGCGGTCGAACACCGCGTAGGCTTTTTCTGCCTCGGCAACGAGCAGCGCGATGATCTCGCTGAGGTCAAGCGGCAGCGTACCACCGAACCCATAGTCTCCATCCACGTCGTCCACCCCGTCGTCCATCATCCGTCTCTCAGAAATCGTCGTCCCAGCCCTGGCCCCACATGCCGTCGCGCTCCATCCAGCCGACCAGCCGACGGATCGTGAACACGATCTCGCAGAGCTGGACCGGATCGACCGGTCGGCTGTGCATGGTCGGGCGGCGGTGGGTGTTGAGGCGTTCGAGATCGACCTTCAACCATTCGGCGCGGTCGAACACCACTTCGAATAGCTCGCCCCAATTGTCCTTGCGCAGGATCACGCCGATCAGATCGCCCAGATCGGTATAGTGGATGAGCGAGAGTTGCGGTTCTCCCGCGCGCATCGCCTCGCGCCGCCGCTCCTTGGCGCGGATCATGACATCGCCAGGAACGCGCTGCTTGAACCAGTTCGGACCGGCGATCGCTTCGAGCTTTGCCGAAACAAAGGCCCTGAGCGCATTCTCGAAGGTGTCGATCGCGCCGAACGCCCCCATCTTGGGGCGGCTCGCCATGATGCGCAGCTTGACCGGACCGGCCTCGACAACCGCAGTCATCGTGCCCGCGCGGGTGCGCCGGCCTTCGACCACGCCGCTTTCAATCAGCACCTCGACGGTGGCGGCATTGTCGGCGTCGATCAGCCCGTCATCGACATCCTGGTCGCGATAATAGCGCGTGCGCTCGCGCGGATCGCGCCAATAGGGCCGATCGAGCATCGCAGGCGTGCTGTAGCCGCCGAGCAGGGCGGTATAGGCGGCCTGGCTGCCGCCTGCGCCCGGGCCCAGTACGTCGATCGCGCCAGCGAACAGCGACATCTTGGTCGTGGTGATGTCGATTCCGGCGAACTTCGCACCAAGCGCGGCCTCAGCGATCGCGCCGCTTGCTCGCAGCCCGGCCGTCGCCTCGGCGATGCTGCCGGCGGCGAGGTGCAGCGCCTCGAACTGCTTGCGATATTTGTCGCCAATACCGAGCAGTGCGGCATAGTCGCGCGCGCTCGTGCCGTTCAGCGCGTCGGCCCAATGCTGCGACCGCGACAAGGCGCCGAGCGCCGTCCGGTCGATTTCGAGCGCCGCCCGCATGCTGGGCGAAAGCCCAGCATAGGGTTCGGTCAGCTTCTTCATCGCCTTGGAAATGCGATCGTCGAGCGGATTGCCGAAGCGGTGCCCGTCGAGCAGCGACAGCTTCGCTGCCGTGCTGTGCGCAATGCCGAAAGCGGTGGTGTCCACCCGCCCGATCTTGCCCATCGCTTCCTCGATGGCGCTGCGCATCGGCCCGAATTTCTCGAGAGGATCGGGCAGGCTTAGGCTCAGGACCTGTTAAATAACTTGCGTGAGTGGTGACGAGTTGATTCATTGGCGGTGGAGGTGCCGCCGATGAGTGAACTGTTCTGGCTGACGGACAAGCAGATGCAGCGGATTGAGCCG
>NZ_JBDZDK010000065.1:0-7241 GCF_040049155.1 Sphingomonas silueang
CAGCATCCCGATCTCGCCGCCTGACACACCGCCAAGCGAACAGCCTAGACCACCGGGATGAGGGGTCCTTTTTCAACGCCGATCACCCCGCTACCGGGGTCCCTTTTCCACGCCGATCCACATGCTAATTGCGGGCGTTCCGATCCAGCTGGTCGCCTTCTTTCTCGAGCTTGTCCTTGCGAGCCTTAATGAGCTTCTCAGTGCCGATCACCATGGCTTCCCCGAACGGATTGATCACCGCGCCGATCGCCAGCCCATCGGGATCGAGTTCGAGCAGAAAGGGGTCGGCGAACGCGATGATTGCCTCCAGGCGAGCCCAGCGCCCAAGATGATCGGCTTCACCAAGCTCGCCGATCAGTTGCCGGGCGTGGTCATCGCTGCGTTGCCGCGCTTGTGCTGCAAGCGCGGCATCCGCGACCTCAGGGACCGAATCGTCGAGCAGAGTGGCGAGCGTGACCCGAGCGGTATCTTCGCGCAGCCAGCCCAGCAGCTCGGCAGCCGCGATTTTGACGTCGCTCGAATTGCCACGCGCGTACAGGCCTAGTTGCTCGAGCAGCTTCGCGCGGTCGGCATGCCGCCGCAGCGCTCGAGCGATTATCCAACGCGCGCGATGACGCTCTTCGTTCATGTAGCGAGTCAGCAGGCCCGATATCGACTGGCCGCCGCCAAGACTCAGGAGCTGACGCGCGCCGCTTGCCGACCCCGACCGCGCGAAATGATAGCGCGCCAATGCAAGGGCTTCGTTCCGGTCGAAGGTAACGACCCGCTCGATAATATTCGCCGCGCTGTCACCGGGGAGCCGCTGCGCCGTATAGGCAAGTTCCACCAGTTCATCGTTCGTCATAGCGCCCCGCTCATGAAGACGCGCTGCGAGCAAACCGGTCGGGTAGATGCTGTGACGCCTGTCGATGAACAATTTGAGACGGCTAAGCCCCGGGCCATCAGTGGTTTCATGCGCGCTCAGCGCATAGGCCGCCCTGAGCGTCGTCTGGTCGGCAACCGGCGAAGGTTCGGCGGCGAAGCGTGCTACGACCTCGGCCCGGGCTCCGCTGTCCCCGTGTTCGGCCAGATACGGCAGGACCGCCTCGCGTGCCTTCGGATCGGGCAGGTCGAGCATCCGGCGCAGCTGTGGCAACATGGCCGGCGCATAGCAGGAGAGATGGCTGGCGATGCGCACGACCGTCAGTGCCGAGGGGTCATCGTCGGGGCATCGCGACAGCGTGTCGGCGAGCAGTTTGACAGCATCGGGCGGGGGCGCCATGGCGAGCGCGCACGTCGCGCCGATGCGCACCGCGCTCTCGGGGCTTTGCAGGTCAGCCCGGATCCTGGTTTCAACGGCAGGATCAAGCGGCCCGAGCGAGGCGCGGATATCGAGCGCATCATTATAGGCCGACGCCGTCGCGGCCACGAGTTCATAAAGCGGCCCGTCGAACCGCTGGACCGCGAGCGCCACCATCAGGTCGTACGTCTCGCGATCGTGTCGCTCGGCACGGCCGACCGCGGCGCGCAAGCCCTCCGCTGCCGGTGCCCCTTCGGGCAGACGCAGTGCCGCCTCATACCCATCCTCGCGCGCGAACACGGTGTCGCGCTCGATCGCATCGGCGACGAACGCCCCATAGTCTTCGCCCCCGATCCGCAGCAGCAGATGCTCGAGATGATCGCCGGTCTGGTCGACCGACAGGCTTGCCCGGCACTCGCGATCGCGGGCGAGCGCGATCAACGACGATTCCAGCGCGCCGCCGCGACAGGCGCGCAATGCCTCCAGCAGGTCCGAGCGGCGGGTGCGCGACAAAAATTCGACAACCTGTCCTTCGCGGCGATCCGGCGTCACACCATCGACGATTGCGGTCAATCGTGTATCGAGGCCATCGATCACAGCCTGGAACGACGCGCGGTCAATGAGGTCCGCATCATGCCAGTAGCTGTGGACCAGTTCGCTGACACCCTCCCAATCCGTGCCATGACGCTGCAACAGCCTTTGCTGTGCCGCCTCGCCGCCGCGACGGACCAACCATTCAAGTGAAAACCAGCCGCGCCTCAGCGTTTCTTCAGGCAAGGTCGCGATCTGCTCTGACGCCCGTTCCGGCGCTACACGCAGCAAGGCGTCGAAGCGCCGCGTCGGTTCGAGCCATTCCGCCCCATCGCTTTCCGCCTCGAGCCGGTTGGCTTCGTCGCGGTCGCCGAACCTGCCGATCGCCCGGGCAAGAACGGTGCGCCCGGCCGGGATGCGGGTCAGGAAATCACCCTTGCGCCGCCGCCAGATGTCGGCCGCGATGCTATGCTCGACGCGCAGAAGCAGTTCGAGCAGTATCTGCGCCGACAGCGCGTCGCTGGTCGCGTCGACCTTGGTCTCGAGCCAGTCGGGGCGGGTCCGAGCGGTGCGTTCAAACGCCTTGCCGCTCGACTGCGCCCGATCATAAAGATCATGCCGGTCGTGGACATCCATATCTTCGGTGGCGGCCGCTGACGCCTGGCGACGCTCGAGATGCAACGTCCACAAGCGTTCGATCGCCTGCGGCACGTCCAGCAGTGCGGCGGCGGCAAGACCCATACGCACCCCATGCGCATCGCTCTCAAGCAACCTTGCCACCATCGGTCGTGCCATTGTCGGCGAGCGTTGACCGATAGCGGCGATCGCCCGCGCGGCATGGATCGCGCGCGGGCGATGTTCGGTATCGGGCGTCATCGCTATCCGCTCGAGCGTCGGCAGGATGCCCGGGCCGAGTCCGGCGAGGTCCTCCTCGATGAACGGGCCTTCGTTGATGCGATAGTCCGGCGCGTCGAGAATGCCGGCGACGATCTCCTGCAATATCGACGCATCGAGCGACGCCGTGCCGATCCACAACAGGTCGAGCAGCACATAGTTCATGCGGTAGGTCAGCACCGATGCGATGTTGCCCAGCATCCTGAACCGCCCGATCAACTCGACGACCTCGGCGGCGGTGCGGCGGTTGCGCCTCAAATCCGCCACCAGCGCCCGCGCTGCTGCCCAGTTGAGCAGGCGATCATGGCTGAACCCGATGCCGTCAGGCCCGGCACGCAACACGCCGGTCGCGACCAGCCGCGCGCGCGCGGGCGCGCCAAGCCCGGCCTCCAGCGCATCCTGTGCTTCCCAGGGATAATGCGCGACCGGCACGAGCAAGCGACGGGTCGCTTCCTCGAGCGCGGCGACATCGTCCTGCGCGTCCGCCATGCCGCGCTGGTCATAGGTTGCGTGGCGCCAGAACCCGTCGATCAGTTCATACTCATTGTTCGGGCGCCAGCCCGGCTCGAACCGCCTGCGGTAGAGTTCAGCGAAGATCGGGGTACACAAAAGTTCGGCGACATCGTCGGGCAGGTCCCGCGCATCCTGGCCATGATGTTCGAGAAACCGGCGCAGCTGCGCCCGTGTGAATGGCTGGACCTGCTGAACCGCGGGCGGGCGCGGGCGTGCGCTCAGTTCATCGGCGAGCTGGGTGGGCGCGGTCACCGCGACGCGAATGCCATAGACTTTCCAGTCAGCGGCATGGAGTTCGGCCAGCATCGCCCGGTCCTGGATGTCGTCGATCCCGACGGTTAGCCAGATACCGTCGGCATCGACCTCGCCTGTGCCGAGCCGCCGTTGCAGCGTCGGCAGGTCGACCGGCTGATCGAAGCCCGATAGCCAGACGCGCTCGATGATCGCGCGCCGCACCTGGTCGAGATCGGATGCCTGGGCGATCAGGATCGCCGGGCGCCCCGCAGATCGCTCGGCCTGAAGCAGGGCCGCCAGCCGCCAGCTTTTGCCAAGGCCGCTATTGCCGGCAAAAATGAGCAGACCGCCCCCAGATACGCGCGGTGGCTCGCGAACGTCGGCGGCAGCGTCATAGCCGAGCCCCTCGAGATCGCGTGTCAGCCGCTCAGCGAGCAGTCCCGGCAGGCGCGCACGGTGCAGCAGGCGCTGGACAGGCAAACCGGCGTCGCCGAGCAGCGTCGCGGCGGTGGTGCTGCCGCCATTTTGCGCGAGCGTCGCCATGCGGCTCAGCAACTCGTGGCGCTTGCCGGTGACGTCCTCCGCATGGTCGACGACCTGCAAAAGGATTGCGTCGATGCGCCGTGCGAGCTCAGCTTCGGTCAGATTGCCCTCGGCTTCGAACCCCGCCAGGAGCCGCCAGAAGAGCTCCGGATCATCGACCCTGGCGCGCTTCATCAGCGCTTCGAAGAAGCCGCGTTCGGACAGCCACCGACCATAATAGAAGGCGCGGCGGTCGCCGTCGTCGAGTGCCGCTATCACATCCTGGGGCAAGGGCCGCCCCTTGATGCGCCCGGCGAGGTCGAGCAGCGTCCCGCAATTGAGGCCGCCGTCGGTCACCAGGCGGAACCGCGTCGGTGTATCGTCATCGAGCCGTACCGCCTTGGCGAGATCGGGCAGGACGTCGCCCGCGATATCGCCCGGCGTCCATGCCTCGCCGGTGGTGCGGATCTTGACCTGTTCGACCAGCCGTCCGCCTGGCGTCGTCACGTCATGATCGCCGCCCTGATCGGGTTCGAGCACCATGGTCACGGACACGAGCCGCGAACCCTCTTGCCGGCCGTCGCCGATCACGAGGCGTAAGCCGCGATCGAGCCCGACCAGCATCTGCAGGACCAGCCCGGTGACGCAATATTGGCCGCCTGTTCGCGCGTCGTCGCTCATATCGCTTCAAAGGGCTCCAGTGGCGGCCTGGGCGGCGGCATTGGCCCGCAGGGCAATCTCGTCACACCGGGACATCAGCGCATCGAAATCAGGCGCGTCTGCGAGGATAAGACCATCGGCGAGCATACTGCCATAATCCTCGGCAAGTGCCGCGCGCGCTTCGCCTTCGGGTACCAGCGCCAGCGCGCCGTCCACGGCGGCCGAGTAATCGATCACCGCGCCGGTCTCGTCCTTCTCGACGAAGAACAGCTGCTTGTGGTGCGCGACGTCTTGCGCCAACGCGCGGTCGGCGATGGCCTCGCCTGCGATGCCGGCCTCGTCCAGGCGGACGATATCATACCAGTGCCGCGCGAAGCGGTCGCCGCCCCGGAACCGCCCCTGACGGCAGAAGACATGGATGGCGGACGCCTTCTCCCAGAAGGTCCGCGTCGCGAGCATGACGCGTGGTGTCGCAGTGGGAAAGGCGAGGTTCGCAAGATAGGGTGCGGCGTCGCATGCGATCGACCGGCGCTCGGCTGGCTCGCCGGTCGCCCGAGCACCGAACTCGAGCAGCACGCGGGGAAGCACATAGCCAGTGCCGGCGGTGAGCGCGCCATAGGCGATGATCAGGCTACCATTTCCGGGAAGCTCAACCTTTGCATCAAGCGTGTCGGCCGCGATTGCGGCTTCGAATACAGGAGCGACATGGTCGGCGATCCAGCTGTCGAGCCGTGCGCGGATCTCCTTGGTCCACGCCTTTTGCTGGCTGTTGTTCTCCGGCCAGCCGCTTTTCGTCCTCGCGATCAGATCGGGCGCGATCTCGCGAATGTCGTAGGTTAGGTCGATATCCTCGGAAAAACGGTCGATCACGCCATAGACCTTGGACAATGAAGTCCCGCCCTTGAACACCAGATGCGCGTCGAACGGCGAGCTCGCGATTACGCCAAGCGCCCAGACCACCATCACGTCCTTTTCCAGGAGATGGGCAGGGCGGCCGCTTTCGCTCGCGGCGAGCGACAATGCCGCCGTCCGGTCTTCCGTCGACAGGGCGAGGAACGCCTCGCTCACGCCGCCAGCTCGCTCACCTGGCGTGCCATCCATTCAGGCAGGCGGATTCGCGCTCGCGCGACTTCCTCGATCGCTGACCGTTGGGCCTTGAGCTTTAGCAGCGGCGACAGCTCACAGGCCCGTTCCGGACCGAGCCAGGCAAGCGCCCGGACGATCTCTCCGCCGGGCCTGCCTGCGAGCGTCAGCTGCCAGGACGGCACATGCTGGAGTTCGACCTTGAGCTTGCCCAGCGTGAGCGTGCGGCTGCGGCCCGAGGTCAGATAGATGCTGCGTGTCGGCACTTGGGTGGTGAGACCAAGCGCATTGGCCGCGGCAGCGCCGTGCGACGCCACGGTTTCTCCGCGCGCTTCGGCCAACGCCTCTACCAGCTTTTCTGTCTCCGGTGCGCGCGTGCCGAACCGGCTTTCAATCGGACGGACATAGAGGCCACGCCCGATGCGCAGCAGCGCGCCCGTCCTCGCCAGGCGGGACAGGGCTTGATCGACGCCGGCGCGGCTGCCCAGACCCAGCAGCTGCTTGGCATAGAGCGGCTCGCCTTCGGGGAGCGTGCGGGCGAGGTGCATGATCTGTTCGGCGAGCGGTTCGCTGGTCATACGAAATCTCCTGTCAGAAATATAAGTGAGTTTCTGACAAAAAACAATGAACGCTGTCAAACATCGCTCGGAAGTGCGCAAACCCCCTTTGGGAATTCCCCCGTGAGGACGTAAAGACGTGACGAGGACATCGAGCACAGGGGAAACCGTGTGAGGACTGTGCACTAGATGACCAAGCGGCGGTTTTCCGCAGGATAAGCGAGCAACCGCCGCACGAGCTAGCCGACTGGGCTATCAGCTTGGCCAGCGTGCATTCAACTCAACCAGCGAGTTTGCTGGAAATCGTGCTATCAGAGGGTCTGATTCCGGGACTCGGTCGGCGACTTTGGCGCTGATCGGCGTATGATACGCACCATAGTCGACGCCGGTCCCCCTCCACCAGGGACCATCGTGCCGAGACTCGCGGGCCGGGTGTCCAAAGCCCGGCCCCGGCCGCCGACAGGAGACGATTGATGACAACCTCACCGCAAGCCCGCAAGGCCATCGCCGACAGCGAAAATGCATTGCGCGACACCCTCTGGCCCGACGCCGCCGAACGGCTCTGGGCACATAAGACGAGCGGCGGGTTCGTGACCACGCCCAAGACGATGCCCTACATCTGCCGCATCCTCGACGAGATGTCGAAGGACCATCCGCTCGCGTCCACCTATGAGGCGCTCTGGTCCTATACCTGGGGCAACAATGCGTTCCTGCGCTTCAACAAGCCCGACGATGTGACCTTCGCGGCCGGGTTCAGCGGTCAGCGCGGCCGGCGCACGCTGTTCGAGCGAGTGCGGCGGCTCCAGCTGCTCGGATTCATCGAAACCCAGCCCAACGGCAATGAGTCTAGGGTCTGTGGGGATTCATCGTGAGTTGATGACGGCGCCGACGAGGTGGATCATGGCTTCGAAGCTGCGGTCGGTTTTGCAGGCTCGCATGGCGATGCGCTTGAACTCCTTGAGCTTGCA
>NZ_JBDZDK010000066.1:2500-3836 GCF_040049155.1 Sphingomonas silueang
GAACTGACAGCTTTCACAATCAAGGCTGAGATTTCAACCACACCAAGAAAACCACGTGACACTGCTCTGCCGAGTTTCGTGTCGTCGTCCGGATGGACGTCGATCCAGTGTTGTCGTTGGTGGTGTGGACTCTCAAGCGTGAGGTAAGGGCAATTCGTGGATGCCTTGGCATGTACAGGCGATGAAGGACGTGGCACGCTGCGATAAGCGTCGGTGAGGTGTGAGCAACCTTTGACCCGACGATTTCCGAATGGGGAAACCCACCTATCCGTTTAATCCTGACCGTTGGTAACGGCGAGCAGGGTTAGGCGGACAAGGTATCTTGGACCTGAATACATAGGGTTCGAGAAGCGAACCCGGCGAACTGAAACATCTCAGTACCCGGAGGAAAAGACATCAACCGAGATTCCGTTAGTAGTGGCGAGCGAACGCGGACCAGGCCAGTGCCTTTTGTTCAACTAGCAGAACAGCGTGGAAAAGCTGACCATAGCGGGTGACAGTCCCGTATGCGAAAGTGATGCAAAAGGACTCGAGTAGGGCGGAACACGTGTAATTCTGTCTGAACATGGGGGGACCACCCTCCAAGCCTAAATACTCGTACATGACCGATAGCGAACTAGTACCGTGAGGGAAAGGTGAAAAGCACCCCGATGAGGGGAGTGAAACAGTACCTGAAACGGATTGCCTACAAGCAGTTGGAGCCCTTTTGAGGGGTGACAGCGTACCTCTTGCATAATGGGTCTGTGACTTAATCTATCAAGCAAGCTTAAGCCGTTAGGTGTAGGCGCAGCGAAAGCGAGTCTGAACAGGGCGCTCTAGTTTGATGGATTAGACCCGAAACCCGGCGATCTAGGCATGACCAGGATGAAGGTGGGGTAACACCCACTGGAGGTCCGAACCGATTAACGTTGAAAAGTTACCGGATGAGTTGTGTTTAGGGGTGAAAGGCCAATCAAGCCGGGAAATAGCTGGTTCTCCGCGAAAACTATTGAGGTAGTGCCTCGGATGGACACCTTATGGGGTAGAGCACTGGATGGTTGCGGGGGTCGCGAGATCTACCAATACTAACCAAACTCCGAATACATAAGAGTGATATCCGGGAGACAGACGGCGGGTGCTAAGGTCCGTCGTCAAAAGGGAAACAGCCCTGACCTACAGCTAAGGTCCCCAAGTCGTGTCTAAGTGGGAAAGCATGTGGGAATCCCAAAACAACCAGGAGGTTGGCTTAGAAGCAGCCATCCTTTAAAGAAAGCGTAACAGCTCACTGGTCTAAACAAGGGTTCCTGCGGCGAAGATGTAACGGGGCTCAAGACACGCACCGAAGCTTAGGGTGTAC
>NZ_JBDZDK010000066.1:3936-5882 GCF_040049155.1 Sphingomonas silueang
CTTTGCGTACGCGGTAGCGGAGCGTTCCGTACGCCTGTGAAGCGGCCTGGTAATGGGTCGTGGAGGTATCGGAAGTGCGAATGCAGACATGAGTAGCGATAAAGAGGGTGAGATGCCCTCTCGCCGAAAGACCAAGGGTTCCTGCGCAAGGCTAATCCGCGCAGGGTGAGCCGGCCCCTAAGACGAGCCCGAAGGGGGTAGTCGATGGGAACCACGTTAATATTCGTGGGCCTGGTGGTGTGTGACGGATGGCGTGTGTTGTTCAGCCTTATCGGATTGGCTGGGCTTCGAAGCTGTCCCGGGAAATAGCCCCACCGTATAGACCGTACCCGAAACCGACACAGGTGGTCAGGTAGAGTATACCAAGGCGCTTGAGAGAAGTGTCCTGAAGGAACTCGGCAAATTGCCTCCGTACCTTCGGAAGAAGGAGGCCCGATGTAAGCGCAAGCTCTCATCGGGGGCACAGGCCAGGGGGTAGCGACTGTTTAGCAAAAACACAGGGCTCTGCTAAGTCGGCTTCAAGACGACGTATAGGGCCTGACGCCTGCCCGGTGCCTGAAGGTTAAGTGGAGGGGTGCAAGCTCTGAAATGAAGCCCAGGTAAACGGCGGCCGTAACTATAACGGTCCTAAGGTAGCGAAATTCCTTGTCGGGTAAGTTCCGACCTGCACGAATGGCGTAACGACTTCCCCACTGTCTCCAGGACATGCTCAGCGAAATTGAATTCTCCGTGAAGATGCGGAGTACCCGCGGTTAGACGGAAAGACCCCGTGCACCTTTACTGCAGCTTCAGAGTGGCATTAGGAAAGAACTGTGTAGCATAGGTGGGAGGCTTTGAAGCATTGGCGCCAGCCGGTGTGGAGCCATAGGTGAAATACCACCCTGTTGTTTTCTGATGTCTAACCTGCGACCTTGAAACAGGTCGAGGGACCCTCTGTGGCGGGTAGTTTGACTGGGGCGGTCGCCTCCTAAAGAGTAACGGAGGCGCGCGAAGGTTGGCTCAGGCCGGTTGGAAACCGGCTGTTAGAGTGCAATGGCATAAGCCAGCCTGACTGCGAGACTGACAAGTCGAGCAGAGACGAAAGTCGGTCATAGTGATCCGGTGGTCCCTCGTGGAAGGGCCATCGCTCAACGGATAAAAGGTACGCCGGGGATAACAGGCTGATAACCCCCAAGAGCTCATATCGACGGGGTTGTTTGGCACCTCGATGTCGGCTCATCACATCCTGGGGCTGGAGCAGGTCCCAAGGGTTTGGCTGTTCGCCAATTAAAGTGGTACGTGAGCTGGGTTCAGAACGTCGCGAGACAGTTTGGTCCCTATCTGCCGTGGGCGTCGAAATTTGAGAGGAGTTGCCCCTAGTACGAGAGGACCGGGGTGAACATGCCTCTGGTGTACCTGTCGTCGTGCCAACGGCGCAGCAGGGTAGCTATGCATGGACGGGATAACCGCTGAAAGCATCTAAGCGGGAAGCCTCCCTCAAGATAAGATTTCTTAGGACGGTCGGAGACCACGACCTCGATAGATCGGATGTGGAAGCGCAGTAATGCGTGAAGCTAACCGATACTAATTGTCCTATTCGCGCTTGCAAGAGTCCACACCCCCAACGTCAGCACTGCTGATATGGGCGGTTGAAACCCTCAGCCCTTGAACACCATCGATTTGAAACCCGTGCACCGCCTTCATTGCCTGGTGGCTATAGCGTCTGTGAACCACCCGATCCCATCCCGAACTCGGCCGTGAAACCAGCCTGCGCCAATGGTACTATCGCTCAAGCGATGGAAGAGTAGGTCGTCGCCAGGCATTGAAGCCGGTGCACATCAACCCATTCACAATCTCTCCGCACTTCGCTCCACAGAGCGACAAAAGTGTCGCGGGGTGGAGCAGCCCGGTAGCTCGTCAGGCTCATAACCTGAAGGTCACAGGTTCAAATCCTGTCCCCGCAACCA
>NZ_JBDZDK010000067.1:0-5375 GCF_040049155.1 Sphingomonas silueang
ACGAGCGCTCGTACGACCAGTCTCAGAACCGAAAACTTCCCGCACCGCCCGCGCCCTCGTCAAAGACGATAAGCATCCCGGCTACGGCCAAACGGGCAAGGCGGCCCTCAGGCCACGCTTACATATGTCCAGCAGGAGACGGAGCTGATCGCGATATCGCTCAGCCGCCATTTGAGACGAGCTCCTTGGGAACGAGCAGGCGGTATTTCGGGACGTAGCGCCCCATCCGAACCAGGCTGCGGTCGCCCTTGCCCAGGTCGATGCGCTCCACCGCAAGGTGGCGTATGACCGGCAAGCTGGCCCGCTCCGCGAGGAAGAGGAAGAGCCGCCGTACCTTCACGGAAGTGCAGGCCTCGAGCAGGGATTGCATCAGCTTCGGGCGAAGCGACGTCATGCCCTCGACGATATGGCCGGCTTCGACGAGATCGAACTCTTTTGGCGCGAGGTGGAGCAGCTCCAGTATCGCCCGCTCGGGTGCCGCCGTCTGCAGCGCGAAGCCTTCGGGAGCGCGCTGTTCGGTAAGGCCGAGCTCGCCCGGCAGGAGCTTGGTCTGCATGTGGCGGACCTGATCGCCCCAATGAGCCTGAAACCACGCCGGCAGAACCACGTGCAGTGGCGAGAACAGGTAGCCCTTGGTGTCGGCGAACCGGACGTAGTGGCTGTTGCCGGTCATTTCGAGCGCCGTGAGCGCCCCCACATGGACCGGCAGCTTAAGTTGCGACTGGACGCTGTATAAGGCGCCCTGCCAGGTCACTGTCTCCGCCGGACGTTTGAACGCGCCTCGGCCGAGCGACACCAGCCACCGCGACGTGGTGTAGTTCTGCACATCCTGCGGCGTCAGCCCAAGCGCTTTGAGGTGCGGGCTGGTTGCCACGGTATGTGGCTCCCAAGCGTCGAGCAGGGGCTTCAGTTTATCTGTCCGAGCTACCTTCACAGGCTATTTTTAGCACAAAATCTAAGGTAGTGCCAGCCTCGAAATGTCTGCTGATTATATGCTGAGAATATATTTCCATCATATGGATCGATGTGCGCGCTGGCGGCCTACTGGATCGTCGTGTTCGCTTCCAGCGTGATCGCGACGGCGTTTCGGATAGCGAACCAGCGAGACAGCGCTTCGAAGTCGTCGGATGCCATCAGCCCGTCGATCTTCTCCTGCAGGAACGCCGCCACACGCTCGCCATGTTGATCGATCAGGGCTCGGGCAGTTGCGAACGCTTGAGCATCATCCTCGTCTTCGTTGTTTTCCATGACTGATCGATCCGAACTCATTGACGTCTGATATGGCCGTGAACGCAAATCGTCCCTATGGATCTACCCTCAGCACGCGCGGGCGGGACACCTGGCGAACCTTGCGATTTTGCCTACCGTCAGGTATCGTGCGGTTATTCGGATTGTGAGGCCATGTACGATCTAGCCACCTATTTGGCGACGGAAAAGTCCCCAGGCGGCCCCGTCTACATCGAGGAGGAACTCGTTCCTCACTCGCCGAAGTTCTTTATGAACGATCTTCCGGATAATGATCGGCCGCTAACTCGCGGTCGGGCGATCGGGCAGATTATTTCGGCGGTCGTGCTGGTGGCGATGCTCAGCTATATGTTCATCATTCTCTAGCTCGACCTATTTTCTCAAGTTCGGGTCGGCAAAGAAGCCGACGTTCAAGTCTTTCGAGACCTCGGTCTGAAGTTCGACGTTTGCGCCGACCCGACTTGCCCTGCCCGCTTGAGAAGATGCGCGGTCATCGTCGAGCTTCCGCCGGCCCTCCTCGATTATTCTCGCAGCAGCCTCAGGATCGCCTCCGGCACCCCCTCCACTGGCAGGATTGAGTGTGCTCGGTCGATAAGACGAGCGAACATCCGAAGCGCTACCGATCGGAATGCGGTCTACGTCGACGAGCGATGGGTCCTGAATGTTGCCCTCGATCTCCTGCCAAAGCGCATTGCGCTTCTCTTGAAGCCACTGCTGCATAAGCCCCGCACGTACCGCCTGCTGCTGATCGGTCAGGACGGTCGCCCAAAGTTCGGGGGCATCAAGATTGGGGTGAAGCGCCTGCTGTTGCCGGTACCATTGCGCAAAGTCTTGGCTGAGGTTGGTGCTGAACTGCATCCGGTTCGACTCAGCAAAACTCGCGTCTCGCGAAAGTGATTCGGACAGTTCGTCCAGGCGCCGAGCCGCCTCGGTGTATGATCGTGCCCGCGAAAGTGCGTCCTCAGTGCTTCGCGAGGAGGACGTGGTGGAGGAGCTTCTGCTGAACACGCCTGAGCGGTCGTAGGTGCCATCCGAGGTTGATGCGCCTGTTCCGTTGGAGCGCTCGTCGCGCACCCCGCTGGACGAAGTGCTGGTGCTATCGGAAGAACGAGTTCTGTCCGACCCATAGCTCAAGGAGTCCTGCTGGGTCCCCGTTTTACTAACGCCGAGCGATCCACCTATTGGCAATGACAAGCCCGGTTTCCCCCCCGTCCCGCCGGTCTTACGCCCAGCTCCAGCGCCGACCTGCCCAGAAATTCCTCCAGACACTGCGTCCGCGCTAATCGCACGACGGTCGCGCCCCTCGGTGATCCGCTGATTCTCACCAATTGATGAGCGGTCCTCGGTGCCTTGCGAGCTGGTTCCCGTCGTGCGATCGAACTTCTCGACATTAGTATTGGCTGACCGACCGCTGCCGGCCTCGAAGCCCCGCGAACTTTCGGTTGAGGTGCCGAATGTGCTCCGATCGGTGCGGGTGCTGGTCAGGATGTCATTGGCGGCATTCTCGTAAGCCTGCGCCTGCCGATGGGCTTCGGAGGCCATCACCCTCCACTCCGCAACCGTGCCGCTGTCCATGGTCGGGGTGAATGCGAGCCGCGAGAGCGCCGGCGACGTGTCGATCACATCCTGACCGTTGCCAAAGCCGGAGACGACCGCGCCATTGTCCTGACGCCACCCGACACTCGGCGCGCCGCCCATGAAGCTCGGCGCGACCGACCATTGATCGCTCTGCCGCATGTTGGACGTGGCGTTCGCCCAGCTGACATTGCCGTAGGAGTAATTGCCGGTCGTCTGTTCCAAGGCTGCGGCTTCGGCCGCATTCTGTGCCGGCGCTAGCATCGATGTCGCTTGACCGGCGATCGACATCGCACCGCGGGCAAGGCCGGCCGCCAGAAACGGAATGCTCATCAGCATGAACCCGGCGATCGTCGCCGTCTCGCCGTTGACGGCGCCGATACCGGCATAGCTGCCGAGCGTGACGCCGCCGCTCGCGACGCCGGCCGCCGCGGCCTCCGCCCTTGTCATGCAGATCATGTGGAGGATCACATAAAGCGGCCCCCACGCGGCGAGGTAGAAGAACCCCATCGCATAGCCCTTAAGGGTGCCGAGGCCCGTTTGGGGCATGAGGAACAATGGGAAAATGACCGGGAACATCGCGAAGAAGACGACGGTCAGGACGATATTGAGGATCGGGACCCACGCCATCGCCTGCTGCGCGATCGAATTGTAGGTGTTGCGCGCCTGAATGTCGGCGCGGGTCTGCGCAAAGGTGTCGATCGTCGCCGCGCCCGAGCCTCCCGCCATGCTGTTGCGGGCCTGCATAAACGCGTTGATCGCGGTGTTCTGACGCATCGAGTCGGAGTAGCTGCTCGCCGATCCGGTGAACGCCGCGTTGGCAATCGGCAGGTCGTGCTTCAGCTTGTCGGCCGCCAGGGTGTTGCTCAGCTTCGGGTAGAGCTCCTTGCCCCATAGCGGCGTGTTCGCCTCGATCATCGGGGCCCACCGCGCGTCGAGCATCTGATAGGCCTGGCGGCAGGTGACGATGCTGTTGGTGACTGACCCGTCGCCCTGCCGCTCCAGCCATTCCTGCGCTCGGGCTTCCGAACCCGGCCCGATGTCCGCCCACAGGTCTTTGGAGTTGGCGAGATTGGTCAGGGACTTCTGGTACAGCATCACGTCGCCGAACAGGCACTTCTTGAAATGCTCCTCGAGGTTGGTCGAAAACTCGGCATCGCGGATCGCGAAGTTGCGCGTCGCGTCGAACAATCGCGCGCCGTAAACCATCCCGTTGGTCGAATAATTGAGCTCGCCGGGCATCACGAACACGGTTTCGGCCGTGCGGGTAAGCCAATCGCCAATCTGGGTCGTGAAGCTGGCGAGAACACCCAGACCCAGCGGCACGTTGGCGACGGTCGCGGGCGCGAGCGAGGGGTTGATCCGATCCGTCACCTTGACGTCGATTGTCGGGACCATGAGGCACAGGTAGATCAGGGTCGATTGGATGAACCAGTTCATCCACACGCGGAAGTTGAGGGTGAAGGCTACGACCAAGAGCGAGTAGATGAGGCCCATCACCATCACGACCCGCAGCAGCGACCGGTAGCCGCCGCCGCCCGACCACGCGGCGACCGCGTTGAAGGTGTTGACGAGATACTCGCCGCCGCCGACCGTGAAGACTTCCAGCATCGTCTCGGCCCCCTCCCCGCGCCTACATCAGGCCCTGCGCGTTCAGCCCGCGCGAGAAATTCAGCGCCGAGGACATCCCCGGCGTCATCGAATTCTGCAGCGTGGACTCGAGCATGATGCTGCGATTGATGATCTGCATCGTGACCTGGAGCTTGTTGTTGAGCTTGACGTCACGCTGCGAGAACCGCGCACGCGTCGCGGCGATCTGCTGCTTCCACTGGGTCGCGGTCGCCTGATCGAAGGTCTGATAGTGGGTTTGCGCCTGCTCGACCCGGTCGAGCATGTTGTCGAGCATCGCCGTCAGAAGATCGACCGCCACGATCTCCGACAGGGTCTCGATCTCGCCGTCGGTCAGGGCGTAGTGAGCATAGGCCTGGACGGCCAAGATCTTGTAGATCGGCACGGTCGCGATGTTGAGCAGCTGCTTCTCGGCCGCACTGAGCGCGGTGTCGGTACGGATCTTGTCGCTCATCGACTTGATCATAGCCGCGATGCGCGGTCGCAGCGCGGCCGATGCCGGCACGGTCAGCGTCTGCTCGCCGACATCATAGCAGTTGGTGTCGTTGCATTTGAGCATCTTGACCGCCGGCGCATTGGCGGTGCCGTCGAGGAGCGCGGTCACGACAGCTTCCTCGGCGGGCCCGAACATGACGACCTTGCCGCCGACGGAGGGATCGGTCGACGGCGTCGTCACGACGGTGCCAACGAGCGTCATGATGAACTCGGAGAAGCTCTGGTCGAAAGCACCGAACTTCCCGGACTTCTTGAGCGCCTCCCAAGTGTAATTGTGGGGCTCGCCGACGAGCTGGTCCTTCATGCTTGGTAAGCGTGGCGTGAGGACCGCAGTTTATGCGGCTTGGGCTGTTGGCTGATCTGTCTGGGGCACCCAGTTCCACGGCATCAGCTCGTCCCAGCGGGTGGCGGGCCAGTCGCCGGCGACCCTG
>NZ_JBDZDK010000068.1:0-5078 GCF_040049155.1 Sphingomonas silueang
TTATGCACGTCCAGACCAACGTATTTCACTGCCTCCGTCATGACTCGCCTCCGCTGCTGAAAAATCCATCATCAGCATCTCAGATTCGAGCCTCCGAGGCTCGGGCAGTCATGGGGTCTAAGGTTTTGCCGTGCCTTCGACGGCGCGCATCTGGCGAAGCGGTCTGAGCGCGGTGGATGGCGCATCGGGATCGGTCCAGAGGTAATCGCCGGTGAGATTGATATGCTGCCAACCGAGCGGTGATAGGTGTTGCAGCAGGTCCGGCGGGACCGGCCGGCCGAGGTTGGCGAGATGCATCCGGGCGGCTTGCAGGTAGGTCGTGTTCCACAGGACGATGGCACCGGCGACGAGGTTCAGCGCGCTCGCCCGATGGCTTTGGGCTTGCAGCGCATGATCGCGGATACGGCCGATGCGATGGAAGAAGATGGCGCGTTTCAGGGCATTTTCCGCTTCTCCCTTGTTGAGTTCGCGGGTGGCGCGGCGACGCTGTTCGGGCTGCTCGATCCAGTCGAGCGTGAACAGGGTACGCTCGACGCGACCGATCTCGCGCAACGCCAGTGCCAGGCCGTTGGCGCGTGGATAGGAGCCGAGCCGTTCCAGCATGATCGAGGCGCTGACGACGCCTGTGCGGATCGAGGTTCCCAGTCGCAGCACGTCGTCCCAGTGTGCCTCGATCAGACCTTCGTCGATGCGGCCCGCGACCAGCGGCGCAATATCGGGGCCGGGTTCGATGCCGTTAAACAGGTGCAAACGGCGTGCGGCGATATTCGGGATACGCGGCGCGAACCGGAACCCAAGCAGATGACATAGCGCGAACACATGGTCGGAGACGCCCCCGCCATCGACGTGATGCTCTTCGATGTGCAGATCGGCGCCGTGGTGGAGCAGCCCGTCGAGCACCTGTGCCGCCTCGCTCGCCGAAGCGGAGATAACTGTGGAATGGAACGGCGCGTAGCGATCCGAGACGTGGCTGTAAAAGGAGACAGCCGGCTCTGTCCCCTTGTGCGGATTGACTGCGCCGGTTGCCTGGGCGCGGCGGTCGAGCGGAAAGTTCTGACCGTCTGAGCTGGACGAGGTGCCGGACCCGAACAGCGCGGCCAGCGGCGCGGTGTGTTGGGCGTCGACAAGCCGGGCGAGCGCGCGACCGTAGGTTTCCTCGCGCAGATGCCATGAGGCGAGCCAACCGAGTTGGCGCTGGGTCACGAGATTGCAGGCTTCCGCCATGCGCGTATGGCCCAGATTGGTGGCATCGGCGAGCACCGCCGTGAGGATCGCACGTGGTTCATCCGCGGCACGGCCACTTTGCAGATGCGTGAAGCACTGGCTGAACCCGGTCCATCGATCGACTTCGGCAAGAAGGTCGGTGATGCGGATCGCGGGCAGATGCGCATAGAGCGGCGCAAGGGCGGTATCGGATTCCTCGGGAGTAATCGCCTTCAAGGGCGAAATCCGCAGCCTGCCCAAGCTGAGCTGCACGTCTTCCAGCGCGTCCGTCTCCGCCTTTCGCTCGACCTCGGCCAATCGACGGGCGAGGCGGGCGCGTCGTTCGGCCAGCCAGATATCGGCCGTATCCGGTGCCGGTATCGGCAAGGGGCCGGCCGCGCGCATGTTGGCGAATACGGGGGCAGGAATGAGTTGCTGCTCGACAGCACGATAGCGTCGGCTTCCCTCGACCCACATGTCGCCGGCGCGAAGCCGGTCGCGAAGCTCGACCAGCACGCACAATTCATAGATCCTGCGATCGGGAATGCCGGTGCCGATCGCCCGACGCCAAGCTTGCCGGATGAAGCCGACTGGCGTGCCTGCAGGCAATTTGCGCAGATGACCAAAATGAAGGTCGCGCATGATCGCGACCGCTCGCGCGAGCGCATGGCAGGCTGGCACCGCCCCGAATGTGAACGAGGCGATGAACGAGGGACCGACCTGTCGGAGGACGGGGTAATTGGTCGCGGCGACCGCGACGGGATCGACCGAATCGGGGCGGATCAGCTTGCGGGCTTCATCGACCTCGCGGCCGAGATCATTCCATCCGATCGCTGCCTCGACCGCAGCGCCGATATCGCCACCTGATATCTTGGCGGCGAGCAAGGCAGCGCCGAGTTGGGCAAGCAGCCGGATTTTGCCGTTGATGGTGCGCCGGTTGCGCTTGAGTGTCGTGTCCGCGCTGTTCTGTTCGCGCCGGAACATCTGCCCAAGCAGGCGATCGAACATCAGCACCGCATCGTCGGTGAGGGTAACGATGGTTTCGAGGATGGTCGCCACCAATGTGGCGCGACGCCGCGTCGCTTGCAGCGTCCGAACATGTTGCGCGGTCAGCCGCACGCCTTCCTGGCACAGGCGTCGGAGGCGCTCGGGATGGACGCCTACGGCGATATCCGGATCGATCCCGATGGCCCGAAGCAGTGTCAGTCGCTCGATGATGGCGGCGAATGTCTTTCGGCCGGGCTTGCCGGGTGACTGCCGCACCCAGGCCAGATCGCTCAAGTTCGTGCCTGTGTGGGGCAGGAGAAGCGCATCGAGCAGCCGGCGCTGTCGAGCATCGAGTCCTCGGGTCAGATGCTCGGCGACATGGCGTTCGGCATCGAGCAACGCCTGTGCGACCATCCGCTCGACCGAACTGATGCCCGGCACAATGATGCGCCGTCGCCGGCACTCATCCAGCATCACGCGCGCCAGCCTAGCCCCGCTGGTCGTCGTCAGCGCGATCGGCAGGAGCCATTCCTGCAACGTCGTTCGCAGCGGCCGACTGAGCGGCATGAAGCCGAATGCATCGCGCAGTGCATCGAGCTGTTCGTACCGGGTCGGGCCGCGCGTCGCGTAGTCGGCCAGCACCTCGGGTCCGACCTGCAATTGCTCTGCGACGAACGCGAGCGGCGTATCAGGGATCAGTTCACCGGGTCGCAGGAAACGGCCAGGATAGCGCAGCGCGCAAAGCTGGATCGCGAAACCCAGCCGGTTATGCGGTCGCCTCCGGCGGACGATGATGGCCAAGTCGTCCCGGCTCAATGTCCAGTGCTGGACGAGCAGGGTTTCGTCGTCGGGAAGCGCGAGCAACGCCGCGCGTTGCTCGTCCGACAGGACGGCGCGACGCGGCATCGGCTTAGACCTTGGCCGGTGCGGTCCAGCCGATCCGGGCAAGCGTGCCGAGAAGGGTCGAACGCGGCACCTTGAAGGTCCGGCAGACGGACGCCTTGCTGGCCCCGCCATCCAGCGCGGCGGTGATCCGCTCGAGCGTTTCGGCGTCGATCATCGGCGGGCGGCCACCTTGGCGTCCCCGGCGTTTGGCAGCAGCCAGTCCCGCCATCACCCGTTCGCGCGTGAGCGCACGCTCATATTGTGCCAATGCACCGAACAGCGAGAACAGCAATTCGCCGTGCGGCGTGGTCGTATCCATCTGCTCGGTCAGCGACCGGAACGCGATGCCGCGCGCCTTCAGATCGGTGACGATCGTCAGCAGGTGCGGCAGCGAGCGTCCGAGCCGGTCGAGCTTCCACACGATCAGTGTGTCGCCCGCGTTCAGATAGTCGAGGCAGGCTTTCAGGCCTGGTCGGTCGTCGCGCGCGCCGGATGCCTTGTCGGTATGGAGATGCCGATGATCGACCCCGGTTGCGACGAGCGCGTCCCGCTGGAGATCGACCGTTTGGCGGTCATCGGTCGTTGACACCCGCATATATCCGACCAGCATGTACGACAAACCCTCGAAAGCATGTTTTCGAACACCCTATCAAAGCGACAGGGTTTGTCGATCGTTATGGGCTGAGGCGGGTATGGTTCGGCAAAAGCGCAGGTCCGGAGCGTCGCCTATCACCTGTTTGCCGTCACGCGTCTGCTGTCCGTATGGACGCAAGTAGAAGGCACGCTGATGCCGCAAGAAGCACCAGGTCCTTCAACAGGAACTGTCCGGTTCCGGCCGAAATCGCCGGGAACCCGCCAGCGGTCGGCTCGGCGACGCCAGGCGTGCTCAGGAAAAACGTCAGTGTCACGGCATAAGTCAGGCATGACATCGCCGCGCCGAGAGCGGAGGCCGTCTTGTTGAAAGCACCGATAATCAGCGCAGCGGCCGTCGCGAGCTCGACGGTGCCTATAAAATAGCTTCCACCCTGCACCCCAAAAACGGCCGGAATCCAGCTCATGATCGGACTGTTCTTCATCAATGGCGCGATGCCCATCGCTTCATAGCTCGTGAATTTCATGCAACCGAACCAGAGAAAGATGACCACCAGCGCCCAGCGCAGCAACGCGAGAGACCCGCGAGAGCCGGTCGTCTTTTCAGCTATGTGTAATGTCGAAAACATGGTGCCTCGCTTTCATCATGGCGCATGACCTGCCTTCATGCTTAGACAGGCGTGATATATGCGCTGCGCATACACTATGCGCCGGCAATGAATGAGGCAACCCTTTGAACGTACTCTCGGACCGGCTCGTCAATCTGTTCGGCGCCCTCGCAGTGGGCATCACCGATCGAATTAAGAAGGCGGCATTCGACCCGACGATACCCGGCGGTGGCGAAACCACCGCGGCGATCGTCGTCATCGGTCACGCGACCGGTCTTTCGATCGACGAATTAGGACGGGTGCTAGGCTTGTCCCACGCGGGGACGGTGCGGCTTGTCGATCGATTGGTTGCAGCCGGGTTCGCCGTTCGATCCAAAGCGCTACGGGACCGTCGTGCAGTAGCGCTGATGCTCACTGAGGCAGGCGAGACTCGCCTATCTGCGATCCTGCAACGAAGAAACGAGACTTTATCCGAAATCCTTAGCCATGTCTCGAATGCTGACCGCCTCGTGCTGGAACGTATTGCCGAGACAATACTTGCGCAGATGTCTGACGACGCTGTCTCGGCGCTGACGATATGCCGGCTCTGCGACGAGAGGCGATGCTACAACTGTCCGATGGATGCCTTTGGAATGCTGGAGTCGTCGACGCATAGAGTCGACCCATAAGTGCGCGCAGAGACGCTTAGACCCCATGACTGCCCGAGCCTCGGAGGCTCGAATCTGAGATGCTGATGATGGATTTTTCAGCAGCGGAGGCGAGTCATGACGGAGGCAGTGAAATACGTTGGTCTGGACGTGCATA
>NZ_JBDZDK010000069.1:0-5008 GCF_040049155.1 Sphingomonas silueang
GCCTCGGCCTCCTTCAGCACCGCAATGATCTGCTCTTCCGTGAACCTCAGTCGCTTCATTGTCCGTCCTTCCATCAGGGCCGGACTCTAATCGCACTTGGAGGAAAATCAGGGGGTCACGTCACGTCGCATCAAGATCCCCGGCCCAGATTCGGGTCGCCAGCCATGCGCCTGCGGCATCCTGAAAGCGGAAGCCACGGCCGGCCCGAGCGCCGGCCCGGCTGGTCGCCCATAGACCGGGATCGATCTGAATTGCTGAGCCCGCCATTTGTGACATCTAGGGATCTTATCGCAGAGAAACAGACCGGTTCACCGGACTTGCGGGGGCCCGTTAATTTCGGCCAGTAGCTCCAGCCCAAAGGACCTACGCGTCGGATGCATTGGACGGATATCAGCAGCGCCGTCTCGTCCGGCTGCTGAATGAACCACCGCTTTGGCCCGCAGTAATCGTACTGAATGACTGCACTTGGGCGCTGCGCTGCCGACCGCCGCGGCCCCCTCGAAGGACCTCTCTTGTTCTGGCGGCGTGACCCACAACACGACATTCGGCGGTTAATTAGCGCTCCCAAACTTCGGACATCCATTCATGTTCGCCGACGCCTCGACCAGCGATGGTGGAAAGGCGAGGAGGGGGACGAAGCTGCCATTCCTGTCCACCGCGGTGAACCGCAGCTTTGAGCTATCTCGAGACACAAACGCTCGCCTCGCGGTTCAGCACGATATACCGTTTTCGGAGGTGCTGGTCCGACCAGCGGACCTCACGCTGTAACGCGCGGGACATTTAAAGGGTGAGAAAGTGCAGCGGCTGATTCCAACACTGGACCAAATTTCTCAAGAATATGTGCTCGTTCAGGCATGGAAGAAGGCTGCCTCGTACATCCGCTACCACAATTGGTTCTCCGATACTCTGGAGCTAGACCGCGCAGCTGCCGATCTTCCGAAGTTTATATCTCGACTGTCGGCGCGATTGCGTTCGGGTGAATATGAAACCGAGGAGCTGAAGCTCGTTCCCGCTCCGAAGAGCCAGCGATGGCATCTTGACGTCGAAGGCCTCTGGAAACCAGAACAATCTGGCCCCACCAAGATCCGGCCACTCGCCCATGTCTCGCTGTCCGATCAGGTGGCTGCTACCGCCCTTATGCTTTGCCTCAGCGAAAGGGCCGAAACCGCGCAAGGCGACCCGAGGGGCGGCTTTGCATCGCCTGATGTGCGCAGGTCGGTCATGTCCTACGGCAACCGACTCTTCTGCGATAAGGCTGACCAAGGAGGCGGTCTGGTCCACCGCTGGGGGTCATCCAAACTTTACCGAGCCTATTTTGAGGACTATCGCTCCTTCCTACAACGGCCCGAGGCGGTCGCCGCATCGCTTGGCGCCGATGATCGCGTTCTAATCGTTCAGACCGATCTCCGGCAGTTCTACGACCGAGTGACGCCGGAATTGCTCCTCTCCAAGGTTCGGTTGCTGCAGACGCCAGATGACGACGGTGCGTTCTTCGATCTAGCAGGCAGTGTTCTCAATTGGTCCTGGGAGGAAAGGGACGAGCGTCAGTTCGCCCGTTTCAAGCAGCGTGCAGGCATTCCCGAGTTCGATGGCGTCGCCCTTCCCCAGGGCTTGGTGGCAGCTGGTTTCTTCTCGAACGTCGTCCTGCTGGATTTCGATCGCACCATCCTCGAACAACTTGGCCGAGAGGTCACCAACGGCGTGTGGCTCCGGGACGCCTGCCGGTATGTCGACGACATCAGGTTGACCATCACCACGGCACCAGGGATTGACCCAACAGAAGCTCAGGCACGGGTAATGGCGTGGCTTGGGCAAGCCCTGACGGCCACCTGTCCGGGTTTAGAATTCGCTCCCGAGAAGACGTCGACCGCGTCAGTCGGGGGCGAGCAGATGCCGCTCGTCCGCCAATCCCGGAAAATGGAGCGCATCCAGACTGCGATTTCCGGCGGGTTCGATGCGAGTGGTGGCGAGGAGGTGATTCAGGCGATCGAAGCTCTCGTCCGATCCCAATTAACAATCAACGGCGTAGAAGGGACGCCGACGCCTCCCGGCTTGAGAGCAATACCCGACGTCAAGGACGAGACAATCGGTCGTTTCGCAGCTGGTCGGTTCAGAAAAACCTTTCGCTCACTTAGACCACTCCTCGATGATCGACCCTACATGGAAATCGCTGAATTTGGGGAAGAAACCTTTCGGCGCACTAGGCTATCGCAATCGGAACTGGACGAAGAAGCACGTGCCTTTGCGCTCATCCTAGTCGAGCGATGGATACTCGATCCGTCAAACGTTCGGCTATTGCGCGTCGCGCTCGACCTCTGGCCGTCCCGCCAACTGCTTGGGGAGGTACTGAAGCTTTTCGAACCGTATCTTGCCGGTCAGACAAGGTCAGTCACCAGCCGACAAGTCGCGTACTACTGCCTCGCCGAGATCTTTCGAGCCGGGGCGACCGAGACGGGCTTCATTGACGATCCAGAGTGCCTTCCCACTGGGGTCGATCTCGCCGGCTATAGATCCCTGCTTCTGGAGGTTGCGATTCGAGTGGCCAAGGGCGCGGCCGAGCGCGTCCCATGGTATCTCGCGCAACAGGCACTGCTCTACATCGCGGTCCACGATCCCCGAGCTGTCCAAGCTCGAGGCATTCCACGGACCAATCAATCCTATTGGCGCCTTCTCTCATTTCTGACAGGCGAACGCGTTGTCTCCTCGGATCGCGAATTCGCAATAGCCGCGGTAGTGAGCCGTAGGTCGTTCCTTTCGAAGGACGAGGCCGTGAATCTCGTTGGTCGGATGCTCACACCAGAGCGGTTCGCGGAGGTGGCCGCGCGAGATATCGAATTCGCCCGTGATCTCTTCCGTGCCGTCGATCGACAACTCACCGTTCCGGCAGGCATCGCTGAAGACCTAGGGATCGCGGAATGGTCCGACCCGGCGGAAATGCACTCACTGCAGTCCTACATCCAAGACAAAGGACCATTGAATCCGTTGCGCAACGAGATCGGCGTTCTCAGCTTTGCCGAGAAATTCATCGCGCACCTCAAACAAGGAAATTTTCCGGAAGTCGTGACGCCGTCGACGATCCAGATAGCGGTTCGGCAGGTTGGAAAATATGTCCGAGTCGAGCAGGTGATCTTTAGATCTGCTCAGACAACTTCGACCTACCGGTCTATTTATACCGCCCCCTCTTGGTCGCCGGAATCTCAACGCTGGCGCTTTCAGCTCGGTTACCTCCTACGGTTCATTCTCACGGCAAGAATAGACTTCAGCCTTCCGGTCAGGTCACCATCTTGGAGGGAGGGCGAGCCCATTTATCGGCCGACGAGAGGGCACTGGTTCCAGCGGCAATATGGCTTCTACAATGGTCACGAGGCCTTCGGTGACGATTGGCTACCCATCTCGCAGTTCACTCAGGATCTTCTCTTCGATCTGCTCATCTGGCCCGGCTGCCGTACAAGCAGCCCCGATGTCGATCAGTTGTCGCTTGATGAGACTGCTGCTCGGATTCGCGCTGCGCTCGTCGAAGCCGACGCGGCAATCGGCCCGGCAACCGGCACCCTTATGCTCAAGGTCGATGCGCCGATCCCAGGTACCGCATTGAAGGGACGCCCGCTTCGGGCCTGCGTCGTTCAGTCGATCATGCCTGAAGCTGCAGATTTCTCGGCCGCTGATCTGGAAATGCGCTCGCCGGATCTCCGGCGGAAACATCGCAAACATTTGTCTACGGCGTTGGCCGCGGTTGAGAAGATGCTGGACCTTCGCGAGACCCATAAGCCAGCAAGCAAGCGTCTCGACTGGCTCATCTTGCCAGAACTGTCCGTCCATCCCGATGACGTTGCCACCCACCTCGTGCCGTTCGCACGGGCGTTCAAGACCGCGATCCTAGTCGGCATGGCCTACGAACAAGTCGTTCCGGGACAGCCGCTGATCAATTCGGCCTTATGGATCATCCCGAGGATGGTGCAAGGCATGGGCCTGCAAACGGTGATCAGACGGCAGGGAAAACAGCACCTCTCTCCAATGGAGCAGAAGTACGTCAAACCGGTAGAACTGATCACCGGATTCCGACCGTGCCAGTGGCTGGTGGGGTACGAATGGTCTAACAATCCGGCCAACGACGCGCTGTGGCTCACCGCATCCATCTGCTACGATGCAACTGATCTGAAGTTAGCGAGCGATCTTCGTGATCGCTCGGACGTTTTTGCAATTCCAGCTTTGAACCTGGACGTCGGCACCTTTGATCAGATGGCGCAGGCGCTGCATTATCATATGTTCCAGCTCGTGCTGATCGCGAACAACGGAGCCTACGGGGGCAGCAATGCTCACCTGCCTCGGGGGGAGGCCTATCAACGCCAAGTTTTCCACACCCATGGCCAGCCCCAAGCAACAATTTCCTTTTTTGAGATCGACGACATCGAAAACATGAAGCAACGCCACCGAATGGGCGCAGCAAAGGAAGGCGGATGGAAGTATCCGCCTGCCGGCTGCACGATTTAGATGTTTCGCGGCGCCAGCTTGGTTATTTCTGTCACATTTCGATTAAATGTGAGATCGATAGATTCCGAAACCTAGATCAAGCGCGATGGGCGCCGATAAAAAGACATACTGCTTGCCAGATACTCCACGTAGCCATCCGCAGATTCATGCAGGAGCGGACGTTCGTCGAAGCTGATGTGAACGACCGGATCTTGTCAATCGGCGTCCAAAAAGGACCCCCTATCGGCGTGCAAAAGGGACCCCCTTCGTCAAGCAGCGTGACGGGTATGACGGGCGCACCGTTCGCGCTGGTTGCGGCGTAGGGCGGGCGTAGCCCGACCGGAGGCGCAACCAGCGCGAAGCGTTCTCTGCCGGTGGCCCCAGGCGTCAGCTGCGATGCTTGAAGCGCCAGCTGTGTAAGCGTGGCCTGAGGGCCGCCTTGCCCGTTTGGCCGTAGCCGGGATGCTTATCGTCTTTGACGAGGGCGCGGGCGGTGCGGGAAGTTTTCGGTTCTGAGACTGGTCGTACGAGCGCTCGT
>NZ_JBDZDK010000070.1:0-4786 GCF_040049155.1 Sphingomonas silueang
ACGAGCGCTCGTACGACCAGTCTCAGAACCGAAAACTTCCCGCACCGCCCGCGCCCTCGTCAAAGACGATAAGCATCCCGGCTACGGCCAAACGGGCAAGGCGGCCCTCAGGCCACGCTTACCGATCTGCTCGTCTGTCAGCCAAAAAAGATCGCTCATCCCGGTCTCCTCCCGGAGCCTGAATCAGATCGCGACGCTCACATCAATGGGTCCTGACTCTAGCTGTATGGAGTGTTCGCCACATATTTTCCGATGAACAAATGTCGGAAGCCGGGAACGGAGCTTTGTACCGGAATGTCCGCGTGTGGGTCCTTGCCGCCGCGGCAGGCGTCGACCAGTTCAAGACATTCAGCGTCGTCGATGTCAGCGGCGGCTCTTCTTAAACCCGGCATCGGATCGCGCCGACCTTCCGGTCGCCTTTGTGCCCTAAAAGCGGTCGCTGCGTCTGACCCGCCACGAGCCCGGAATCTGCCGTTCGTCTATATCTTCAGAGTCGGATATTACCAATGGCATGATTTGCGGGGAGCAGGTCACCGACCATGCGCCCTGGCTGTTACCGTCGTGCTAGGTCTTCAGCTGCCACTTGGATCGTTCGGCTAAGAATTCCTTGTAGCCCGCCGCCACCAGCGCATCACGCGCCGCCTCTGCGGCCGCCACGAGGAGCCGGGCTGGCGGGTTGGCGGCGGGGAGGAAAATGCCTTTATCCGGTGCGCCCTCCTCTTCGGGGCAGAGCGGCGTGACCGCCGCAAACGCGGCAATCGCCGCCTCTAGCGCCTCCTCGCTGTCACAGGTGAACTGCACGAAGACATCGCGATCATCGTCGTAGACGAAGACTTCAGCGTCATAGGCGTAGGAGCTGAGCGTCTGGGTTTCTGGCCGCTGGAAGCGGAAACCGACCAGCATCTCTTGATCGTAGCGGCCGGGACCTGTCCCATGCACGCTGAAGCCGTATTTCTCGACAGCGAGATCAACGGCGGTCGAGATCGACAGCAAGCTGGTATAGCCCGTCTCCACCAGCGATCCGCCCTCGCCAAGGCTTTCGGTCACAAGCGCGATCGCCCTGCCGTTCCGGTCGAGCGCAACGCCACCGCTGAATCCGCCGCGTGCCATGGTCGAGGCGATGAAGCGGCTGGCGCGCGAGTGCCAGAGACGGGCCACGGCGTTGATCTGGCCGATGGTGGCGACCTGCACCGGCACCCTGGTCATGGGCACGCGCGGGTAGCCGATGATGACCAGATCGGACAGGATAAGATCGTGTTCGTCGAGATCATATTCGACATGCCCGCTGACTGCGATTTTCGGCAGCGCGGCGCCTGTCAGGTCGACCTTGAAGACGGCGATGTCGAGATCGTCATCGCCATAATGCGGGCCGTCGACAATCCGCAGATACCGGGGCGCGACGGTGCCGCCGCCCGCCTCTTCGGCGAGCCGCGCCGACTTGGTGGTGGCGATCTCTTTGATCGTCACGTCCTCGACGACGTGACGGGCGGTGATGAAGATGCCGTCGCCGATATGGAAGCAGGATCCAAGGCCCGGCTGTCCGTCGGCTGTTTCGACTGCGACGAAGGCGACGGCGCCAGCGGCGCGGAGGTAGATCTCGTGATACGGGCTTTTTTCGGCGGCCATCAGCGATCGGCTTCAAATATTACAGCGTAATGCGCTCCACGGGAGCGAATAGCGGCTCTTGGCCATATCCGCCATCCGAAACGTCGCTGGCGAGCGGCAGAAAAGTCCCAAGTTTCGCCATTCCGACGGCGCTTAAGTTTAATCGCGAACCAATGAGTGGATGGCTGGTTGGGAGGCGCAGGAAGGGCACTGAACGTCCATAACTGGGTCGTCACTGCCGCTAAGCGGCCCGACTACCCCCGACCTAATTGCTGACCTTAGCGACTTTCATGCTAACCGCTGACAGCCTTATTTGTATCGACGACGGAGGTGGGGGTGCCAAAGATAGACGAGCACGGCGTTGAGTGGTTCAATGAAGGTGACCTTGCGCAGTTCAGAGGTTGCGCCGACGAGCCCAATTTCGACAGATTTGTTGAGGGTTTCGGAGGTTGTCGATTTAATACGCTGCATCCCAACCCGAAGGTTCAGAACGCGGATTACATCTTTGAACGCGACAAAATCCTCATCGAACTGAAAACGCTTGAAACAGAGGTGGGGAACACGGTTCAGTTCCGCGAGAAGATGACGGTTTTAAATAGGCGTATGTATGCGAAGCACGGGAAGACGCCGCTCGACCTAGACCCGTTCGTAACGGCCGATTATCTCAAAAGCTTCATGGATTTATATCGTCCACCTCTCGCGAGAATTGCCAAAAAGGCGAATACCCAGATCAAAACCACTAAGACCATTTTTGGGTACCAGGACTACAAGGGCATCTTGTTGATCATCAATGATGGCCTGAAGGAGCTGCCTCCGCGCTTTATTTTAGCCACGCTGGGGCGTATTTTGAACGGATCATGTTCCTCAATCCGTGCGCTGATATACCTGACCAATCACTACGTCGTCATTCCCGGCGACGAATACGCTCGTGTGCTCTGGATCCCATTATACGCTGACGAGAACGACGACGAGTTGGTTAGCTTCGTCAATCGACTTGGAAAACGTTGGTTCGACTACTGCGAGGAAATGGGACAGCCCAGTGATGATCGACAGGCCGGACCAGACATATCGATAGTAGGCAGCCGCGCAGCGGGTTCCAAATTTCCCATTGCCTGACACGCCTACAACCACGTTCAAGAAGGCCTGCTCATCACTGCCCACCAGTGGCGAACTGGCGGAAAGGTACCCCTCCTTGGCGCTCAACCAAGGCGCGGTCGCGCGCTTTTCTAGCGGTGCCCTGCCCACGAGCACGGTCATTTTGAGTCATGCCACCCCAAGCACGTCCCTGATTTCGTTGATGATCTCTATGCACTGGTCGACAAAAGGCCCACGTGTGTCAACCAAGCCGCCGACTTCTGAGACGTCGCCTTCCTCGAGGAACGCCTCGCCCTTGCCCTTAATGGCGAACGGCAACAATGCCCGACGATCGAGTAATTTTTCGTAGCTGCGGCCCTCGCCGTGCTTGAGCACATTCACCGCCAGCCGATAGTCGAGAAGTCGATCTGCCAAGTCGGCACGCCCCGCGCTTTTAAGCGTCTTGTCGAGTTCGGGGTAGGCGTCGGCCCATCCGAAGTGGCGCTGTAGCATCCCTTCGAAGGTTCCGATCACGCCCACGGCGATGATTGTGATCGCCATCGAGCAGGTTCGCAGGCCGTTCACATCGATGGTGCTGGCACCCGTTTGTAGGTTCTCGACATGCCTGTCATGCACGTCCGCAACGTGCCGAGAGACCATGTGCGTGGCTCGAGAGAGATGCTCGAAGGCGGACACCGCTACCATCGAGTGAGCATGGCAGCGCCACCGCCAAGATCAAGTGCGCCAGCTATTCAACTCCTTCACCCAAAACCTGCTTATCCGCAATCCACAACGCAAGCCGTTCCCGGATCGGCTTCGAAGGTTCGCAAAATGCGGTTCAACTGACATGAATAAGTGACCGGAGTTGGGAAACCGAATTTGCAGCGTGAACGGCCGGGTTTGGGTCTGGGGGCGGGCAGCTACCGACCAAAGCAGGTTACTCGGCAATCCGCACGCGACTGCGCTTTGCAGGCTGGCTGAGCCGATCAGATCGAGAGCGCGCCGATCAGATACCCCGACGGCACGCCGGGCCAGAACCGTCCAACCGCGTCATCATGATAGTGCGCCAGCCACGCATATTTGGCACGCACCTTTGGAACGCCGGCGGCCGCGTGGGCGCTGACGATCGCCTGGCGATGGACCTCGATCGCGTGCCGGACATTTCGGTCATAGGCCTCGGACTGGATCCGTGCGCGCGTCTCCGGATCAGCCGCGAGATATGCTGGCATGTCGGCATGATCCGGGATCCAGTCCAGCTCGCCAAGGCAGAGTGGTAAATAGTCGATGACCCACGCTGACCTGGTTTCTCCCGGTGGCGCGGGCAAATTATCATAGTATCGAAAATAGCGGCGGAAGGGGTCCGAATCCTTGCTGTAGAAGTCGCGATGCGGATGCTCCTTGAAGTGCTTCAGCATCGTCTCGGCGATCGCGATCATCGGCACGACTGCGGCGCCCTCGGCCTCATAGGCCTCGACCATGGCAGGGCTGACGATGCGGTCCCCACGCTTGTGCCACAGACCGAAGCTGATACCACCGCGCAAAAAAATGCCGTTAGTCACGCACAGTGCCTGGGCGCGAGCGATGGTCGGAATCTCTTCCATGAGGACATCGAAGTCGCCCTCATGCTCGGCCAGTTCCGAGAACGCGGGAATGGTGAGGACGAGACAATCGGAGAAGGCCAACACCTTCTTGCGCTTCAGCTTGTGCGACGTCTTCAATACCTCGTCCTTAGTGCGATGATCAAACCAAGCCTGGGTCCGCCGCACATCGCGCTCGATAGACTTGAGATGTTCGATCTTGGTGATAGCCTTCACACGCTCGGAGAAACCGAGGAGGTCGATGAAGGCCACCATGCCAATAGTCGTGTAGCGCTTGTCCAATACCATAATGCAGGTCCGTGTTGGTGAGTCTTCCAGCTGTCTCGATGCGCGAGCGGCAATGGATTCAGGCCGCCAGCGGCTGCTACTCGTCGGAGCCGTAGGCGATCGTAAGCGTGGCGTGAGGACCGCAGTTTATGCGGCTTGGGCTGTTGGCTGATCTGTCTGGGGCACCCAGTTCCACGGCATCAGCTCGTCCCAGCGGGTGGCGGGCCAGTCGCCGGCGACCC
>NZ_JBDZDK010000071.1:0-4770 GCF_040049155.1 Sphingomonas silueang
GGGGGCACCTCAAGGTTTGTCATATGGACAGCGGCAGTCGGAACAAATGGTCAACAAAAGCCTGAGCGTTGCCGCAAAGTATATTAAGTTTCGTGGGTTTGTGAGGTTGGACGAGTTGGAAGTTACCGGATCACCTCTCGTGATGTTTCACCCGCGGAGCTCGTAGTAGACGATCTGCCATCCATTCTTGGGACCGCGCCACTGGGTGATCTGAAAGCTATGGGCTTGTGCAGACCCGTCCAGGACGCGGCTACTCCACCGTAGCGTTTCATCGTAACTGCTTCCGGACGATAACGCACCCGCTATGCGCCGAATGGGCAGCTTGGCGGGGAGCCTGCGGATGCGTCGGCCATCGTTGCCGACAAAGATAACGTCTTCGGCCACGCTTCGTCTTGGAACAGCCAACCAGTCGACCTGTTTGCCGGCCTGCTCCTGTCGCAAAACAGACGCGATCTCTTTCGCATCGCTAACGGCTTGGATTTGGAGCTGTTCATTGGTGAGTTTTGCCGAGCACTCAGGTTCGATCGCTTGTAAACTTTCTGCCGCTAATGCCTTCGATCCATCCCGACGATAGTCGTCGATTTCCCAGCGCCACCCCTCAGCACTGTTCCGCCAAAGCGTCTTATATGATCCAACTCGATTTCCGCCATCGTACAGCCCGCCGATAACAACTGCCGACCCGCTCGGATCACAGGACGGAAAGACAAGTTCGGGTCTGCGCTCGGCATGGCTCTCGACACTCATCATTGTGAGCCACCACCTTCGGCTACTCTCGGCTGCTTGCAACATGCTGGCCACAGATGGAGAGCGCGCGGTTTCGGGCGCATGTTGTATTGGCCAGGGGTCGCTTTGTGGACCGAAACTGCGTGCCGCTGCCTGACGGCCACTGGCAAGTACAGCTTCCGAGTAGGCCCGCTCCGCCTCCAGCGCGGAATTCGGCGAACTTGCCGCTAGTAGAAGCGCGAAGATCATGGCGAAATCCTACTCCTCAATCAACGTGTCGAGCGATGTACGGGCATCTGCGCCGGATGGTTGAGCGCCCGATAGAGCGTGGCATGATGACACTTCAGCAGCTTCGCCGCTTCGCGCACCGATGTGCCTTCGCCGACGAGACGCTGTCCGAGCGCGATCTGGTCCGGAGTGAGCTTGGGCTTACGCCCGAACTTCACGCCGCGCGCCATGGCTGCCGCGCGGCCGGAACTGGTACGCTGGTGGATCAGCTCGCGCTCGAACTCCGCGATGCCGGCGAACACGGTGAGCACCATGCGTCCCGCAGGCGTGGTCGTGTCGGCCCAGGGCTCGGCGAGCGAGCGCAGCCCCGCTCCCGCCTCGTTCAGCTTCTCGGCGATGTCGAGCAGGTCGCGCGTCGAACGCGCTAGGCGATCGAGCCGGGTGACCACAACCACGTCGTCGTCGCGCAGCTGCTCCAGCATCCGGTCGAGTTCCGGTCGGGCGCGCTTGGCGCCGGACACCTTCTCCTCGAATGTCCGCCGGCATCCGGCCGCCTTCAGTGCCGTCTTTTGAAGCGTGAGATCCTGATCGTCGGTAGATACGCGCGCATAGCCGAGGAGCATGTCGCAGATGTGCATTGGAACACGGCTGATTAGCAACAGACATTTGCGACAGCGTCCGCCCTCGTGGCGTGACCGGTCAGGGCCGCTGTCGCGAAACTTGAGAGTTACGCGACACCTCGCACGTGTCGGCCATAAACTATACGCTCCCGGACAGGGGGTGATCGATGGCCAGACGCGATCTGTTAACGGGCGACGAACGCCGCGCGTTGTTCGGCGTGCCCCTCGACCATGCCTCGCTCGCCAAGCATTACACGGTTGCCGATGAGGACCGGCCACTGATCGAAGCGAAGCGCGGCGACGCCAACCGGCTCGGCTTCGCGCTGCACCTCGCCCTGCTGCGTCATCCCGGCTTCGGCATACGCCACGACGATGTCGTCCCCGATTTTCTGATCCGGCACCTGGCCGCGCAACTCGACATCGCGCCCACAGCGTTCGAGGGCTACGCGCATCGCGCCCAGACCCGGCTCGAACACGCCTGGGAGGCGATGGAGCGTTTGCGCCTGCGCGCGTTCGAGGCGGCCGACGTCCCCGGCGCGCTCGGCGCAGCCACCCGCGCGGCGGAAGCGACCGAACGGGGCAAGCCGATCGCCGCGGCAGTGCTGGGCCATTTGCGTGCTGCCCGGATCGTTCTGCCCGCGCCCGCCCGTATCGAGCGGATCGGGGTGGCGGGGCGCGCCATGGCGCGCCGCCTCGCGGCCGACACGCTGGTCGATGCGCTTGCTCCGGAGCAGGTGACGGGGCTGGATGCGTTGCTGATCGTGGACCAGGATCGCAGCACGACGCCGCTCGCGTGGCTGCGCGACACGTCGGACAGCCCGACCGCGCGCAATCTCGCCGGCATTCTCGCCCGGCTCGCGCACGTGCGCCGGCTCGGGCTCGACCCGGGCATGGCCGGCCGCATCCACGAGCACCGCTTCGAGCAGCTCGTGCGCGAAGGCCACGTCGCGCCCGCGTTCCTCCTGTCCGACTACTCGCTCCGCAGAAGGCGCGCGACACTCGCCGCAGCCGTCATCGACCTGGAAGCGCGGCTCGCGGACGCCGCGATCGAGATGTTCGGCAAGCAGACCGGCCTCCTGTTCGCCAGGGCCAGGGCCGCGCAGAAGCGCGGCATCGAGGCGACCACACGCGACGTGAACCGGCTCATGCGGCTGCTGGGCGCCACGGTCGGCGCACTCCGGGTCGCGCGCGAGGACGGGTTGGACGTCTGGGCGGCGCTCGACGACGGGGTGGGCTGGACGAGGCTTCTGGACGCCGAGAGCGAGGCGACCGCGATCGCCGACCTGACTCGCGACGAGCCGCTGATCCGCGCGGCGGGGCGCTACATGACGATGCGGCGCTACGCGCCCGCGTTTTTTGACGCGTTCCGGTTCAAGGCGGCAGGCTCGCGCGACGGCGTGCTCGGCGCGATCAAGGTCGTGCGCGCGCTGAACGCGACCGGGCGGCGAGACGTACCGGCCGATGCGCCCATGCCGTTTTCCAGAAAATGGAAGGCGGCGATCACCGAGGGCGGCGTCATCGACCGCCGTCGCTACGAAACCGCCACGGTCGCGACCGTGCGCGAGCGGCTCCAATCGGGCGACCTGTGGGTGGAGGGTACGCGCGAACACCTGCGCTTCGACAGCTATATGCTCCCGCCCGGCAAAGCGGCCGAGATCGCGCTCACGCTGCCGTTCGACACCGACGTCGGCCGCTACTTGGAGGGGCGCGCCAGGCTGCTCGACTGGCGGTTGCGCCGGTTCGCAGGCTCGCTGAAGCGCGGCACGCTCGACGGCGTGGAGCTGCGGGGCGGTAACCTCAGGGTCAGCCCGCTCGCGGCCGTAACGCCCGCTGCGGCCGACAGGCTGGACGCGGCCGTCGACCGGCTCATGCCCCGCGTGCGCATCACCGAGCTGCTCGCCGAGGTGGAAGCCCGCACCGGGTTCCTGTGCGCATTTCCGGAACTGCGCTCGGGCCGCGCCCACTCCAACCCGCAGGCCGTGCTCGCCGCGATCCTGGCAGACGCGACGAACCTCGGCATCGAGCGCATGGCCAACGCCAGCCAGGGCGTCACCTACGCCCAGCTCGCCTGGACGCATGGCTGGTACGTATCGGAAGAGAATTACGCGGCAGGGCTGCGCCATCTGGTGGACGCGCAAGCCGCGCTGCCGCTCACGCGCGTGTGGGGCGACGGCACCGCGTCGAGCTCGGACGGGCAGTTCTTCCGCTCGGGCAGGCGGGGCGCGGCCGGCAGCACCAACGCGCGCTACGACCGGGAGCCGGGGCAGAAGATCTACGCCCATGTCGCCGATACCTACGCGCCCTACCATGTCCGGCTGATCTCGGCGACCGCGGCGGAGGCGCCCTATGTGCTGGACGGGCTGGTCGCGCACGGCTGCGGCATCGAACCCGCGACCCACTATGCCGATACGGGCGGCGCGTCCGACCACGTGTTCGCGCTCGCGCACCTACTCGGCTTCCGGTTCGTGCCCCGCCTGCGCGATCTAGCCGATCGCCGGCTCGGCCTGTTCCCGGGCACGGCCCGCCCCGAGGCGCTCGCGAAGCTGATCGGGCGCCCGTTCAACATCGCTGCCATCCGCGAAAGCTGGGACGAGATCGTCCGGCTCGCCGCGTCCGTGAAGGCCGGCGTGGTGCTACCGTCGGTCATGCTGAAGAAGCTGGCCGCGTACCGTCGCCAGAACCGGCTCGACTTCGCGCTCCAGGAGCTGGGCCGGATCGAGCGCACCCTGTTCACGCTCGACTGGCTAGAATCCAGGGCGCTCCGCCAGCAGTGTCAGGCTGGGCTCAACAAGGGCGAGGCGCGTCACACGCTCGCCCAAGCCGTGTTCGTCCACAAACAGGGCCGCCTGCGCGATCCGCAGTTCGAGAACCAGGCGCTGAAAGCGTCCGGGCTGACGCTGGTCACCGCCGCGATCGTGTACTGGAACACGCTTTACATGGGCCGCGCCGTCGAGCATCTGCGCGCCAGCGGCGAGCCCGCGCCCGACGAGCTGCTCGCCCATGTAGCCCCGCTAGGCTGGCGACACATCAGCCTGACCGGCGATTACCTCTGGCAAAACGCCGCTGCCGAGCTCGATCAAGACGGCTACCGCGCACTCAACATCGCCGGCGGACCCGGAGCCAAGGTGGCCTGAGCCGCCCTGTTCGCTACCTGTTCAGCTTACCGCTGTCCGTGTCACAAACCTTGAGGTGCTCCCTA
>NZ_JBDZDK010000072.1:0-4091 GCF_040049155.1 Sphingomonas silueang
GCGCCTCGTTAAAGATTACGAACGCTATGCCGAAACACTCGCAGGACTTCATGTCGTCGCCTTCGCCTGCCTCATGATGAAGCAGGCTACCGCACTCGCCGCAGGTTCATAACAGCCTCTAGCGACGAACGAAGCATACCTGCCGAAGTGGTTCGACGCTGCGCAGAACGCAGCGGGCTGCCGCGCTAATACCCCGTTGCCGCCATCGCGAAATGAAGATTAGACTAGCGCATGGGAGATAACGAAAGCACCAGTCATTCAGCCGAGGCTTCTGCGTTGGGTTTCTGGTATCAGTCGCTATATGCGCTACTGATACTCGCTGCTACACCGACCGACGATGCTGCGATCGCCATCGAGCAGCTCGACGATATCGAGTTGAAGGCAGATGGCCAGAAATTACTGTTCCAGCTCAAGCACTCGATGAAGGCAAAGCCGGTAGCGGTCGGCATCAAGTCTCGATCTGTGTGGCGCACGGTCGCGGTCTGGGTCGATATTACCCCCAAGATCAGCCTTGCGGAAACTAGCCTGCATCTGGTGACAGTGGGCGGCATCCTGCCGGGGGATCCATTGGAGGCGCTGCTCGATCCCGAAGACGATCGCGAGGCGCTGGCTGCCGCGATGACGGATGAAGCCCAGCGGGTGCTCAAGGAACGGGCCGAAGCCAAGGCCAAGGGCGATCCGCTCCCCCATGCGGATCGCCACAAAGGATGCGCGGCGTATCTCAAGCTCTCCGAAGGCGACCGGCACAATCTGTTGCGCCGAGCCGTCATCAAGCCCGACGCACCGACGATCGATCAGATTGAAAGCGAGCTCGAGCAACACTTGCTCATTCTTCCCGCCACGCAGCGACCAATCGTTGCGCGACGGCTGATCGAATGGTGGGATCGGCAGATCGTCTATTCGCTGTGCGGTAAACGCGAACGCGTGATCGCCCGCAACGAATTCCAAGCGCAGGTAACCGAAATCGTCGGCGAGCTCGATCAGGGGAAACTGGTCGCGCACTTCGAAACCGTCGCGAAGCCGCTCGAATACCTGCCTGAAGGTATGCTGACCCGGCAGATCGCCTTGGTCAAAGGCAGCGATTCAGATGTCGATAGGGCAATCCGGGAGGAGTGGCGGGCGCGCTCGCAGCGAGCGCGTTGGACTAACGAGAACCCTGCGCTCGGCGCGATGATCAACGACTATGACGCGGTTCTCACCGAGCATTGGCAGGATCGGCATAATGAAATGTCGGAGAGTTGCGCTGATCTCGAAGACGGTGCGAAATGCTCGTCTGGGCTTGATCTGCTGCGATGGACGCACAATGCGGCCCCTACCACCGTCCGCTCGATCCAGGTAGGTTTCGCCGCAGCTTATTATGTCCGCGGCAGCTATCAGGTTCTGGCGATCAGCTTGCAGGTCGGGTGGCATCCGGACTTCAAGGTGCTGCTTGGAGAGGAGGGATGAAGCAGGCTCATGACGTGTATGCCGAGCACAATCCGGCTTACTGTGCCTACGTCGCCGGCGCGTTCGTTACAGCCCACGCCGAAGTCCATCCCGCAGGACCCTATCTGGCGATCGTATATCTTGCCGTCCCGATCGCATTGTCCGGAGATCTCGCGGCAACATTCGACGGTACGAACAAGAACACCGGTCTTCTGGAGTGGCTCGAACGAACGCCGCAAATGTCGGTCGGCCTGGCCGACCGGGTGAATGCTGCTCTAGAAATCGTCGGCGAGGCGGTGCGCTATGGCTGCTTCACCGATGTGCTGCGGCTGTCGATGGAAGGCCGACTCACGCCGGGCTCAAAGAAATTTAAGCAGAGTCCCCTGAGCGATCTCGACCCGCACAGTATCGGCGCCATTCGCCGAGCCAGACGACTGGGCACCTGGTTCGCGACCGCCGGCTCGACACGTAACATCTTCGGCATTCTGGGGCTGACCGTATGATCCGCTGGAATATCCGCACGATCTTCTTCCTAGGTGCCGAAGGACGACGTCAGGACATCGTCCTCAAGCCCGACGACATGAATATCGTCACCGGCGCGTCGGGCACCGGCAAGTCCGCGCTAATCAAGGCAATCGACTATTGCCTCGGGTCAAGTAAATGCGAGCTACCTGTCCATATCCGCCGTCGCGTTATGGCGGTCGGCGTCAAATGGGTGGCCGGGGATGATGAGATGATCGTCGGTCGTCTCGTTCCTCCTGACGGCCAGATCACCAGCACCAGGATGTTCGCAACCGCAGGCCGGAATCTGCAGCTGCCTAACTCCGTCGCCGAATTTGACGGCGGAACGACCGTGGATGCAGCCAAAGCCTTTCTGGAGAAGGCCTTCGGCATCGGCGATTTAGGGCATCTACCCGATGCTAACGGCGATGCCCGCGGCCGTACGAGCGTGCGGCATATCACGCCCTACATATTCGTGACCAAGGAAGTCATCGACAGCGAGTCGGTGCTGCTGCACGGTTTGGAGAAGCCGGAGAAGGCGCGGGACATCATTGCGACGATGCCCTATTTCCTGCGGGCAACAGATGAAAGGGGCGCGTTGGCGGAACGCCGCTTGCGCCAGCTGCAACGCGCGCTCGCTCAGGCAGAAAGCAAAGATCGGGCGCGGCAGTCGGCTGAGACCGCGTTGAAGCAACGGGCTTACGGATTGCTGGTCGAGGCGCATCGCTTCGCGATGACCGAGGCGCCTTCGCTTGACGGGCGCGAGGACGATATGCTCGCTGAACTGCGTCGTGTCGCGGACAGCACAATTGATGCGGCGAGTTATCCCAAGGACAGTGAACTCGGTGCCCTGCACGCCCGGCGCCGCGAGATTCTTGCCACGCTCGCCGGCGCGAGACGTCGCCGAGATGCGGCGAAGGCAGCGCTTGTCGACGCCTCGGGCTTCGGCGACACAGTCACCCGGCAGCGAGACCGGCTGATGCTATCCGAACATCTCAAGCTCGGCGACGGCGAACACACCTGTCCGTTGTGCGATGCGCCCTCTGAGCGCGGGCGCGACGCAGCGGCGATGCTTGCGGATACACTCACCAAAGTGCGGGCCGAAACAGTCGCCGTCGAAAGGGTCCGCCCGCAGCTCGTAGAGCATGACGAAGCGCTCGCGAAGGAAATACACACGTTCAATCGTCAGCTCCGTGAGGTCGACGAGCAGATCAAGAGCTGGCTTCGGCAAACCGATGAGACGCGCCGCCTAGCGGACATTTCTCAGGCGAAGGCTCATCTGCAAGGCCGCATATCCTTCTTCCTGCAGACCAGCACTGACGAGCCACGGCAGCCGACCGCCGACCTTTCGGTGCTTCGCGCCGAGATCGCCCAGCTGGAATCTCAGGTGGATCGTGAGTCCAAGGAAATACGGCTGCAGCGGGCCGAGGCAAAAATCTCGTCCTACGCATCCGAAGCCCTCCTGGCGCTGCCGACCGTCGCCCCATGCGTCGACTCCGAGCTTTTCTTCTCCTCGCGCATTCCGGAAATCCGGGTGATTGAGGCCGGCAGCCGTACGATGCTGCGGATGCCCGATGTCGGGTCGGACCAGAATTATCTGGCTATCCATATAGCGCTGGCCTTCGCCATCCAGCGCTATCTCGAAGAGGTAGATGCGCCAGTGCCGGGACTGCTGGTGCTCGATCAAGTCAGCCGTCCTTATTTTCCAACACCCGGCATCGATGAAGACGAGCGACAGATTACCGCGAGCGACGAGGATGAGGATATCCAGGCGATGCGCCGGCATATCGACTTCCTGTTCAAGCAGGTGGCGGCTAGATCGGGCCTACAGGTCCTGCTGATCGAACACGCGTATTTTGCCGATGACCCGCGGTATGTGGCGGCGACGCGAGGGCGCTGGACGCGCGCATCGCGCAAGGCACTCATCCCGCTCAACTGGCCGATGCGCGACGACACCTGAGCATCGCAAAGCTACCGCATTCACCGCCCCTGTAGGCGCTGCTTCCGCGCGACGAAGGCTTTCAGACTATCGCGCTTGTTCAGCGTAAGCGTGGCGTGAGGACCGCAGTTTATGCGGCTTGGGCTGTTGGCTGATCTGTCTGGGGCACCCAGTTCCACGGCATCAGCTCGTCCCAGCGGGTGGCGGGCCAGTCGCCGGCGACCCT
>NZ_JBDZDK010000073.1:0-3894 GCF_040049155.1 Sphingomonas silueang
TGTAGCTTTCAGCGGTAAATGTCACGAAGTGACATCACTGATTGTCGCCTCCTGCGGCCTGCTCCTTTGGGGAAGCACTGATAAAGCCAGCTTTCCCGCTCGGTCCGGCACGTTGCGCTCTGAGGAAGGGCCTCATCATAGGCTTGGTGAGATCCGTCCAGCCTGAAGGATCGTGGTTTGTGCCAGCGCCAGTCCATCCATCGATTTATCGGCATCAGCACGTTCGTTCCTGCTTCACCTCGCTTTGCCGAACATGACGTAACCGAAAGGCGCGACAGCCAGGAAGCCGCGAACAGACCACGTCGCAATCTGCCGAACAGGCATTGGCCGGCAACAGGAAGGCCAATGATTTCGGTCGATGATATCCGCATAATATTTGAGGGTGAGGAAGGTAGCATAGTATAAATGCTGAACTGATCACCTGCCTGCTCGACGCGGGCGATCGGCAGTTCGACATCTCCGAGAGGGGTGCCACCACGGTCATTCAGCAGACCCAGTGCTGCCCAACCGGCGAAAGCACCCATCATGGCCGAGGTAAGCCAATAACCGATGCGGCCAATGGTAGACTGACGCCGCATCAGAGGAACATAAAAAGCCGCAGACCCCAAGCCAGCTATCACGCCTAAGAGGCTACCCCAACCGAGAATACTGGTGAGGCCGGGTGTAACCGGCGCAAACGGACGTGAAAAGTAAACAACGGGCAGCGTGATGGATGCTAGAAGTGAAACCAGCCACAGCCCTTGGCGAAGGATGAAGTCGAAGCGGCGAGCACTACTCGCATCTTGTTGTTCGGTGAGATTCATGCCGCTGCCGCCGCTGTGGCAGCATGCCTGCCGAGCGTTCGATAAACGGTCGGCCGGGAAATCGAGAACAGCTCGGCGAGGTCGCTGATCGAGTAGTCGTCGGTATCGTACATGCGACGAAGCTCCTTCTGCTGCCGATCGGACAGCTTGGGCTTCTTCCCACGCAGCTTCCCCTTAGCGCGGGCGACCGCCATGCCCTCGCGGGTGCGGAGCTTGATGAGGTCCGCCTCGAACTCGGCAAAGGTGGCAAGGATGTTGAAGAACAGCTTACCCATCGGGTCAGCCGGATCGTGGACGCTGGCACCAAGCTGTAGCTTCACCCCACGGGCAGCAAGGCCGTCCCCGATCGCGCGCGCGTCCGGAACTGATCGCGCGAGCCGGTCAAGCTTGGGCACTACCAGCGTGTCGCCGCTTCGTACTGCGGCTAGTGCTTGGTCGAGGCCGGGGCGATCCCGGTTCGTGCCGGTGAGCCCCTTGTCGGTGTAGATGCGATCGGCCGCCACCCCGAGCTTGAGCAGCGCGTCATGCTGGGCGGCAAGGTCCTGTTTGTCGGTCGAGCAGCGGGCATAGCCGATCAGCGTGTGCGTCATAGCCGGAGTGTAACGTATAAGGCCCCATCACCGCAAAACATATGGTACCATCTATGTGAGACTCGGCTTTCGGCCGCTTTCCGTGCTGTTGGAGATCGACCGGCCGAGTCCGCTGAACGATCCTCTATCGGACAGGGGGCGATCACCATGGCGGATGGTCGAAGATCGGAGACAGGAGGCGCGGAGGTGGCGCGGCGAATGGCGGCACTTCGCGCCCATCTGCATGGTGGCGCGTCGCTGGCCAAAGTCGCGGCCGATGCCGGTGTTTCGCTGCGCACCGTCCAGCGATGGCTCGCTCGCTATACCGCCAACGGTCCAATGGGCCTCGCGCGGCCGCTTCGTCCGGAAGCTGGCACACGGACGTTCCCGGACGGTCTGGTCCAACTGATCCAGGGCATGGCGCTGACGAAGCCGCCGGCCTCGATCGCAACCATCCATCGTCGCGTTGTGCATGTCGCTAGCGAATATGGATGGCACACGCCGTCCTACGGCAGCGTTCGCGATATCGTGCGCCGGATCGATCCTGCGATGCTGACGCTCGCGCATGAGGGCGCTGCCGCTTTCCGCGACAAATACGAGATGGTCCATCGTCATCGCGCCGATCGCCCGAACGCGATCTGGCAGGCCGACCACACCGAACTCGACATCCTCATCCTCGATGCTCGTGGCAGGCCGACACGGCCGTGGCTGACGACGGTGGTGGACGATCATTCCCGCGTGATCGCAGGCTACATGGTGTTTCTCGGCGCGCCATCCGCGCTCAATACGTCGCTCGCGCTGCGCCAGGCCATCTGGCGCAAGGCCGATCCGGCATGGCCGGTGTGCGGCATTCCCGATGTGCTGCACGTCGATCACGGATCGGACTTCACCAGCCTCCACCTCGAACAGGCCGCGGCCGATCTGCGTATCAGGCTGATCTACTCAGCCGTCGCCCGTCCGCAGGGGCGTGGCAAGATCGAGCGGCTGTTCCGGACCATCAACACCGAACTGCTGGCCGAACTCCCCGGCAACCTGCGCGCCGGCAAGACGGTATCCCCACCGGCCCTTTCACTGGCCGAACTGGACGCGGCGATCGGCGCCTGGATCATCTCGACCTATAATGCGCGTCCCCACCGTTCGATCGGGGCGGCACCGATAGCCGCATGGCGGGGCGATGGCTGGTTGCCCCGGATGCCGGAGACGCTTGCCGAACTGGACATGCTGCTGGTCATGGTCGCCAAGCCCCGCACCGTTCACCGCGACGGCATCCGCTTCGAGGGATTGCGCTACTTCGATCCGACGCTGGCAGCCTACGTCGGCGAGCCGGTGACGATCCGCTACGACCCCCGCGACATGGGCGAAGTCCGCGTGTTCCATCGCAACGTGTTCCTGTGCCGGGCGATCGATGCGGATCATGCCGCGAACAGTGTCACCCTAAAGGACATCCAGGCGGCGCGGATCGCGCATCGGCGTCGCCTGCGGCAGGAGATCAGGGAGAAGCAATCGAGCGTTATAGACTATCTTCCAGCGATCCTGCGCACTCCGGCTCCGATCGCGAAACCGGCGCGATTGCCTGAATTGGCGCCGGTCTCCGCAGCGACTCCGGCGCCGCCACCAAGCCGGCCGAAGCTACGCACCTATTATGAGGGCGACTGATGACCGCCGGCAGTACGCGCGCGACCAGCTTCATCTCGACCCAAGAGCACCGCCGCTTCATCGAGTTCGCCGACGCCGTTCGGAAGCATCGCTACATCGGCCTGTGTCATGGCCCAGCGGGCGTCGGCAAAACGCTCTCGGCCTGCCGGTATGCCCGATGGCACAAGGCTGCGCCCCTGCTCACCGTTTGGGGACCACGCGATCCATCCGACCTGGAAATCTATGCCCACCTCGCTCAGGCACGTGCGGTTTTCTACACACCTTCGGTCGGCAGCACGTTGCGCGAACTGCGGCAGGATCTGCCCCGGCTGCTCGACCGAGTGGACCATTGCATCGACGAACACGTCCGGCCTCAGAAAGTCGGACAGGTCCGTTATGTCAGTCGTCATACCCGCTACGTCGAAATGGTGATCGTCGATGAAGCCGAGCGCCTGTCGACGACGGCGCTGGAATACATGCGTGACGTGTTCGATCGGCAGGGGATCGGGCTCATCCTGATCGGGATGCCCGGTATCGAAAAGCGCATGGCGCGCTATCCCCAGCTCTTCAGCCGGGTCGGCTTCGCCCACCAATATCGGCCGTTGCAGGATGCGGAGCTGACCTTCGTGCTGACCCGCCGCTGGCGCGACCTCGGCCTTGCCCTCGACGACGCCGATTTCACCGACGCGCAAGCGGTCGCGGCCATCGTTCGGATCACAGGTGGCAATTTCCGGCTACTGCACCGCCTGTTCGTGCAGATCGAGCGCGTGCTGAAGATCAACGGCCTCGCAACCATCAGCGAGGATGTCGTGGAAGCCGCCCGCAGCACCCTCGTCATCGGCGTCACCTAGTGCTGACATTCGTGACATTTACCGCTGAAAGCCACA
>NZ_JBDZDK010000074.1:0-2586 GCF_040049155.1 Sphingomonas silueang
TGGTGTGCGCCGTTGTGGCGCGAGAAAGGAGTGCGTCTGATGACGTGATGCTTGTTGGCAATGGCATCTGCCCACCGAGCTTACCGGTGCCCTCGGGCTGAAACTTCGAAAGGAGAACGGGACCATAGCATGCTCGGAAAAGGCCCAAAGTGAATAGTCGCATTGAAGCAACGGGTCAGGGCAAGACGGTTATGGTGAACGCTACACTGCGTGAAGCCCAATCTCTCGCGGCCTAAACCCTTGGCGGCGAGGAAAGCGACTGAAACCCCGCACCGACGCGTCGGGTCCACTCTACCAGCTCGGACCCGAGAAGCGGCCAAGTCCGTACCATCGACTTGACCGGCCAACCTTGTCGGCGTGACCTCCTTCGGAGGACTAGAGATGAAAAGGCCACCTAAGACCGTTAGCTTATCTCCTTTCACGCGTAACTACGGGACCGCCTGTAGCTGGTCGAGTTATCGACCTGTATGGCGGCGGAGCCGCAATATTACCCGAACACCCGGCGTAATTGCCGGGACAGCCCTTGCCTCGGTGAGGGACGGTCGGCCGTATAAGTTCGGGGTGACCCGAGCGAAAGCGCAACCGAGCGGGGGAAGTGCGGCAGCTTCGATCCAGCATCGAACCAGGGCGGAGGTCTGCTGATGCAACCCTGTGCCGCCTTGAAAAGGCTGGAATCACTTGGAACGATTGCCTTGACCGGCAAACGTGTGAACGGTGTGTTCCGACTGCTGCTATCCCGCTCCTTGTGGGTGGAAGCTTTGGGCCGCATCCAACAGAACCGTGGGGCAGAGACCCCCGGCATCGACCGTGAGGCCGTAACCGATCTCGACGAAAGCCGGATCGATGCGGTGATCGCGCAACTCTCGGCGGGCACGTATCGCCCGCAGCCGGTCAGGCGCGTCCACATCCCCAAGACCAACGGTAAAACAAGACCGCTCGGCATCCCGACTGCAACCGACCGACTGGTGCAGGAAGTGGTCAGGATGATCCTGAACGAAGTCTATGAACCGATCTTCTCTGATCGGTCACACGGCTTTCGACGGGGGCGGTCGTGTCACACGGCGCTCGACCATGTCCGCAAGACATGGAAGGGCGTGAAGTGGCTGATCGAAGTCGATGTCGAAGGATACTTCGACAACATCTCTCACGAGAAATTGTTGAGCCTGCTTGAACGTCGCATTGATGATAGGCGGTTTACCGCTCTCATCAGTGCGATGCTGAAGGCAGGGTATCTGGAGCAGCAGCGTTTCCACGAAACCTATAGTGGCACGCCGCAAGGAGGCATCGTCTCGCCTCTGCTCGCGAACGTCTACCTGCACGAGCTTGACCATTATGTGGAAGGGCTCGTCGCTGGCTTCGACAAGGGTGCCCAACGTCGCAAATCGGCGGAATACAGGCACCTTCAGCGCCGTTCCGAGTACGCCCGGAAGCGCGTGGCTGCGCTGCGTGACAAAGGGCAGGTTGATGAAATCCAACCATGGCTGGACCGAATAAAGGAGACGCTCGCGGCGATGCGCAAGCTACCCGCGACGGACCCGTTCGATCCAGACTTTCGACGCCTTCGCTACGTCCGGTACGCCGACGACTTCCTTCTGGGGGTTATCGGCAGCCGGGCCGAGGCCGAAGAGATCAAGGCCGCCATCGAGGGCTTCCTCGCGAGCGAGCTTGAGCTCCGAACGTCCCCGTTGAAAAGCGGGATCCGCGAGGCTCGGAAGGGAGCAAGGTTCCTTGGCTACGACGTGCGCACTCGCACGGCGTCCGACCGGCTCGTCAAACAACGGGCACGGACGGGCATCGTCGCAGTCAAGCGGACGGTGACGGATCAAATTCAGTTGCTGGTCCCGCGCGACAAGGTGCAATCGTTCAGCCAGAGGCACGGCTATGGTCAGTTCGACTTGGGACGGGCTGTGCACCGTCCGGGCCTGCTTCACATGGATGATGCGGAGATCGTCAAGGTCTACAACGCCGAACTTCGCGGCTTTGCAAATTACTATGCCTTGGCCGTGGATGTGAAAGGCGCACTCAACAAGCTCGAGTTTCTCTGGCGCGGTAGTCTGTTCAAGACGCTCGCGCACAAGCATCGGACAAGCCTAATGGCTTCGCTCCGGCGCCTCAGGGTTGGCCCGGGCAGGTACGTAGTGCGTATCGGCGTTGGGAGGGATGAGAGGAGGATCGCGGTTTGGCGACTGGCGGAACTCGATCGTAGGCCGGTGTTCTGGCCGTCGGTCGACAACACGCCTCGCACGGAAGCTCTTCGGTTAAGCAGGACCAACCTGACTGACCGAGTGCTCGCCCAAGCATGCTCCGCATGTGGCGGCACCGATGGACCGTTCCATCTTCACCACAGCAACCCCGTGCGTCGCATGAGGGATGGGCCGGTGTTCCGGAGGCTTCACGCCGAACGGGCCCGGAAGACGAGGCCGCTTTGCGCGCCCTGTCATCAACTCCTTCATGCAGGGAAGCTGCCGGACTTTCGTTCTACAGTGCCCGGAGCGGAGAGCCGGATGCAGTGAAAGTTGCACGTCCGGTTCGGAGGGGGGCAGTGGGGTGTTCTCTCGTAGACGCCACCCTGCCTACCCTACGGTA
>NZ_JBDZDK010000075.1:0-2558 GCF_040049155.1 Sphingomonas silueang
TGTGGAGGGCGGTGACAAACCAGGCCAATGGAGCGCCTGCGATTTGCTGAGCGCGGCGGTGTAAAAGCCGGCCATTGGTTAGGCTGCTCCTTTTGGAGCGGCCAGGGATGTTTGCCGTGGAGAGTTATGCAGCGGTTCGGCGCTTTGTGTTTGTGGAAGGGAACAGCCAGCGGGAGGCGGCGAAGGTATTCGGTCTGAGCCGGGATACGATTTCGAAGATGTGTCGGTTTTCGCTGCCGCCCGGATACACGCGCAAGAAGCCTGTAGCGAAGCCCAAGCTTGGGGCATTGCTACCGGTGATCGACGCGATCCTGGGAGAAGACCGGGTTGCTCCGCTGAAGCAGCGACACACGGCCAAGCGGATATTCGAGCGGCTGCGGGACGAGCATGGTTATGGCGGCGGCTACACGGTGGTGAAGGATTATGTGCGGCAGAGCCGGGCGCGCAGCCGCGAGACGTTCGTGCCGCTGGCGCATCCGCCGGGGCACGCGCAGGTGGATTTTGGCGAAGCGGTGGGGGTGATCGACGGCGTTCGGCAGAAGGTTCACTTCTTCTGCATGGACCTGCCGCAGTCGGATGCCTGCTTCGTGAAGGCCTATCCTGCGGAGACGACCGAGGCCTTTCTCGATGGGCACGTGTCGGCGTTCGCCTTCTTTGGCGGAGTGCCGTGCTCGATCCTGTACGATAACACGAAAATCGCGGTCGCGAAGATTTGCGGCGACGGCAAGCGCGAGCGCACGCAGGCCTTTACCGGGCTGGTCAGCCACTATCTGTTCACGGATCGGTTCGGGCGTCCCGGCAAAGGCAACGACAAGGGGAAAGTCGAAGGCTTGGTGAAGCATGCGCGATCGCACTTCATGGTACCGATTCCGCACGCCGCGAGTTACGACGCCTTCAACGCTGAACTGGAGCGCCGCTGTCGTATGCGACAGGAGGAACGGGCCGGTCGGCACAGCCAGACGATCGGCGAGCGGCTCGTGGCCGATCTGGCGGCCTTGCGTCCCTTGCCGATGGGCCTGTTCGAACCGTGCGAGACGAGGAGTGCGCGCGTGTCCTCGACCGCGCTGGTGCGCTACCGGACCAACGATTACTCGGTTCCGACCCGCTACGGCTTCCAGGATGTCGTGGTGAAGGGCTTCGTCGATCGGGTCGTCATCCTGTGCGGCGGCGAGGAGATCGCCCGTCACCCGCGCTGTTATGGTGAAGCCATGTTCGTGGCGAACCCGCTCCATTATCTGGCGCTGATCGAGACCAAGCCCAATGCGCTCGATCAGGCCGCCGCGCTACAGGACTGGGCCTTGCCCGAGGCGTTCCAGCATCTGCGTCACCTTCTCGAAGCCCGCATGGGGAACAAGGGCAAGCGCGAATTTATCCAGGTCCTGCGCCTGCTCGAGGCGATCCCGATGGAGGTGGTGACCTTCGCCGTGACCGAGGCGATCCATATCGGCGCCATCGGCTTTGATGCGGTCAAGCAGATCGCGCTGGCGCGCATTGAGCGCAGGCCCGCTAGGCTCGATCTTGCGGCCTATCCCCACCTCCCCAGAATGGAGGTGAAGACGACACGCGCCGCCGACTATGCCGCGCTCATACCGGGAATGGCGGCATGAGCCGGGCGAGCGAAGACAAAATGCCCGCCGGCACCACGGCAGGCACGCCGCAGGTTCTGCTCGCGCATCATCTCAAGCAGCTCAAGCTTCCCACAGTGCTGCGCGAATATGAGAAGCTGGCCCGGGAATGCGCGCGCGACGGTATCGATCATAGCCGCTACCTGCTTCGCCTCATCGAACTGGAACTGATCGACCGGGAGCGCCGAACGGTCGAGCGTCGGATCCGTGCCGCCCGGTTCCCGGCGGTGAAGAGCATCGACACGTTCGACTTCACCGCTATCCCCAGCCTCAACAAAATGCTCGTGCTGGAACTGGCGCGGGGCGAATATATCCTGCGGCGGGAAAACATCATCGCATTGGGCAACAGTGGGACCGGAAAGACCCACGTCGCGCTCGCCCTGGGGCTGGCGGCCTGCCAGAAAGGCTTCACAGTCGCGTTCACGACGGCTGCGGCTCTGGTGAACCAGTTGATGGAAGCCCGGGATGAAAAGCGGCTGCTCAAGATGCAGCGCGATCTCGCGGCGGTGAAGCTGCTCATCGTCGATGAACTGGGCTACGTCCCGCTCTCGCCCACGGGCGCCGAACTGCTGTTCGAGACCTTCTCCCAGCGTTACGAACGCGGATCGACGATCGTGACATCCAACCTTCCGTTCGAGGACTGGACACAGGTTCTGGGCTCGGAGCGCCTCACCGGCGCGCTGCTCGATCGTCTCACCCATCACGTCAGTATCCTCACTATGAACGGCGACAGCTACCGCCTCCGGCAGTCCGCCAGCCGCCGCCGCGCTGCCGGGGCGGAGCAAAACCAGGCCACCGCCCCCGAATAACCCGCCGCAAAACGGCAAATATGCAAAGGGCCCCGATCGGGGCCCTTTGCATATCATCCGCGCGCATCATCAGTGGCCTGCTTTTACTCCGCCACGCTGGCCGGAAATTAGACCGCCGTTGACA
>NZ_JBDZDK010000076.1:0-2280 GCF_040049155.1 Sphingomonas silueang
TTGCACGCACGCATGAGCGCGGCGGGATCGAAGGCGTGCCGACCGGATCGCACATTTTCCGGCATTCGCTTGCCACCAACTTGCTGCGCGCGGGCGCAGGGCTGGAGTCCGTTGGAACGATCCTGCGCCACAGCTCGCCCGAGACCACCGCCATCTACGCCAAGGTCGACCTGCCGATGCTCATGAAAATCGCGCAGCCATGGCCGGGAGAACCGTCATGCTGAGCACGCAGATTGCCAGATACGTCTCGCTGTATCGCAGCTTGGGGCGGAAGTTCTCGGAACAGGAACGACTGCTGCGCCAATACGCCGCTTTCGCTGAACGCTTCGGTGACCGGCACACCCGAGTGCAGCGCATCTACGACTGGTGCCACACGGCAAGCTCGCAAAACGTGGCTCGCCATAGGTACGACGCTGCTCGTAACTTCAGCCTTTTCGCTCATGCCGAGGACCCAGACAACGAAGTCCCGCCTGTCGGCGTTTTCGGCCGGGGGAAGCGGCCACGTCCCACTCCGACCATAATCGAAGCGGACCAGGTGCGGGCGATCATGGCGGCGGCATTGAACGTTCCGCCCCATGGCACGATTAGCCCATACACGTACCATTACCTGTTCGGCCTGCTCGCGGCGACAGGTCTCCGGATTTCCGAGGCTCTCGCGCTACAGTGCAACGATCTGGTCGAGGATGGGCTGGTCGTCCGCAACGGCAAGTTCGGCAAGCAGCGACTGATCGCCTTGCAGCCATCGACGCGCCAAGCACTCGAAGCCTACATTGCGATCCGCGCGAAGCACCCGGCCAAGTGTAATGACCTGTTCGTCACTATCCGGGGGCGGGCGCCGCACAAGGTGCGCGCCCACGTCGTGTTCGTCAGGTTGGCCCGGCTTCTCGGATATCGTGGAGCAACCGGTACGGCAGGCATGCGACTCCACGATCTGCGACATACGTTCGCTGTTCGCTCGCTTGAGTCCTGCCCGCGTGACAGGGAGGCCATTGCCCACCACATGGCCGGTCTCAGTGTCTACCTGGGGCACGCGTCGATCGCCAACACGTACTGGTATCTCGAAGCCACGCCAGTGCTGCTGCGCGACATTGCGGCTGCAAGCGAGCAACTTTTTCAAGGAGAAGCGGCATGACGGCGCTTGCTCCCCATCTCTCGGCATATCTGCGGGAACATCTGCCGCGCGAACGCGCCGTCAGCCCGCACACGGTGAAGACCTATGCCAACTGCTTCGTCCTCCTCGTCCAGTTCGCTGCCGATCGGCTGAAGCGCCGACCGACCGATCTCGAGGTTGAGGATCTCGGCACAGACATGATCATGGCCTTCCTCGATCATGTGGAGATCGGCCGCGGCAGCTGCGTGCGGACCCGCAATGGCAGGCTCGCCGCGATCCGATCCTTCTTCCGATACATCGAGTACCGGATTCCAGCCTGCCTCGATCAGGCACTCCGTGTCAGAGCAATCCCGACCAAGAAGACAGACAAGGCGCTGATCGATTACCTCGACCGGGCCGAGATCAAGGCTTTGCTCGATACACCCGATCCCCGGACACGCCTCGGCACCCGTGATCGCGCGATGCTGCATCTTACCTATGCTGGCGGACTGAGGGTGTCGGAACTCGTAACGCTGCAACTGGGCGATTTCCCGGACCGCTCCCTGTCCACCATGCACATCATGGGCAAAGGGCGACGTGAACGGGTCCTGCCGCTGTGGAAGGAGACCCAGATCGCATTGCGCGCATGGCTTGCGATCCGGCCTCAAGTTGAGGTCACCGAGATTTTCCTCAATGCCAACGGGCAGCCGATGACCCGCGACGGATTTGCGTTCCGATTGGCCGAGCACGTCAAGACGGCAGCGACGAAGCAGCCGTCGATCCTTGGGAAGCGCGTCACACCCCACGTGCTTCGTCATTCTTGCGCGATGCACACGCTCGCGGCGACGGGGGACATTCGCAAGGTCGCATTATGGCTCGGCCACGCCAGTATCCAGAGCACCGAGACCTACTTGCGCGCCGATCCCGAAGAGAAGCTGCAGATTCTCGCAGCCCACGGTGCCCCTGCGATCAAGCCGGGGCGCTTCAAGCCGCCTTCCGACGCCTTGATCACAATGCTCACCGACGTTCGAAGGCGGGCCTGACCCGTCTTCGAACACTCCCTCTAACCCGCATATTATCTGGAGTGAAATCATGGAAAACCGAAGGAAACCTGCGTCTCTCGCCGCCACGCTCGACATAAACTGCGACTGCAAAGAATATGTGTAATGTGGAGCTCCACATTAGACATA
>NZ_JBDZDK010000077.1:0-2152 GCF_040049155.1 Sphingomonas silueang
TACGAGCGCTCGTACGACCAGTCTCAGAACCGAAAACTTCCCGCACCGCCCGCGCCCTCGTCAAAGACGATAAGCATCCCGGCTACGGCCAAACGGGCAAGGCGGCCCTCAGGCCACGCTTACTGTTCAGCGTCCAGCGGCCGATCCTCGGCCGCTTGTTCCGTGCGGCAGGTCTCGCGGTAGGCTATAGCCTAGTCAGCGGACTGCTGATGCGGCGCAGGCGCGACCGTGATCGTAGGCCTGATCTGCATCCGGTCTGGCGGCTCTGTCCGTTCAATGGCCTGCCAGTGCAAGTTGAGCGAGCGGCACGCACATTTCCTTCGCTACAAACTGCGTGTGGATCGCTTCTGACGGCAACATACATAGGACGTGCAGTGGCAAGGCTTGCCCAGCGGCACGGAGCTCACTTTTGACCTTAGACAACAGCGAGCCGCTGGGACCGACGATAAGGATGTCGATATCCGCCCCGACCCCCGTCACGGCCGAACCGAACATATAGGCCTCGAAATTTTCCAACGAGGGGCAAGACGCCAGAAGATGAGCCGCAACCTCGTCGGCCGACATCATGTCCGCGCCAGACGCTTTCTCAATGCGTTCCATAGCATCACCTCGCATCCCAGCTCTCTTCCGGCTTCGTTCGCTTCGGGCTGCGGCGTGCCATTTGGGTTGGTGTTCCAGATGATGTCGACCGGCCCAAAACGATCCCACAACGTCCGAACCTCATCAGCTGTCGGCTCGTAATCGGCTATCATCCCAATGCGCAGCACCTCCTCGTTCCGCAGCGTAACCCGGTAAATTCGGTCAAACTCCCGATCGGCCGTCACCACAGGACCATATTGCCGAAGAAGCCGATCCGAGAATTTGTAGACTTTGTGCTGTGCGGAGTTGGCGTCGCCGTTGAGAGCCGCCAGACCCAATGTCCCGAAACTGCCCCAACCCACCCGGTTTCCTTCGAGATACCGTATCGCCTCGCCTTCCCAGACACACTCCGCGCGGTAACCGCACAAGAAATCGAGCGCTTCGACACCGTCCCGGTAGCCGACAGCCGTTGCTAGATTGACTGTTGCGGCCGCCGTAATGGCCGCGACGACGTCGGGTCGATCCTCGGTTACGATCCGGATGACGTCACCGCCAAGATGCTCCGCCTGCGACCGTCCTTCTTTCGCAAAATTGGCTAGCGCATATTTGACCTGCCAGTTCATGCAAACATCCCCTCCATCGACCCCGGAAAGCGGATGGCGCGACCGGAGATGCCGCATATGTGCCGCTCAGATAAGCCGCGAACATGTTCCTGATACTCAGCGAAGGTGCGGCGTTCCTCCCCCGTGGCAAGGTCAAGATTGGCCTCAATGATCGCCAAGGTGCGATAGTGGTTAGGCAGGATCACGCTTCTGATCCGCTCATCCCACGCCGCAGCGGTGGCCGATTCCGGGTCATACTCAAAATTCGTACCTTCCACCGGCGCAAACTTCTCCCAGATGGCCCGGTTCTCGGCCATAATGCTGGCAACCGCAGCTCGCGCCTGCTCGCGATCGTCGTAAGCCCGGATGCCTTGTTTGTTCGCCAGCCGCCCAAGATGATTGGCCTTCCAATCAAGCAGGATATTGCGCGGATAAGCCTCAGGGTCCTTGTCGATCTTGGTATGGCAGGTCGGGCACAGCAGAATTAGGTTCTCGAAGACATCTGGATCGAAGTCGTTCGCCGGTCGGTCTCCATGCCGCGGGCCCGCATCGCCATGCGGGATAACATGTGCCATTTCAGCGATGTGCTTATCACCACCCATTTCCGCCGGAAACAGGGCTTCTAGGCAGTCGGGTTTCTGGCAGAAGCCCGCCGCATCCGAGAATAGATGCAGTCGCGTTGCCGCCGGTATCGCCTTTCTTTCCGCCATTCAAAATCCCCGCTTTTGTGCCCGACATGCATATAGGAATCTCTGCCTCCAGCGTCAGCACACGAAACTATTTTCGCCGCCAGCAACAAGCGTCGGCTCTTCCGGGTTTACGCATCGGCAGGTTGGATTGCGTCTAGCTGTCAATCGGCGTCCAAAAAGGACCCCCTATCGGCGTGCAAAAGGGACCCCCTTCGTCAAGCAGCGTGACGGGTATGACGGGCGCACCGTTCGCGCTGGTTGCGGCGTAGGGCGGGCGTAGCC
>NZ_JBDZDK010000078.1:0-1843 GCF_040049155.1 Sphingomonas silueang
ACGTCGCCGGTGACGACCTTGCCTTCTTCACGACATGGGTAGCCCTGCCGGCACAACCATCGAAACCCTTGTCGGGGTGGAAGGGCATCGCTGGGCCATCGAGGACAGCTTCGAGACCGCCAAGAATGAACTCGGCCTCGACCACAACGAGACCCGCTCCCGGCATGGCTGGCACCGGCACGTCTCGCTCGTCATGCTGGCCTTTGCAATGCTGGCGGCTATTCGCACCCGTGCCAATGCCGCGCCCCCAAAAAGAGCCTAGACGAGGCCACGGACCTGATCCGCTGGTCCGTCCAGGAAATCCGCCGTATCGTCATCAGGCTGGCACAGCGACGCATCGAGCCTCGTCACGTTATCGCCTGATCATGCTGGCGACGCGCCCACCAAGCCGCAGCTCTAAGATCACATTTCCGATCAAAAACGCAACTGTAATGCTAATATGGATAGATTACATCTTTAGTAAAACATTACTTAACCTCTACTATCTCGTAAATCGTCAATAAATCCACAGAATAGGGGAATAGCTATAGATACAACTACCAGTGCAGCGGAAATGTAAAGAGGCACTTCACTTGCGCTACCATTCAAAAATAATTTTCCATTAATAATATTAAAAATTACTATCAGCATTGATGCGCAATAGGATGATAGAGATACGTATATAGCTCGTTTATTTGCTACGCTGCCAAACGCGTCTCTTAGGCGCGCAACCAAAAGTGGTCCGACATTCATGGTCACGCAGATTGCCCCTGCTCCGCACAGAACTGCTAATACTAGCAACATGGGGTCGTGCCTACCTTGGGCGTAACCAGCAGATGCTAACACAAAGGACGTCAACAAAACATAAAGTGCGACTAGAAGATTATACATTACCAGATCCTTCAGCCACAGGGATCAGGAGAACCGGCATTCAAGGCTGCATCCGTTACGGTACCCGTAAACAAACCAAGTCCCGCTCCTTTAGCGCCTCCGGCGAAGACGCTAGAAATCCTACCTACAGTCAATCCTAAAGCAGCGGATGCTGCAACATTCACCGTCGACAAGCCGGCACCTTGCGCTGCGGAAGCTTTTCCGACGGCTCCTAGATCTGCGATTGCAGATCCCAACACAGCTACTCTACTAGAGAATAGGGCAATGGGGCCAGTTATTGGCAAAGCCGTTCCACCAGTAATCAGTGTAGCTACCCCAGAGCCCACGACTCCTGCTACTCCTATTCCTGCAAGCACCTTGCCGCTCGTGTCAGCCAAGCTCGAAAGCCGGTATAGTGGAGATGAGCAATAGGTAGGTTTAACAGCCGTTCGCGGCGCTGGAACTTGGCTACCACCGCCACCACTACCGCCAGGCCGGAGAGGTGATGCATCAGAAGGTGCCGGGCTCCAAAACCACGAAGGAATCGTATTGTTGTCCCTGCTCTTATCTTCGTCGCATGGCCCTGGGTAAGCTGTCGTCTGCACAACAGACTCCTTCCCATCCCAAATAAACTTCATGCATCCGCCGCTTGGATCCCTCTTATTCACCGGATCCCCACCGACGTAGTTGTACCAGTTGATCCCGTCGGCATATCCGATCGGATCGGTCTGGAGGAAGCGGCCCATGCCCGGAGAGTACATCCGCGCTTTGTAGTAATACAGCCCCAGTTCCGCGATCCACGCCTGCCCGGTATACTGGAACCGCCCGGTGTTCGTCGTCCCCGGATAGGGGTCGGTACACAGAACGGACCCAGATATACGCTCTCATGACTGCCATCCGAGATACTGCCCGAGTTTACCCCTTCGCTGGCCGCAAGACCAGCGTTCGCATTGACCTTGGCGGGTGTGCCGCGGACGCCTGATCGACGACGATT
>NZ_JBDZDK010000079.1:0-1749 GCF_040049155.1 Sphingomonas silueang
TGTTCCCGCTGATTAGAAAAGACACATTCTGCCCCAAATAGAAATGACACACGGCTGGTAGCAGCGGGGGCAGCGTGGAGCCATCCACAAGCGCAGCGCTGACCCCGCTGATGCGGTGAGTTTCGAGGGAAGGGCGACGGACCCGCTGCGCCAGCAGCGGGCTCGGTCACACCAGAATGCAGACAGTCAGGCAGGTTCCTGGGGTGGGGTGGCGTGACCCGGACTCAGCCAGCGTATTCGGCCAGTCCGCGCGCGACGAGTTCCGTCTCGGAAAGGCGCGGCCCGCGCTTCAGTTTCGGCGTGCAGAGCGTGCGGCGATCCACCTTCGATGCGGTCGCAACAGCCGACGCGGCGAACATGCCGCCAGTCTGCGCCGTCCGCGCCGGCTCGTTGTTGTTCCGCTTGCGGTGGTGTGGCGCCGTTTCCTGCAGGAGCCGCGCCATCGCCAGCGCCGCGTCGAGATGCTTGTTGTCGACCACTGCTGCCTGGTTCACCCGCCGCATCTTGTCGAACACGCGATAGGGCAAGGCCTGCCCGTCGTGCCGGATCTCGATCCGTCCGTCAGGATACTCGCAAACCTCCACCCGCTTGCGCGCCAGCGCTTGGCTGGTCCGGTTCGGCTCCAGGATGAACAGCGCCTTGTTGTAGTGCAGCGTCAGCGCCGCGGTCACCGTGCGCTGCTCGCGCCACACCATCTCTGCCTCGATGTTCTCGTGCGGCGCCAGCGGGCGGTGCAGATCGCGCGGGTCGAACGGGGTCCTGGCGAACTGCCGGTTGTGCCGGGCCATGTAGGAGGGGAGGAAGGCATTGGCTTCGTCGATGGTGGAGATGCCCTCCAGTCTCATCGCCTTGACCAGCCGGTCCTGCAACGTGCCGTTCGCGCGCTCGACGCGCCCCTTGGCTTGCGGCGAGTTGGCGCAGATGATCTCGATGTTGAGCGCGTGCAACGCCCGCCCGAGATGGGTCATGCCGTCCCCGTTCGCCGAGGCCGTGTTGTTGCGAAACGCGCTGTGCTTGTCGGAGTAAAGGGCCACGGGTTTGCCATGGCGCTCGATATAGCTGCGCGTCGCCCGCATATACGAGAAGGTGCTCTCGCTCTCCACCATCTCCAGGTGCATCAGCTCGCTGGTCGCATCGTCGATATAGACCAGCAGCGTGCATTGCGGGCCCCGGTCCTCGAACCACCAGTGTTTGGACCCGTCGACCTGGATCAGCTCGCCGCGGCAGTCCCGCCGATAACGCGGCTGGTACGGGCGAGGGCGGCGCGCTGCGCGGTCCTTCCACAGCCCCGCTGCCATCATCATCTGCCGCAGCGTCTCGCACGAGATTCGGATGCCGTGCCGCTCGGCCAGATACTCGCGCGCGAGCGTCGGCCCGAAGCCGCTATACTGCTCGCGCACGAGGCTGACGACCTGATCACGAACGGCATCGCCGTAACGCCGGTTGCTCGGACGCCCACGCTTGCGGGATATGAGCCCGGCTGCGCCGTCCTGCCGAAGTCGCTCCAGCAACCGGTAGATCTGTCGACGCTCAAGCCTCAGCAGCGCCATCGCGTCCGCCACCCTGATCTCACCGCGGTCGAGCCGCATCAGCGTGTCGTACCGGCTCACCTCGGCAGCACTCATTGTCAGCACCGTCATCGCTTGCACATCCTCGCTGCCGAGGATGGCCATGACACCGGCGACCCGCTGGCACTCGTTGTGCCTTTTCTATCTAGCGGAGGAGTGTCATTTCTACTTAGCACCTACA
>NZ_JBDZDK010000080.1:0-1734 GCF_040049155.1 Sphingomonas silueang
TCAGTCCGCTTGCCCAGACAATGTGGCTCAATCTTCGCCCATTGGGCATCCGTCAGTACGTCTCGGTCCATCCAAAGCGTGAATCACATTCGTAAAGCTTTGTGAATCCCCACAGACCCTAGAGTTTGATCGATGCGCCGACAGAGAAGGTCTCGCAATAGGGCGTCGACCGGCGAGTCCAAGGCGCGTGCTAGTGTCTTCGCGTCGGTGATGTTGAGCATTTCGGTTCTCCAGAATCAAAAAGCCCCCGGCGGTGAGGCCGAGGGCTGCGGGCGTCTGATTGGGCTAAGCTTTAAAACTTGGGCATTGTCACAGCCGGGAGGTCGCTGGGGACACAGGTGCCCGTGCCGCGTTGCCTGCTCCCTGTTGCAAAAGACCGATTTGCTTCGACCCGTGTAGTCCTGAGCTCGATCATCCCTCGTGTCCGGTCGAGAACCCATGTCCTTTGGAAGAGATATCCTCCATTCTGGGACTCATCGGTCAGAACAACGGCTGTCCCATCGTATGAGCCCCGACACGTTCGGCCTTCACAAACCGGTTCGAAAAAACCTTTCGCTTGGTCATACCGGCCAAAGGCGCGAACGCCGTCGTACAACACGAAATATTGGGTCTCCTGGTCTTGGCGTGTCCCCGTATCCCGGCCGGCGGTATCGACATCGAGCGTCTCGAACGCGATATCGCACTTGATAACTGACTTCGAGCCCAGATCGATCAGGCTGGCGCATCGCTGTTCATCAAGCAGGACAGTTTCTGCCGGGACCCTGTCACTGGCCGGAAGGTCGATCCGTATGGAGACGGCGTAGCGTTGCATCGCGCTACGCACCCGCATGCTACCGCAGAACGGTGTCCACTTCTCGCTCAGCATCCTATCTTGGACCTCGCGAGCATCGCGTGGTCGCGTCGGACCGATTGTCAGCGTGAGCGTACGACCGCTCACAGATGCGTCGTTGACCGTGGCCATTCCTATGACCTTGCCGCGCGCAGATATGGCGGCATCGTTGAGAATGCGTCGAGCGACAGCATCGTCAGGGGACGACTGTCCGGCCGCAGCTTGAAGCAGCGCAAAAACAAGAATTGCTGTTGTCATGGGTTACCTCGGTTTTGGGGGGGGCAAGGATCAACAGGCAGTTCCCCGCAGGTAAATTTACCGGCGAGCATGCCCAACGCTAGAAAAAAGAGATTCATAGTCCGTGGTCCGATCGGCATCGCTCCTGCTGAAGCTGGAGGATGGACGTCCGGCGCAGATTGGCCGCAAACATGAAGCGGCTGCGCAAAGAGCGCGGATGGTCGCAGGAGGCGCTCGCAGACGAGGCTGGGCTGGATCGCACCTACATCAGCGGTATTGAGCGGATCGTGCGCAACCCCACGGTTACGGTTGTTGAGAGGATCGGATCAGCGCTGCAATGTCGGCTGGGGGACCTATTGGACTGAGCCCATCATATAAGATGGCTGAGTTTGCGCGGCGGCTTTGCGCCCCAATAGCGGTCGTCGAAGCGATGGTAAGCTCGGACCGAAAGCGGACTAATCACTACTGTTATCCGGGCCGTCCTAATATCTGCTCATGAAACCGCGTACGAAAAGCCTTATCGCTAGCTGGTAGGGAGCTAGACGTGTGGATCGGCGTGGAAAAGGGACCCCGGTAGCGGGGTGATCGGCGTCGAAAAAGGACCCCTCATCCCGGTGGTCTAGGCTGTTCGCTTGGCGGTGTGTCAGGCGGCGAGATCGGGATGCTGG
>NZ_JBDZDK010000081.1:0-1722 GCF_040049155.1 Sphingomonas silueang
TTCCCACGGCGACGCCGCGCAGGGCCCGCTCCGCGATGTTGTTGTCGATCTCCAGACGCCCGTCACCCAGGAAGCGGCACAGCGCTGGCCAGCGTTTGGTGCCATAGGCGATGGCTTTGGCCATGTCGGACTTGGGCGACAGGCGGCGAAGGGCAGCGTCGAGCACCTCGCGCAAGGCGTCGACCAGCGACTGGCTTCGTTCCTGTCGCGCTCGACGGCGTACATCCGGCGGCTGACCACGCACCTCCGCCTCGACGGCATAGAGCGCGCCGATGCGCTCCAGGATATCGGTGGTCAGCGGCGTGGAGAGGCGCTCGTGCAGGTCGAACACCTTGCGCCGGAAGTGTGCCCAGCATGCCACCTCTGTGACGCCACCGCGGTACAGGGCGTCATAGCCCGCATAGGCATCGGCCTGGAGAAAGCCGCGAAAGCCGGCGAGATGCGCCTGCGGGTGCGCCGCGGTGCGGTCGGGCGTGAAGCGATACCATGTTGCGGGCGGTGTCGTGCTGCCGGACGCCTGGTCGTCGGCGGCGTACACCCACAGCCGCCCGGTCGCGGTCTTGCCACGGCCGGGGTCGAGCACCGACACCGGCGTGTCGTCGGCGTGGATCTTGTCGGTCTTGAGCACCTCGTCACGGATACGGCTGACCACCGGGTCGAGCAGTGCTGCAGCTTGCCCGGCCCAGCCCGCGAGCGTCGAGCGGTCGATCTCGAGCCCCTGCGCGGCCATCATCTCGGCCTGGCGGTACAACGGCAGATGGTGGTCGAACTTGGAGACGACGACGTGCGCCAGCGTCGCGAAGGTCGCCTTGCCCCGCGCCACAGCGCTGACCGGCGCGGGTGCCTGGACGATCTTCTCGCAAGACCGGCAGCTGTATTTGGGGCGGACGTCGCGCACGACCCGCCAGCGCACCGGCACGATGTCGAGCATCTCGTGCGCGTCCACGCCCAGCCGGCGCAGCGCACCACCGCAGTCCGGGCAGGTGCAGATACCGGACGCCGGCTCGTGGACGACCTCCTCGCGCGGCAGATGCTCCGGCAGACTGCGGACCGGTGCCAGGCGCGGCGCTACTCCAGGCGCCGCAGTCTCGACTTCGGAAACATCCCGCTCCGTTTCCAGCTCTTCCAGCGCCAGCTCGAGCTGTTCGATCTCGCGGCCCAACTTCTCGGAGGAGGCACCGAACTGCATCCGCCGCAGTCGGGCGATCTGCCCGCGCAACGTGTCGATGAGCAGATCGCGGGCGGCGAGCGCGGCATTCGCCCGGGCGAGCGATGCCTCCAGCGCGGCGATCCGCGCGGTGGCATCAGCAGGGGAAACAGGCGCTTCCAGCACCCGCATTTCATAACAGATCACGCATCGACGGGCGAGAAAAAGCGTCGCAAAACCGCCGTTTTCACCCCGCCAGCGTCGGCGTGAACGTCCGCTCTGGGCGACGCCAGTCGATGCCCTCCAGCAGCATCGACAATTGTGCCGGCGTCAGCGTCACCGTGCCCGTCGCGGTCACCGGCCAGACGAACCGACCCCGGTCGAGCCGCTTGGAGAACAGGCACAGGCCTTGCCCATCGAACCACAGCAGCTTGACCAGATGACCCCGCTTGCCCCGGAACGCGAACAACGCGCCCGAGTGCGGGTTCTGGGCCAGCACCTGCTGCACCAGTACCGCCAGGCCATCGAACCCTTTGCGCATGTCGGTGACGCCACACGCCAGGAACACCCGCGTC
>NZ_JBDZDK010000082.1:0-1515 GCF_040049155.1 Sphingomonas silueang
TACGCTCTCATGACTGCCATCCGAGATACTGCCCGAGTTTACCCCTTCGCTGGCCGCAAGACCAGCGTTCGCATTGACCTTGGCGGGTGTGCCGCGGACGCCTGATCGACGACGATTGATCACGCTCTCATCCGCGGGTTGGTTACCGCACTACCCGTATCCGTCGCTGGGCCTATCCGTCGTCTAAGTTCGGGCGTCGGACGAACCTGCCCCACCGTACACCGCGGATTGCCCATCACAGTCGGGTGCCCGCGGCACGCCGGCCAAGGCTATGCAGGTGATGCGCTGGCGCCTCCTCTCGTGATCGTTGTGCGTGGATCAGCCAGCGACCGCCGGTGACACCCGACGGGCGATGTCCCAGGCATAGCCGACCAGTTCACGCGCGATCGCAGTGGTCACCTTCGGCTGCGGCTTGCCGGTGGCTGCTAGGCGACGGTAGCGCTGAGACAGGCGAACCTGTGCCTTCCACCCGATTGCCTGGATGTCCTCGGGCAAGTCGATGACCCGCTCACGGTAGCGCCGTTCCTCGCGAGCGGGCAGCCGATACGACCAGCCCGCCTCGATCAGCATGGTTCGTGCCTGCGCGTTGCCCGCGCGGGTGATCCGGCCTCGCTTGGTCCGGGCGCCGCTGGAGTGCTCGGACGGCACCAAGCCGACATACGCCATCAACTGCTTAGGATTGTCGAAGCGGGTGAGATCGCCTACTTCAGCGACCAGCGTCGCAGCGCTGACCAGCCTGATACCGCGCAGGACCTGCAGATTGCGGACCAGCGGCGCGAAACACCATGCATCCACCGCTTCGGCCAATGCTGCCTCGAGCCGTCCCACTCGCGCCTGCGCCTCCAGCACCCGCTTCTGCATTTCCTCGAATGCCAGCTGTTGGTGGGGAAAATCGAACCGCTGCTCGGACAACCACCGCCAGTACATTTTCGTCCAGGCCGCCTTGCCGCCGAAACGACGATCATGACGCAACAGGAAGCTGCGCACCGTTTGCTTGGCCCCGATGGCATCGTCCTGCGCATTTCGCCGAGCGCGGATGAGATCGCGTACCGCCTCATGCGCTTCGTCCGGCACCCAGATCGCGGTGAGTTCGCCGGCGCGTAGCAGCCGCGCCAGTGTCATCGCGTCACGTCGGTCCGTCTTCACATGGTCGCCCGGGCGTCGCGGCATCATTGAGGGGGCGATGACAATGCAATCCTGCCCCAGCTTCGTCAGCAGCCGATGCAGGCCATAGCCACAGGGACCAGCTTCGTAGCAGACGTTCAACGTAACGCCCGGTCCCGTTAGTCGCTTGACCAGCTTTCTGACCGCATCGTCCTCGTTGGCGACTGTTCCGATGAAACGCACCTCGCCTCCGCGCTGTCCATCGGCAACAGCGACCGCAATGGTTTCCTTATGCACGTCCAGACCAACGTATTTCACTGCCTCCGTCATGACTCGCCTCCGCTGCTGAAAAATCCATCATCAGCATCTCAGATTCGAGCCTCCGAGGCTCGGGCAGTCATGGGGTCTAAG
>NZ_JBDZDK010000083.1:0-1268 GCF_040049155.1 Sphingomonas silueang
TGACGTGACCCCCTGGTTTCCACCAGCGCGGATTAGAGCCCGGCAGCTTTGTTGCGCATGAGCGCGGGTTGAGCAATGGCCTGCGCAGCGGAGCCCGTAGGGCGTAGCGAAGCAGAACATTGCTTATCCAGTTCCGCGGCGAACGCCGCCGGGGTCTCGTAGCCGAGGGCTGAGTGCGGTCGCTCCCGGTTGTAGTCGTCGGCCCAGGCGGCGATCACCACGCGGGCATGGTCCAGGCTCAGGAACAGGGTCTCGTTGAGCAGTTCGTCGCGCATGCGACCGTTGAAGCTCTCGACGTAGCCGTTCTGCATCGGCTTGCCCGGAGCGATGTAATGCCACTCGACCCCGATCTCCCCGCACCAGGCGAGGACCGCGTTCGAGGTCAGCTCGGTGCCGTTGTCGCTGACGATCATGCCGGGCTTGCCGCGCTCGGCGATCAGATCGGTCAGCTCGCGCACGACCCGACGCCCCGATATCGACGTATCCGGCACCGCACGCAGGCACTCGCGGGTCACATCGTCGACGATGTTGAGCACCCGGAACCGGCGTCCCGACGCCATCTGATCGTGCACGAAGTCCAGGCTCCATCGCTGGTTGGGCAACGCCAGCACAGGCGCCGGCGCCCGCGCACCGATGGCACGGCGCCGGTTCCTTCGTCGTCGGACCGCCAGCTTCTCCTCGCGGTAGAGCCGTTGGGTCTTCTTGCGGTTGATCACCACGCCCTCCCGCCGCAGCAGGATGTGCAACCGGCGATAGCCGAACCGGCGGCGCTGCTGCGCCAGCTCGCGCAGCTTCGACCGAAGATCGGCATCATCATCCCGCTGCGACCGGTAGCGCATGCTCTTCCGATCAGCGCCGATGACACGACACGCCCGCCGCTCGCTCATCCCCAGGACTGCCTGGAGACGAGCGACCGCCTCTCGCTTGGCAGCGGGCGTCACCAATTTTTTGCGAGGAGGTCCTTCAGACCCGCGTTGTCCAGCATCGCATCGGCCAGCAAACGCTTCAGCTTGGCGTTCTCGTCCTCCAGCGCGCGCAGCCGCCGCGCCTCGGACACCTCCAGGCCGCCATACTTGGCCTTCCAGTTGTAGATCGTCGCTTCAGACACGCCGTGACGCCGGGCCAGATCGCCGGTCTTCGCACCGGCCTCGGCCTCCTTCAGCACCGCAATGATCTGCTCTTCCGTGAACCTCAGTCGCTTCATTGTCCGTCCTTCCATCAGGGCCGGACTCTAATCGCACTTGGAGGAAAATCAGGGGGTCACGTCA
>NZ_JBDZDK010000084.1:0-1253 GCF_040049155.1 Sphingomonas silueang
TCGCCCTCGAAGATCTGGCCCGATGTTCGCCCGCCGATCGTCGCAGTCACGGTGTCCTGCACATCCTGAGCCGTAACGCCCAACCGCGCCATCGCGTCGCGGTTGACGCGAATGTCGAGCATGGGAAGACCGGTCGTCTGCTCCACCTTCACGTCCGCTGCGCCTTGCGTTCTGCGCAGCACCGCCGCGATTTGCTCGGCCGTCCGGTTCATCTGGTTGAAGTCGTCCCCGAACACCTTCACCGCGATGTCGCCGCGCACGCCGGCGATCAGCTCGTTGAAGCGCATCTGGATGGGCTGGGTGATCTCGTAGGCATTTCCCGGAATCTTCGCGAGATTACCCTCGATCCGGCTGACCAGCTCCTCCTTGGGAAGCTCAGGATCCGGCCAATCCTTGCGCGGCTTCAGGATGACGAACATGTCGGTCGCGTTCGGCGGCATCGGGTCGGCCGCCAGCTCGGCGGTGCCCGTCTTGGAATAGACGAATTGCACCTCCGGCTGCTTCGACATCATCCGCTCGATCGGCACCTGCATCGCCTGGCTCTGCTGGACCGACGTTGCCGGAATGCGGAGCGACTGGATCAGCAAATCGCCTTCGTCGAGCTGCGGCAGGAACACCGAGCCGAGCGTAGTGAAAGCAAGCGCCGCCACCACAAGGCTTCCCACACCCGCACCGATCGTCAGCGTCGGGCGCTTCATGGCCCGGTCGAGACCGGGTTCGTAGCGCTTCTTCAGCCACGTGATGATGCGGCCGTCCTTCTCCTCGACCTTCTTCGACAGCCAGATCGCAATCATCGCCGGCACGAAGGTGAGAGAGAGGATGAAGGCGAAGGCGAGCGCGATGATGACGGTCAGCGCCATCGGTCCGAACGTTTTACCCTCCACGCCGGTCAGCGTGAGCAGCGGTACGTAGACGAGGATGATGATTGCCTGCCCGTAAACCGAGGGGCGGATCATCTCGCGAGCGGCGGCTGCCACGGTCGCAAGCCGTTCCTTGACGGTCAGCAAGCGACCTTCATGATGCTGTTGTTCGGCAAGCCGCCTCAGCGCGTTTTCAACGATGATGACGGCGCCGTCGACGATCAGACCGAAGTCCAAAGCCCCAAGGCTCATCAGATTGGCCGAGACCCCAGCGCGCAGCATACCAAAGCCTGTCAGCATCATGGTGATCGGGATGACCAACGCCGCGATCAGGGCCGCACGGAAGTTGCCGAGCAGCAGGAAGAGCACGACGATGACCAGCACCGCGCCTTC
>NZ_JBDZDK010000085.1:0-1242 GCF_040049155.1 Sphingomonas silueang
CTACGCCCGCCCTACGCCGCAACCAGCGCGAACGGTGCGCCCGTCATACCCGTCACGCTGCTTGACGAAGGGGGTCCCTTTTGCACGCCGATAGGGGGTCCTTTTTGGACGCCGATTGACAGCGTTACGGGTTGTTCTACTTCTACGCGCAGAGCTGTGGCGCCTGCGAGGTGTTCGCGCCGATACTCCGTTCAGTCACCGACAGCCACCGCATGGTGGTGGTCGCCATCTCGATGGACGGCGGGCCGAGCAAGGACTTCCCGAACTACAAGGTCGATTCCGGCCAAAGGGCTCGGATGGGCGTGCCGGGCAACGAGACGCCGGCGCTCGTCCTCTACGACACCGTCACCAAGCGAACGATCCCGGTCGGCTACGGCGTGCTCAGCGCCGACGAGATCATGGATCGCATCTTCATGCTGACCAACACCAAGGTCGGGAGTGATTACTGATGGCCTGTTCTACGAAGAAGCGGAGCGGACGCGCCTTCCGGCGCACTGCCGCCATCCTGTCGATGATCGCCGCGTCGCACTTCGCTCTCATCGGCGTCGCCCGGGCGGACGTGGCCTCGGAGATGAACGGCTTCTTTAACGATGCCGGCGGCGCGGCGAACGTGACCGGTCCGACCGCGTTCCAGGGGCAGTCGGCGGGCTATTACTCGCTCGGCAACGTCTGGACGCGATTCCCTCAGAAGAGCGTCTCGCCCTTCAACCTGCAGCTGCCGAGCGCGCGGGCCGGCTGCGGGGGCATCGACCTGTTCTCGGGCTCGTTCTCGTTCATCAACGCCTCCGAGATCGTGGCGATGCTCAAGGCGACGGCGAACAACGCGCTCGGGTTCGCCTTCAAGCTCGCGATCGACAGCGTCTCGCCCGAGATCGGCAAGGTCATGGACGAGTTCAGCCAGAAGGCGCAGCTGCTCAACCAGATGAACATCTCGAGCTGCGAAACGGCTCAAGCGCTGGTGGGCGGCATCTGGCCGCAGATGGACTCGACCCGGTCGACGATCTGCGAGGCCGTGGGCAATAGCCAGGGAATTTTCTCGGACTGGGCGGCATCGCGCCAGGGCTGCAACAACGGCAATCGGCGTGACGCCACGATCGCGGGCAACACCGACGCAAGCATGGTAAGCGTGGCCTGAGGGCCGCCTTGCCCGTTTGGCCGTAGCCGGGATGCTTATCGTCTTTGACGAGGGCGCGGGCGGTGCGGGAAGTTTTCGGTTCTGAGACTGGTCGTACGAGCGCTCGT